>JBDNFN010000063.1:0-34649 GCA_041689795.1 Fuerstiella sp. | reverse complement strand
GTCACGCCATCGACGTCATGTCTGCATGCGTAAAAAAACTTAAAATTTATGAACGCGACGGATCGCGTTCTTCAACGCTGCGCGGTCGCGGCAATTCACGGTCGCAAAAACGCAAAATACCCGTGGACAACGCCATTCGACACAGGATCTTGTTGACAGGCTGGGTCGGATTTTGCACTGTTCTGGCTTATGGGCCGTATTTTTGCTGTTGAAAGTGTGGGGTTGATGGCTCGTTTGGCTCGTGCTGAGCTGTTTGCTGCGGACGCAGTGGCGATTGTGCATGTGATGAATCGTGTCGTGCGGCGTTGCTTCTTGCTGGGGGACGATCCCGTCACAGAAAAGAACTACGATCACCGCAAGCTGTGGATTGATGACCAGCTGGTTCTGCAGGCGAAGTACTTTGCGATTGATTTGCCTTGCCAAGCGATTATGTCGAACCATCTTCACTTGGTTTTAAGATCTCGGCCGGATGTTGTCTCGGAATGGGATGACACCGAGGTGGCAAAGCGGTGGCTAATGTTGTGTCCGGTGGAACGCGATGAGAATCGTCAGCCGAAAGAACCGACGGAATTCGAACTGAACCAGATTCGCAACAACAAGGAAAAGGTGGCGGATATCTGGAGTCGTATGAGTGATGTTTCGTGGTGGATGCGGCTGTTGAGTGAGAACATTGCTCAACGTGCGAATGCAGAAGATGAAGAGGTGGGTAAGTTTTGGCCGGCCCGTTTTCGAGCAGTGCGTCTGCTGGATGAAACTGCGGTTCTGGCGTGTGCGGCGTACGTTGATCTAAACCCGATTCGAGCGGCTTTGGCGGAAACGATTGAAGACAGCGACTTCACGTCGGCTCAACAGCGGGCCGTTGATTTGAAGGGGCGGGTCTCGGGTGACGAGGTTCGGGTTTCAGGGAAGGTAGATCGTGCTGACAAACCGCGGCTAGCGCCGGGCGGCTCGGGAACGCGACGTAGCGGTCGGCATTTGGCTCAGGTGGAATTGCAGAGGCGTGTTGGTGAGACGGGGCCGAACGTTCACAAAGCGGGAGCTCGGTGCAGCAACCAGGGATTCCTGCCGATGTCGACAGCCGATTACCTGTAGTTGCTGGATTGGACGGCTCGTCAGCAGCGTGAAGGCAAGCGTGGGGCCACGCCGAAAAAGTTCGCTCCACTGTTTGAGCGGCTTGGAATATCGGCGGAGATCTGGTGTAAGCTTGTGAAGGATTTGGGACGGCTGTTCAGCGTGGTAGCGGGCCAGCCACACAGCATCGACGATCATCGTTCAATGACGGCCGAGAACGCTGACCGCTTCCGAGCTCGTCGAGAAGCTCGCGAACTTTTGGCGACAGCCTGACCCGGACAGAACCGAGCATAACGGTCGCATGGTAATGAGGGCCTGATCCATTGTCCTTCCGGATATCCGAGGGGACAATGGCTACTGTTGGATACACGACAGGCTCAAATTTCGCCAGTGACGCGAGCGACTTCTTCAATGGTGGTCATGCTTTCGCGAATCATGCGATGTCCATCCAGTCTCATCGGACGCATGCCTTCCTGAATGGCAAGGCTTCTTATTTCAGCTGCTGTTGCGTGGGTCTGGATACGTCGCTGGACAGGTTCGGTAATCAGCAACAGTTCAAACACTCTGAAACGTCCCTGATAGCCCGTGCCTCCACGACGAACGGCATTACTTCTTCGTGGTGAAGAGAATCAGCTCACACTTCTGCAAAACATCACTTCCGCCTTCGCGGACATGAAGGCGTTCCCACATGGATGCAACAACAATTTGAAGCAGAGCGTCAGTCTGCAGAGCCGATGGGAAAAGGACATGGTCGCGTCGAGACGGAACAAAGGTGCCATTCGTGTCAGGAACTGTTAAACGGAAAATTGGCTGTGGCAGAGTGGTAGTTTTTACTACGTTGTTTAGTTTGTTTTCTGCTTCGGAAAAGCGACTTTTGAACGGCATGAGGAACTGATATGGACTGATAGCTCTACCGTTCGACTTTCTCCATCGGCGGAGCAGGGGAGTCTTCGTAGATACCGATCCATTCGTCAGCAAGGTCAGCGTCGTGGAACAGAATCCATGAGCGGCGCGGGACATTGCCTTCTCTCATGGCTCGGCGAACAGCCGTTGTGCCTCGTTCAACGTCTGTGAGTGCCAGTTCGATATAGCTGTATCGCAGACCGGTGCCACCTCCTACAAGGCCGCCCGCATCCTGAGCTTCCAGTGCATTGCGAGCGGCTTCTTCCATGTCTTCGCGATCATGAAAGCTCATGTCGGGAGAGTCTGTTGTACCATCGATTTTGATGTAGCAAAACGTTTCGTTACAACGACTATAGCGTTCGGAAAAGAAAGGGCCGCTGGAAAACGTTGCGCCCGTTAAGTCCGGATTGCAGGTGACGGACGTTAGCAGGTCGTAGCGTTCCGGATAGTCCCGAGCTTCTTCCGGTTCCAGCTTTAATACTGCCCAGCGACCTTCGTCGGCGAAGGCAGAATACGGTTCCGACGGCAATTGAGCTCGGGTGCTGTCGACCAGTGAATCGAAGGTTGGCTTAAGTCGGTCCATCGGCAGAAATCGTTGTGCGTGCTCTACCGGATTGCCGTCGTCGACAAGATCAATGGTGCCAACCCAACGATCAAGCAGTTGTTCGCCCAACAAAGTTTCGGCGGCTACAAACGCGGCATTGAATGCCTCGTCTTCGTCTTCTGGAAGTCGTTTCCAGCGAAACGCAAGGTCGATCCGGTTGTGCTGACCAATGGCGACCGCAACCTTGACATCGGTGATGTCAAGGTTGGATCGAGCCTTCACCGTTTGCAGCATCGCCTCAACATCTTCGGGAACTCGATAGGTGTAAAATTCCCAGCCATCGATGACCGGCGCTCGAGCAATTATCTCGTTCGCCAGAGGTCGCAGTTCGCTGTTGATTTCCGGCGTGATCACCAGTCGATGGCCTTGACTGTTTAACGCCCGGCCGTATTCCCACATCAGTTTTGGATCAATGGCCTGCAGCTGTCGACGCATCCATTCGGCCAGGTCCCATTGTTCGTCCTGCCGAAACAGGGCGTCCAGTCGATCGACGTTGCGCGAGAATTCTCGCCACCACAAATCGATCTGGCGAACAATGTGGTCGTGAGCGGATGATTCCAGCTTATTGTAATAGAGCCAACGCATGGCAGCTTCCATTGGGGGCTTAGTGAGATTTTGGCAAACACTAACAGTTTGAGGCAGTCGGAGGAATAAGCGGGGCTGCTGGTCGGTCGGTTTTTCGGCGGCGGGCGTACTTTGGCTGTGTATCGGACAGCGGCGATTTAAGTGCTGTTGGGGGCACCATGTCGAGAGTTCGTTCGGGGATTTTTGAACGACCGCATCAAATGCTGCGTTTTGCTGACATTGGAAGGTCTACTACTTCGGAGACTTGTTAAAGCTGCCACGCTTCGGCTTCTTAATCAGTCCCATGAACACGGAAAACAGCACCGCCACGCCGAATAGAATGGAGCCGAGTGTTGCCGAAAACAGCATGTAGGCGACTACTATTGGTATGGCGAGGGGGACCAGCCATGAGAGCATATTCAGGAATTTGATGGTCCGCGAAAATTCATCGCGAATGCTTGGGGATTGCCTTTCAGTGGCCGGACCTTTGTAGGGATTTTCTTCGCTCACGATGTGCCTGTTCCGGTAGATTTTTTGACAGCGGCAGCAAACGTTTTCGGGGATTCGCATTGCTGGCGAGGCTTCGTCTATCGAATGTACGTGCATCCGAGGAAACGTCGGAGCAATCCAATCTGGCCAATGTGCAGCATTTCGTGCTTGGCACTGAATCGCAGCGAGCCGCCTTTGGTGCCGAACATCGGGTGTTCCGGCCCGGCAGATTCGCTTAGCACCGATTCGTCCAGAGCCGCAACTTCGCGTTCGACGTGAGCATTGACGTTGTTAAACGCTGTGCGAATTTCAACCGGCGTGGGATAGTCGTGTTCGCTGGGCGAAGGGGCTGAGCCCTTTCCGAACAGTTCTCCGAATTCCAGAACATCAAACAGATTGTTGTCTTCTTCTCGCACGCCTCGAACACGTTTCAGGCATAACCCGTATTGGGCGATTGTCATGTGTCCGACCTGCCACGCGACATGGTTGATTCCTTCGGCGGGTTGTCGAAACCACAGCGATTCGTCAACGTGGCTCAGCATATCGTTAGCGTACATTCGAGCTTGTTTCAGGTCCTCCAGAATAATGGGAATCAGCATTAGTTGTTCTCAGCTTTGTGGTTGTAATTGAGACATTCTGGGTGCCGGGCCGAATTTCGCAAGCCTGGAATGATTGATTCCGCTTTATCTGCGAGCCCCCGCGTTCGAAGGGGCGGTCTTGAAGTCGTTGGCAACAACGGCGAGCTGGTTTGTGCAGCAATTCGTGGTGGAGTAGCGTTTTTGTTCGGCACGGAAGCGGGTAAGCTGCGTACTTAGGCATTGGAGTGATAAGAAGAAGCACGTTTGGTTGGTGTCGACTGCGCAAGCGAGGAATATTATGTTGAGAAGTATCGTTTGTTCTCTGCTGTTTATCGTGGTCGCGACCGCAATCTCGGGTTGCCGAAATGACGAATCCGGAGGAGCCGTTGAAAGTGAAAACGGTGCTGGCGGCGAGGCTTCAGCCAGTTTACTTACGAAAGCCGACTACAACACTGCGTTTGAATTGAAGAATCGCGGTATGGCCCATCTTGAAAACAAGGAATGGGCTGAAGCAGAAAAGGGTCTCGCCGATCTCGCGGCTTTGCTTCCCCAAAATCGATTGGCTCAAAGAAATCTTGCCGTTGCCCGAGTGCTCGCATTGATCGACCGGGAATCGCCGTTTACTAGATCTGGCGGAGATGAAAACATCGTCGCGTATCGTGCGGCCGTGAGTTCGGCTCAGGCAGCAATTGCAGGATTTCGAGCCTTCGCTACTGACGATTTTGACAAATCGCTGGCTGATTTGTTGATGGGGAAGTTGCTAGTACACACCGATTCACCAGAACAGCCCAGCTTTGAACAAGGGCGGTCGTTGCTGCAAAAAGCTGCCGACGCACTTCCTCAGGTGGCGGACTTTCAGTTTGCTCTGGCGATGGCGATGGATGGCAGCGGTGAATATTCAAACGCAGATTCACCGAAATCGGCCGCGTTGTTGAAATCGCTTCAAAAGTCTTTCGAGCTCGCTCCGGAAAATCTGTTTGCTTTACAGAAACTGATGCAGCGACAGGCATTGTGTTTGAAGTCAAAGAACGAGCCGACTAAGAAGGCCGCGTTGCAGATTACGGATACCCTGAAGGCGGCAATAAAGCTGTTAGCACCTTTGAATGAGTCCATAAAAAAACAGCGTCGAATGGATCTCGTGCAGACTATTACGAAAGCGCTGGATGGCTTTGATGGCAGCAACACCGCTACGCTAATGGGCCCGGCCATGATGACGGGGAATCTGCTGCTGCCGGAAATTTCGGCTCAGATGGATCAACGCCGATTGAACAAAAATCTGTTGGAATATCTGCTGCTGGAATTCGACGAAGAGTTTTTGAATGCCGCAGACAAAGCCGGAGCCATCCCTAAGCCGGAACTCACCGTCATTAAAGCTTTTGTGCCGACGGAGGGGTTGCCGCAGATCGGCGGAGTGACTCAGGTTGAGTTGCAGGATCTGAATCTGGATGGCTTTGATGAATTGGTTGTTGCTCGCGAAGGCAGAATAGAAGTCTATTCGCGCGGTACGGATTTGCAGGCTGACTGGAAGTTGCTGATGACGTCGCCCGAAGCGAACGTTGAAGTTACCGGATTTCTGCTGGCCGACATTGATCGAGATTTTGACAAAGCATTGAGCGACATCAAGAATCCGTCGATTCTTCGAGACGCCGATGGAGATCAAAAGATTCCTCATGATCCGGCGGGCAAAGATCGCTGGTATGACACAGATCTTGATGTCATCGCGTGGGGCGACAGTGGTGTTGTAATCTTTCGCAACGGCCTGGAAGAAGGCGGTGGTCGAACGCTGAGCGTCATTCCGCAGGAGGAAGCCATTCAAAACGTCAATGATATTGTTGCTGCCGATCTGGAAGCTGATGGAGATCTGGATCTGGTGTTTGCGACAAATGCCGGCATGACGTTGTGGAAGAATATTGACGGCACCGTGTTTCAGAATATGAATGATTCTGCTTCGCTGCCGGAACATGGAATGCAGTCGCTGGCAATCGTTGATTGGAATCAGGACGCGGCCATGGATGTGGTTGGCATTTCAGTATTGACCGACGGCACGTCAGCTGGCTTTGGCGTGCTGGAAAATATGCTGCACGGTCGGTTTCGCTGGCTGGCTGAACAGTCTTCAACAGCAGCGCAGGGGCCATTCGCCATTGTGCAACAGTCTGGTTCCGGTCGACTTTGGAAGCGAATCGATGCGAATGCACTTGGCCTGAAGTTGGCATTGTCAAAGATCGTCACGGCCGACTTCGACAACGATGGCACAACCGACGCATTGTGTCTTTCTGCAGATCAAACAATGTGTGTGCGAGGCCTGGCTGGCGGAGCGTCAGACTCGGCCGGGTTTCCTGTGGTCTCAATAGTGATGTCAAATGCCACCGCGGCTGACATTGATGATGATGGTGATCTGGACATCGTCTACGCCAGCGCGAAAGACGGCTCGCTTGGTATGTTATTAAATGACGGAGGCAACGTGAATAACTGGATTGACGTTGTTGCACGAGCAGTTCCTGACGACCCTCAGTTTCCATCCAATCGAGTCAACATGCATGGCATTGGCTCAGTCATCGAAATGCGTTCCGGCGGTTTATATCATTCGGAGGTGATTACTAATTCGAAAATTCGCCTGGGGTTGGGCAAGGCAAAGAAAGCCGATGCGATTCGTATTATCTGGACAGACGGTATACCGCAAAACGTGACTGTGCCGGATCTACTGCAGCCTCGCATTGGCATTCTCGCTCCGCAGATATTGAAAGGTTCCTGCCCTTACATTTATACCTGGACAGGCGAACGCTTCGAGTACTTCAGCGACTGTTTGTGGGCCGCGCCGATTGGCCTGGTGCAGGCGAATGGCGAAATCGCTCCGACTCGCGAATGGGAGAACCTGCTAATTCCAGGCGAAGCGCTGGCAGAAAAAGACGGAACCTATGTTTTGCAGTTAACGGAAGAGCTTTGGGAAGTCGCGTACTTCGATCAGGTGCAGCTAACGTCCATCGATCATCCCGCAGATGTGGAGATCTTTACCAACGAAAAAGTTGGTCCCCCCAGCATGGCAGAACACAGGATTCATACCGTGAGAAATGCTCGCCTGCCAGTTGCTGTGACAGATGGTCGAGGCAACGATCTGCTGCCGGGGCTGACGGCTGTTGATGGCAATTATGTGCAGGCGTTTGAAGGTCGAGTGCTGCAGGGGCTGACGGACGAATGGGCGATGGAATTTGACCTTGGTGAGCTTTCCTCGCCGCAAAACGTCCGACTGTTTCTGCTTGGCTGGATCTTTCCAACTGACACTTCGTTGAATCTGGGCATTGAACAGAATCCCAGTTTGAGCCCGCCAGCGCCACCATCGATTGAAGTTCCCGACGGCACGGGCGGCTGGAAGGTTGTGCGACCGTTCATCGGTTTCCCAAGCGGCAAAACGAAGGCAATGGTCATTGATATATCAGACATTTTTTCCGGCGATGATTATCGATTTCGCCTGAAATCCAGTATGGAACTTTACTGGGATAAAGCGTTCTTCACGGTTGACGAAACCGAGGCGGAAACTAACGCTCAGCCCTGCGAACTGGTTGGTGGCGACTTGCGGTATCGAGGCTTCAGCCACAGAACTTATGGTGACAACGCTTTGTTTCGCAACGGGCGTGCTCCCGAAGGTTACGATTACCAGTCAGTTACCACAGAGCCTCGCTGGCCGCCGATTGCTGGAAGGTTTACGCGTTACGGAAATACGGCTTCATTACTGGCCGATCACGATGATAGAATGGTCGTAATGGGGCCCGGTGACGCATTAACGGTTGAGTTCGCCATTCCGCAAACGCCCGTACCACGGGGTTGGAAACGCGATTTTGTACTTAGAAACGTGGGGTACGACAAAGACGCGGATCTGAACACAATTTACGGTCAGTCGTCAGAACCATTCCCATTTCGGGCGATGACTCGGTATCCTTTCGCACCTGACGACCTGGTTCCGGATTCGCCGGACTACAGGCAGTATATCGAAGAATGGCAGACTCGCGAATATTCTCGGCAGCCATTCTGGAACGCGATGCGTCGAAACTAAGACAACACCACGATTTCGGTGCAGACAGCAAAATTACCGGGTAACCCGCGACTCAAATATAAAAGCGATTTTACTGTGAAACATCTATTTTCAATGCTTGTCGTCTTTATTGCAGCTGTCGTGAATGCTCAGGATGCACCGACGGAATTCAATTACCCGTTGGCCGTGGCGGCAACAGCGGACGGCATTATTTATGTCGCCGACCGCAACTTGCCGGGGATTTGGAAGGTTGAAGGCGGTAAGAAAAGCATTTTCTTTCAAGGCTCGAAAAAGTTTCGCACTCCATTAAATGCAGTGCGCTGCCTGGCCTTCGATCACGAAGGCAAGCTGCTGGCCGGTGATTCGTCAACTCGCGAAGTTTATCGTTTTGATGAAGAAGGCAAGCCTCAGCCACTCACCAATGGTTGGATCGGAATTCCGATGGCGATGGCGGTTGCGCCGGATGGCACCATTTATACCGCCGATCTGGAACTGCATCGCATCTGGAAAATGCCGAAAGAAGGATCGAAGGAACCTCAGGAATTTGCGGTCATCAATTCTCCTCGCGGGCTAACTCTGGATCCTGATGGCAATTTGTGGGTGCTGTCGACATCCAGTAAAGATGGTCAGATTCAAAAGGTGACTCCAGATGGCAAGATCGAACCATTCATCAAGGGCCACCCATTTAATCTGCCTCATAACATTGTGCGAACTGATGACGGAAGCTTCTTTGTCACCGACAACTACGAACATTGTGTGTGGAAAGTGACGGCCGATGGCGAGAAAGAAAAGTGGGTCGTCGGAGAGCCGTTGGATCGCCCCGTCGGGCTGTGCCGAAGTGGCGAGAATCTGTTGATTGCTGATCCTCATATCCGCACGATTTTTTCGTTGGCTCCGGATAAGACTCTGACGGTTCTTGTGAGTTCACCTGTCGATGAAATCAAGCTGAAGTAAGTGATGCCTTATATTCGCCAGATCGACGAAGACGATGCGACCGGTGAACTGGAAAAGATCTATAAATCCTGCCAGCAGCGAGCGGGCTACATCGCTAACATTCTGCGGGTGCAGTGTCAGGATGCAGCGCTGCTTCGTGAGTCGCTTCGGTTTTACATTCACCTGATGAAGTCGCCGAATGCATTAAGTTCGGCACAACGCGAAATGCTGGCGACGGTGGTCAGCAACGTGAACGAATGCTTCTACTGAACGCTGTCGCACGCGAGGGACTTCGGTCTGGAGTCCGGAAATGAAACTGCTGCACAGCGTCTGATCTATGACTATCGCACTGCTGAACTCAGTTACGCAGACCACGCGTTGTGTGATTACGCTGTAAAGCTGACACTAACGCCGGGTGACATGTCGAAAGCTGACGTTGTTAAGTTGAACGACGCAGGTTTTTCTGATCAGCAGGTTACTGTTGCGGTTCAGGTGGTTGGGTATTTCAATTATATCAACCGCGTTGCAGATGGTCTTGGAGTCGAGCCGGAAAGCTGGATGACGATTGACCATAATTTCTGGATCGTTCGCAAAGGACACGATTATCTTCGTCTTTGATTCAAAGTTGTCGTGCCCCGTAGATCTGTTTTGTCGGACTTGAACTTCGCGCCGGTCAGCAGTTGCGCGGCCGGGTTGCAAAGGCTATAGTTCTGTTACTCGGAGGAAATAATGAAATCGAAGCTTGGCAAAATTCACAATGGCGATTGCATCGAAGGCATGAATTCGCTGCCGCAGGGCAGTGTGGATTTGGTGTTTGCCGATCCTCCGTTTAATATTGGGTATAAGTATGACGTCTACGAAGACAAGTTGGCGGCTGAGGACTATCTGAAGTGGTCCAACGACTGGATGTCGGCCGCTCATCGAGCACTAAAACCGGACGGTACGTTCTGGCTGGCGATTGGCGATGACTTTGCTGCTGAATTGAAAATTGAAGCTCAGAAAATTGGCTTCCACTGCCGCAGTTGGGTGATTTGGTATTACACATTTGGCGTTAACTGCAAGAACAAGTTCACGCGTTCGCACACGCATCTGTTTCACTTTGTGAAGGATCGCGAAAAATTCACCTTCCGCGCTAAAGATCTTGAGAACCGCGTCCCGTCGGCCAGAATGCTGGTCTACAACGATAAGCGGGGCAACCCGGATGGCCGCTTGCCGGATGATACGTGGATTATTCCTCCGTCTGTTGTCCAGACCTTTGCTTTGCGGCCACAGGATTTGGGGGAATGTTTTTTGCCCACCGAAAGCGATTGGTATTTTCCTCGCGTGGCCGGCACTTTCAAAGAGCGAGCGGGTTTTCACGGATGTCAGATGCCGGAACAGTTGCTTGGTCGGATTATTCGAACGTGTTCTGACGAAGATAGCGTTGTGATGGACCCGTTTTCTGGCAGCGCGTCGACGTTGATTGTTTCGAAGAAGCTTGGCCGCCAATTTGTGGGATTCGAGCTTTCCGAAGAATACATGAAGGCTGGAACTGAGCGATTGCTGCTGATAAATGCTGGCGACGAACTGACGGGTGCCCCCGAGCCCAAGATGTCAGCCCCCCAAACCTGGCAGGGCAGAGCGAACAGCAAAACCCGCCAAAAACAGGAACAAATGTCGGCGAATGAACCAAGTTCGCTGCCAATTGATCAGCGAATTGCTGAAGCCATTGACGATGGTCTCCTGGCCGCCTGGCGATCGACAAAGGCTGTTAGCAGTGTCGCGGACAGCAGCATTCAGGATATCCTTGCGGATTCAGTGGCGATGGACGCGTTTATCGAAGCCTGCAAAAAACTGGGTATACCAGGTTCTTCAGAGTTTTGTACCGAACGTTTGTTGTCCGTTGTTGCTCGGTTGCCGCAACAACAAACCGAATTGTGCTTCAAAGAGTAGCTTTGTCGCGAATCAGAGATTGAGGCATAGTCGGGCGTTGCGACAATCAGAAGAGATCCGTCACAGGAAATCCGTGTCGCACACTCTAATTGTTGCTGAAGTTAGAAGTTCGCCATCGGTTCTACGGCTGTTTGAGTGCGATGCTGTTTTTCTGGGTGATAGGTTGCTGCCAATCGGTTGAGGCTCGATTTGTTTTTGGTGACGACAAGCCGCAGTTTTATTCGTGTTGTTCTAAGTTTATTGCTGTCACCGAATCAAAGTTTATGTCCTCCACTGTTTCAGAGTTGCCTCAACGAAGCCATTTGCGCCGTAATCTTCGCGCGATGAACGCGGATGGGTTTTCGTTCAGCATTATGGTGGGGATTGGCGAGACCTATCTTCCCGCGTTTATGTTGTCGGCGGGCCGCGGTGAGTTCGCCGCGGCGTTGATTGCGACTGTTCCGCTGCTGACCGGAAGTCTGCTGCAGTTGCTGGCACCCGCGATGATTCGCTGGATTGGATCTTATCGGCGGTTTGTTGTCCTGATGTCGTCGGCTCAGGCAGCAAGTCTGGTGTTTTTGGCGGCGCTCGTGTTTTTCCCGAACGTTCCAACGTGGGTCTTTTTTGTTCCGGCCACCACCTATTGGGGTGCGGGATTGTCGACGGGGCCGGCCTGGAATACCTGGGTGGAAGATCTGGTGCCCGGGCATCTGCGAGCCGGTTTTTTTTCGCGGCGCAGTCGGCTGAGTCACGTTGGCGTATTAGTCGGTTTGTTTTGTGGCGGCATGCTGTTGAGATCCTTTGATGGATCGGATCAGGCGGTCGCCATCTTTGCGGTGCTGTTTGGTATTGGCGGTATGTCAAGGTTTGTATCGGCATTGATGCTTTCGCTGCAATCAGAAGGGATTGGCGAGGTTAGTACGCGTGGTCCGATTTTGGTCGCAAGTCGTGGGCCGGTAAAAAACCTGTTGTCGAGCGTGCAGCGCCCGGGGCCAGCCGGACGTTTTGTTCTGTATCTTTTGACCGTGCAAACGGGCGTGTTTATCGCAGGGCCGTACTTCACGCCATTCATGAGGCAGACTCTTCAGCAGTCGTGGTTTGACTACATGTTGCTGATGTCGATTGGCTACCTTGGAAAAATGATTTCATTGCCGTGGGCAGGGCGAATTGCAAATTCCGCCGGCGTCGGGCGGCTGATGTGGATTGGCGGCGTGGGCATTATTCCCATCAGCAGTTTCTGGGCTGTATCACAGTCGTTTTGGTTTCTGGCAATGGTGCAGCTGACGAGCGGGATGGTCTGGGGGTGTTATGAGCTGGCGATGTTACTGCAGTTTTTTCGCCAGATTCCTCGAGACCAGCGGGTGCATATTCTTACGCTGTACAATCTTGGAAATTCAGCCGCGATGGTGTTGGGGACGTTGATTGGCGCAGCGTGTTTGAGTTCATTCGGTGGCGGTCGAGAAGCATATCTGGCCGTGTTTGTGATTTCATCGCTGGCGCGTTCTGTGTCCCTGTTTCTGTTGCCCGGAGGACGCGCGGCACTGCGGACAACGAAGACTCAGTTGGGTCACTTTGTGAGTCGTACAATTGCCGTGCGTCCGATGGCCGGATCTATTGAACGCCCCGTGTTTTCATCATTCAGTGACGGGAATAAAGATGATGTGTCAGAGGATTCGGAAGCATCCGGTGACAATGAGCTGGGTTCTTGATCCCACGAGCGTTAAAATTTGACAGGTACCGGAGTAGATCTGCGGTCGTCCTATGAGAACTCACTGTTTACTAATGCGAAGTGATCGCAATGTCTGAAGCGTCAAGAAACCGGCGTGATTTTCTGGGCTTGTTGAGGCCAACCGCAGATGGGGTTGATGCAAGCAGTGAGCCTTCTTCGGTTGTGCCGACCGGCGGCAGCACGGTTCGGGTGGCGACCCGTGCGATGGCGTGTGATTTTTCAGCGATCATGAATCCGGGCGGACACGCACAGGTAACCGCCGTTGGCGCTGTGCTGGAACTGATTCATGAAATCGAAGGTTGGCTGAGTATCTATAAACCCGCTAGCGAGATTTCGCGAGTGAATCGCGATGCCGGTTCAGAAATGGTGAGTGTGCCGCGGGCGTTTTGGGAGTTGCTGCAGATTTCAAAAACGTTGTTTGACCAGACGAACGGCGCGTTTGATATTACGGCGGGCGCTCAAATTAAGTTGTGGCGAGAATGTCGAGCGGCACAGCGCATTCCGACTGAGCAGGAAATCGCAGCCGTATTGGAGCTTTCAGGAAGTCACTACCTGCAACTGGATGATGATCGTTGCGGCGTCCAATTCGCTGTCGAAGGCTTGCAACTGGATCCGGGGGCGATCGGCAAAGGCTACGCACTGGACACCGCAGCGGAGTGGCTTTTGAAAACTCAGGATGCCCCGGATTCGTTTCTGCTGCATGGCGGTCACAGCAGCCTTATTGCTCGTGGAAAACATCATGGTCAGTCTGGTTGGCCGGTTGGGATTGGCAATCCGCTATTCACAAAAAAACGGCTTGGAACGGTTTTGCTGCGTGATCAGGCTATGTCGACCAGCGGATCGAATATCCAGTTCTTTCGTCATGAAGGCCGCCGCTATGGCCATATTCTCGACCCTCGGAATGGCCAGCCGGTCGATGGAATGCTGTCTGTGACTGTTTTTGCGGATTCCGCCGCCGTCGCAGATGCGCTTTCCACCGCGTTTTTCGTCTTGGGGGTCGAAAATGCCCGGAAGTGTTGTGATAATCTGAGCCACATTGGGGCGATCCTGATACCCTTTCCAGCGAATGGAAAGCGGGTGACTCCCACAGTCATCGGTGTTCCTACTGACCAGATTTTCTGGGATGCGGACCAGGTGAAGCTATAATCAGTTCCCCCGGTTCAGCTTTTTCTGGAAGATACTCAACGTCAGGATTCTGAGAGCGTATCTGACAGAGACGTCCGGAAACACGTTCAGTATCCAGATCAGTCTCCCGCCTCAATTTACCTATCGGAGTTAGAAACTCGTGACCGACACTCGTCGTTATTCACTGGCCGCAATTGTCTTGCTGGTGGTTCTGCGCTTGGGCATTGGCTGGCAGTTGCTTTACGAAGGCCTGTGGAAGATTGATACTCTGGATTCGCCACGACCTTGGACTGCGGCTGGGTATTTGAAGAATTCCGTGGGGCCCATGCGCGAAACCTTTCGCAACATGGCCGGTGATCCCGACGAGCTTGGCTGGCTGGATTACGACACCGTATCTGCACGCTGGCAGGCTTGGGGCGGTCGATTTCAAGCACACTACAATTTGAACAAGAATCAGACCGGTTCTTTGTATCGCCTGATCAATGGTTCACAGGGGAAAGTTGGAGATCGGGAGGTGTTCGCGGCTGCTCTGGAACGACTTCCTTCTGGAATCGATGATCTCAACAAGGCCAGTCGGGTTTCTGAGAAAGTGGTTTGGTTTGACGCCAAGGCGAAACGACTTTACGTTGACACCGCACAGTTTATGAAGCCTGACGAACGGGCCAAACTGGACGCTTTGGTTAAAGGCCGGACGGCCGCCGACGCGGCCGCATTTCTTAACGCTGTGAACGCTGTGTACGACCGTCAAAAAAATGGCATGGGCTATCTGAAAAAGCTGGCCGGCGCGTTGAAAGGCAACCCGGAATTACTTGGGAATGAAGACTGGCAAAAAATTGGCAAGCTGGATCAGTACCGAAAGGAACTGGCGGAGTACGAAGCCGGCTATGGAAAGGCCAGAATACCTTTTGAATGGGATCATCTGGACTTCACTTGGGGAAAAATTCAGGGACTGCGTTCAGAACTCACAGGCCCGATTAAGGCAATGGAATCAGAATTGATGGACAAGGCGGAAGGCTTGCTGTCGACAGATCAATTTGCCAGCGGGCCAGTTTCTGAGCCATGGACGCTGCTGAGGATTTCTGACACGATGACGATTATTGGTTTGACGGTTTTGGGCCTGATGCTGATTCTCGGTTTCTTCACACGCTTTGCAGCCCTGGCCGCTGCCTTCATGTTGTTTAGTTTTTATCTGGCGATGCCGCCTCTGCCCGGAGTTCCTGAAATTGCCGGACCGGAGCACAGCTTCCTAGTGAACAAGAACCTGATTGAAGTCTTTGCACTTCTGGCAATTGCAGCATTGCCATCTGGTATGTGGTTCGGCCTGGACAGACTGCTAAGCGTCTTTTTCAGCAACTGGAAAAAAGACAAGCGTCTAAGCTCTACACTTAAGTCAACGGTGTCCACCGGCGACGAGCCTAGTGCTGTGCCGGACGTTGCGACGGCCGCCACTTAAACTCACCAGATTAAATTGGCTTTGCGAGCAGACACTCGCAGCTTGCTACTACTTAATACTTAAAACAACCATCATTTCAAAAACGAACGGTGGAGGAATTCATCATGCTTACAACTCCAGAACAAGAGCAAATCGGCAAAGACAACTTTTATGAAGCCGTCGGGATTTCCCGCCGCGACTTTATGAAGACAGCGGGGGCTGCTGGCACCGGGCTTGGGGCCTTATACTTTGGTTACGAAAAGCTTAAGGGGAAACCGGTTCGGACGGCCTTTATAGGGACGGGCGATGAAGGCAACGTGCTGATCAGCGAACATCCCCCAGACTACATGGAAATCGTTGCGATCGCGGACCTGCGACCAGCAAATCTGAAGCGAACCGTTTTGGGAAGCCATCCAATTGCTCGAAAAGGCCTGAACGCCGTACTCGGCAAGGCAAAGGCCGCGGAAGTTAAACACTTCAGCAACCATCGAGAACTACTGGCAAAAAAAGACGAATTGGGCCTCGAAGCCGTCGTGATTGCTGTACCGCTTAATCAGCATGCCGCCGTTGCCATTGAGTGCATGGAAGCCGGTCTGCATGTTCTGTGCGAAAAGCTGATGGCAAAAACAGTCACAGCGTGTAAAGAGATGATTCGTTCGGCGGAAAAGAACGGACTGATGTTGGCCGTTGGTCATCAGCGCCATTACAGCGTGTTGTACGACAACGCCGCTTATCTGACAAAAATGGGTTTGCTGGGAGACATCAAGTTCATCCGCGCTCAGTGGCATCGCAACAACAGCTTTCCTAACAGCGACGCCTGGCAAAAATGGAATTCATCAGCCATAGAAGACCGCGAACGGCTTACCGAGCTGGAAAAAAATGGTTCCCTGAAGGAATTCGGCTACGAAACGGCCCGCAAGCTGATCGACTGGCGTTTGTATAACGAAACCGGCGGTGGTTTGATGGCCGAACTTGGCAGTCATCAAATGGACGCGGCCAGCATCTTTCTGGGCAAGGTGCATCCGCTGGCCGTTCAAGGATATGGCGGCAAGAACTTCTTTGGTATGGAAGGCGTGGGGCCAGAGTCTGCCTGGAAGGACGATCGCGACATTGACGACCAGATTTTCGTAACCTTCGAATTCCCCGGCAAGACTTTCGAGAAGAATCCACGTGACCTCAGCGTCGTCACGTATTCGTCGATGAATACCAACAGCTGGGAACCATACGGCGAAGCTGTTTTTGGTAGCCGAGCAACATTATGGATGAAAACCGAAAAAGAAGCCTTGCTCTACAAAGAGGCCAGCAAGGATAGTCCTGGTGGTGTTGAACAACGCATCTGGGTTGTTGACAGCAAGGGCTCCGGACCGGTTTTAGATAGCTACGAAACCAGTGCTCCATCTTCTGCCGCCAACGCAGCTCAGGCTGGGTCTGGCGACAAGATCAGTCGTGGCTATCGTGAGGAAATGGAACATTTCTGTTACTGCATCCGCACTGGAAAAGACGAACTGCGGTGTAACGGACATGTTGCCATGGCCGACGCGATTATGGCATTGACTGCGAATCTTGCGATGAAGCATCACAAGCGAATCGAATTCAAACCTGAATGGTTTGATGCCGCCAGCGATGCCTGCCCGGAAGATGAAATCACGGTATAGCCGAGATGTCTTTTCGCGCGGTGTCATACGTTTGTAATCGAAAGACGTATGATTCGCCGAAGGCCGGTTTCCGAAATCAGAACTGAATTCAGAGGCCCGGCATCTGTCAGATGCCGGGCTTTTTTGATCCGTAATCACAGGTGATTCACGAATGGGACGCTGGCCCGATAACAACCGATCAACGTTGGTGACTTTTTTATTGATCTTCATCCTGTTTCCAGTGCTGGCCTGGCTTTGCGTGTGGTTGATGCAAGGGTAAATTTTGGGGCCCGTCAGAGACAAACTGGTTTCCGGATCAGGGCGTTCTTGAGATGCGGTTTCTGATACGAACGAATCGCAGTCGCGCCTCCGATAGAATTGGTAAGCGATCGGTGTTCGTTAGCTAGATATTTCGATGCCGTCTGGGCTTGTCGCGTTTCAGTCATTGAAACGCGTCTGTCTTCTTCCCTTTATGATTTGGCTTATCAACTTTGTCTACTTCCGAATCTCAGACCAGTTCTGAACCTGTGAACAACAGCAACCAGACAGGACGTTCTGGCAAGACGACTTTGCTGATCGTGTTTGTTGTCGTGTTTATCGACCTGTTGGGGTTCGGTATCGTTTTGCCATTGCTGCCACGATATGGAGCTCACTTTAACGCCTCCAAAATGCAGCTGGGGTTGCTGATGGCGTCGTTTTCAGCGATGCAGTTTTTCTTTGCGCCGATGTGGGGAGCACTATCCGATCGCATTGGTCGGCGCCCCGTTCTGATTGTTGGGTTGATTGGTTCCACCTTTGCCTACGCGATGTTCGGCTTTGCGACATCACTTGGCCGAGAAGGCATGTTTCTGGGACTCGGAGCTTTGCCTTGGCTGTTCATAACTCGAATTGCCGCCGGCATTGCCGGAGCAACCATCGCGACAGCTCAGGCTGTAATAGCTGACAGCACAGGAGCGGCTGGCCGAGGTAAAGGGATGGCGTTAATCGGCGCCGCGTTTGGAATTGGCTTTACGTTTGGCCCGCTTATTGGCGCAGCCTGTACCTCGAACAATCCGTCATTAGCTCTTAGCGATGCTCAGTATACTGCTGTTAAAAACTGGGACGACTCTGATGAAGCGATGACGTCTGAACAACTTGTGACAAGGCTGTCTGCCGATGGCGAACTGCGTCCAGCAGATCGTGAATCAGCCGCTCAGTTATTGACCCAAGCGAAACCTCAAAGCGAAGTCAAAGCAGCGTTGTTGACACCGCCGTCCGCCATGCCCGGCTATGTGGCAGCGGTTTTGTCTGCTATGGCGTTATTGCTGGCGATTGCGAAGTTGCCGGAATCACGTCCTGCTGATGCTACGCGAGCCAGTCGACGCCACGGCGGACTGTTGCAACTTGGCTCGGTGGCGAAGCATCTTACTGCGAAGAAGTTCGCCGTTATTCTAGTGGCGATTTTTATTACGACATTCGCATTTGCTCAATTCGAAAGCACGCTGTCACTATTGACTCGCGAGTTCGGTTATAGCTCAAAACGCAACTTCCAACTGTTCGCCTATATCGGAGTAATCCTGATGCTTGGTCAGGGCTTGCTTGTGCGAAGACTTTTGCCTCGTATTGGCGAATACCGCATGGCTCTGATTGGCGTGTTTCTGATGACGGTCGGATTTGTGTTGATCGCTCTTACTGGAAACCGAACTTTGCCGGCGTCGGCATTGTGGTACATCCTTCCCGTGGTGACGATCGGGTTTTCTGCAGTGACTCCATCTTTGCAGTCGCTGTTGTCTCAGTCTGCATCCGATGACGAACAGGGCGCCGTTCTGGGGACCGGTCAAAGCCTGTCTTCTCTGGCTCGCATCCTTGGGCCGTACATCGGTATTCAGCTGCTGGATGTGTCCGCTGCCACTCCATATTTTGCCGGAGCAGGGCTGATGCTGATTGGCGGATTCGCCGTCGCAGCGATTCGATCGCAGCTAACCACGAAATCATAGCCTGTGGAACGTTGAAGGAGTTTCCAGATTCTTTGGCTGAATGAACGCCTGCATTGGCTCAACTCGCCCGGCGGAGCAAGGCACTTCCAGCGAACGGAGACCACATGTCTCTGTTGGTTCCCGCTGCCTGGACATGTCTGCGAAAACTACAGTCTATGCGGATTGAATTTAGCCCGCACAGAGCCCCTGCGGTCGCCTTCTGTTGTTAGTCTTGCTGCGGGTAATTCTGCCAGGTGCTGATGGAGCCCGCGAATTCTGTGACGCATCATCGCCTTGTTCGGCAACGAACGGCGGCGTGATTTACAGGTATTGGAACGAGATTGCTTGAGGCGGTTTTGCTATTTGTTAGATATTTATGAAGAAAGACGCGGAGTCTCGCGCTGCGATTTGCGATTTCGTTTTGTTGGCCGTGGATCTTCGAGGAGCTCAGGTTTTCGATTTATAATCTCCTGGGTTGGAGCACGGCATGGTGATCAGCAGGATGTTGAGATCTGGGCGTCAGGCGGCGATTAATCGGCGTGGATTTACATTGATTGAGCTGTTGGTAGTTATGTCCATTAGCGCAACTCTGATGTCGCTGATTCTTCCGGCCGTTCAGAATGCTCGATCGGCTGCTCGACGAAGGCGGTGCAGCAACAATCTGCGAAATGTTGGAACTGCTGTTTTGGCGAATGCGACGAAGCGCAAAGATCGAATTCCTGCGTATGGACGCTTCACTCCGATTCTTCCGATTGGCGTTACCGCGTTACCAACCCGACGCACACGAAATTCAGCGTGCACACTTTGGGCAGTGTAAACTGGTTTGTTGATTGCTTAAGTGAAGTGGATCGTCAGGATCTTTCTGATCGGTGGAATTTTTCAGCACCAATGGCTGATCCGGGGAATGCCGAACTTGGGCGGATCTATTTGGATGTGCTGGCGTGTCCTGGTTACGAATCTGCGTTTCAGCAGCCTGGTGGACTTAGCTACGTTATTCCCAGCGGGTTTGCCGACATGAATGGCATCACAGGATATGACACGATACTCGGGGGGTGTGGGAGTACCAACGGAAACACAAATGCACAACTTCACCGCGATTTCAATTGATTGGGTCGAGGACGGTGATTCCCCTGGCGGCACAACTGCTCTGTTTCATGATGCCGAAGATGAATGGGTGACGAAGTCGTCCGATGTGTCATGGATTCAGGTGCGTCAAAACAACCTGAGTCAGACGATGAATTCGATTTACGATGGGCAAGCAACACACTGTTGCTTAGTGAAAACATCAATGCTGGATCTGCCGGGGCCTAGTCTAATCCTGCGCCAAGCAATTGCGAGTTTGTTTATCCTGTTGAAGGAAGGCTGGTGACGAAAACGTCGTATCCGGATCCTCCGCTTTCCGCCGGCGTATCCGGCACTCCCAATGCCGTGCGGTTTTCCGGTGAAGGAACGCCGTTTCCTTCGTCGAATTATCCGGGAGTCGTTAACGTCATTATGTGCGACGGCTCTGCTTAAAACATTAGCGACAACATCGACCGACCGGTTTACGTTCAGTTGGTTACCCGGTTGGCGTGAAACAGAAGTTCGCCGGTTTCCTGCCCGAAGAACCTTTGTCTCAATCAGACTACTAAATGTTGACCGTTGCCAGTCGATGAGATCAATCCCGAACCGTGCCAGTTGTCATCGCTACTCTGGCACGGTTGCTTTGGTCATGCTTATTTTTTGAACATGCCGCTTTTTTCATCGCCACGCGACAGAAGATAGGCCAGCAGATCAAGTACTTCGTCCTGATTTAATGGCTTCAGCAGATTGGCGGGCATGATCGAAACATTTGATGGCAGCACTTCATCGATCTCATTTTTCTTGATGTCGACGATTTTTGTGCTGTCTTCCGGATCGGTCAGAACACTCAGTTGAGCATCGTTTTCGGAAACAATACGGCCGTTATAAGTCTTTCCGGAAGTCGTGACGATCGAGCTGCCTTTGTACTGGTCGCTGATGACTTTGCTGGGATCCATGATCGCTTCGGTCAGGGCCTCAATGTTGAAGCGGCCAGCCAGTTGAGTCAGGTCCGGACCAGTTGCTCCACCGTCTCCGGCAAAGCGGTGACAGACGATACATCGAGTAGCCGCGAACATTTTCTGTCCGTTGGCAAAGTTGCGATCTTTCAACCCCGCGTTTGCACGTGCTCGAACTTCTTCGATTGTCCAGTCCTTGCCGGGGCCAGTTGGTTTGGGCAGTTCAGGAATCACGTATGGCGTGCGAGCACCCGCGGCTTCAACAAGAACTCGATGATCAAACGGCGTGATGTCCCAGGCTTCATTTTCGATGTTCTGCAGAAACTTCTTAAAGCTATTTCCGCCAGACCACGTTTGAGCTCGACCGAACCAGCGGAAGTAGTCAGCTCGCAGTTCAGGCGACCAGCCGGCTTTGGCGACTCGCAGGCAGAACGCATACCAGACCTGCTGTTTGTCTGGCTGATTGGCAATCATAGCGTTAATGGCCGATCCATAGCCGCCGTTTCGCGTCAGCAGGTCACCCATGTCGATGTCTTCACGGTGAGGCGGCTCGTTCATCTGTTTGACTGTCTTTGCCACTACCGTCGGCGAATCCAGATAGACCAGCATCTGGCAGAGTTCGCGGTTCAGGTTAGTGTCTTCTGATGGGTAGAACGGTGCGATCACGGCTTCAAAGGCTGCTGCTTCCTGCTTTGAGGGAGCTCGCAATCGCAGGTAAGCCAGTGATGCCGCTCGCAATAGATCCAGCCGCTGCGTTGTGTTCATTCCCGCAAAGTCAAACTTTGAAATCATTTGGATCGCGTAGTTTGAGATAGCTTCTTTGTTCAACAATGTTGAGTACGGGGACTTGGCCACAACTTCAAGCAGAAACGATTCTGTGTTATTGGGTCGGCGATTTGGATTTTCGCCGCCGGTCAGCAGGTGGCGGGCGATTTGCTCACTCTGCATGGCCAGGCCGACTGCATAGGTCATCGCTCGATCAGTGTTGGGATCCGTTAAGAAGTTCGGCAATATATCGGCGATTCTGTCTTGGACTTCAGCCCATGCTTCTAAACTAACTTCTTTGCCATGAAGGTTCTCAATCTGCTGTCGGGCCTTTCTGGCGTCCGTGAATTTGGCATCGTGCAGCACTGTTGGTTCCGTTGATTCATCACCAACATAGGTGACGCGAAACAGCTCTGACTGAGCCCCTCGGCCACCAATACTGAAATACAAAGCACCATCAGGTCCCGCCGCACAGTCTGTCAGCGGAAGCGGAGATCGAGCGACGAATTCTTCTTTCGTGGCCGTGTAGCTGCTTTGTTCGGGGTCAGTGTGAATGGCGTACATCGTGCCGAAGGTCCAGTCACAGATGAACAGAGCTTTCTGATACTTCGCCGGAAATTTCAGGCCATAGCCAAAGTCGACTCCAACGGGTGAGCCTGGGCCGATGTTGACAAGTGGTGGTCGGCTATCGAGGTAGTACGTCGGCCATTTGCCGGTGCCGCTGCGCCAGCCGAATTCGCTGCCGCTGGTTGCATGGACAACTCGGGTTGGGCGGTACCACGGTGTGCCAAAATCCCATTCCATATCCGCGTCGTAAGCGAATAGTTCACCGTCGGCGTTAAAAGCCATGTCATACGGGTTGCGATAGCCAACGCTGAAGATTTCCCAGGTTTTGCCGTCGGGATCGGTGCTGGCGATCCAGCCGCCGGGAGCTAGCTTGCCGCGAGCATGTCCGTTGGCATCCCACATTCGTGGCAGCAGCAGGTCTTCGCCCCAATTGGTGGGAATTCGACTGCTGAAGTCTTCGTTTTCCAGTTCCTCGCCTGGATTGAACGGTGGGTCAGTGTGATTTCCGGCAATCACATAAATGCGTTTGCCATCGGGAGATAACCGAATGGAATGCGGACCGTGTTCGCCGCCGCCTCGGAATTCTTTCAGCTTTACACATTCATCAAACTGATCGTCGCCGTCTGTGTCTCGAGCTCGATAAAGTCCGCTGCCGGGGCCACCGTTGCAGCTGAAGTACAGACTGTCGAAGGCCCATAGCATGCCATGTGCACCGCTCGGTTTGTATTCGCACTTTGAAAAGTCAAGCGGTTCTACAACTGTCTCGCCGTCGCCACCGACAGCAGGTAACGTGATTCGGCAAATGCCCTTATCGCCCTGATCGCTGGCCAGCAATCGGCCTTGATTGTCAAAGGCGATGCACACCCACGAGCCGAGTTCTTCTTTCGGAACGGTGAACAGTCTTTCAACCTGAAATCCGGGCAACACTTCAAACACGCCTCGGGGAACACGCCCGGATGACGCGGCATTCGAGAAAACGTTGCCCCATGGACCGTCGCCATAATTTGCTCGGAGCGAAACCTTTTTTGCGTCGTCTGGTTTTGCTGATGCGAAGGTCCAGTCTTCGCTGGTGACAACATGCGTAACTTCGCCATCAGCGTTCTTCAACACAAGTTTCAAGACAAAGGCTGCGACGCCGCCGCTGTTGCCAACCCTGGCTGTAATTGTGTTCGAGCCGTCGACAAGATGGCTGGTAACATCTGCTGACATCGGTTCCTGCCACTCACTGCTTGTGGCGACCTGTTTGCCATTAACGAACACTGTGCCAATGTTGTCGCACGACGCTTTCAGTGTCGCATTTTTTATGTTTGAGGCGTTGAAGGTTGTCTGAAGTTCGTAGTTCGCATTGTTGTCGTCGCCCCAGATCCACTGCGGATTTGGCCCTGATTGGAACTCGGCGTCAGAAATTTCGGACTTCTTTTCGGTAGATTTAGCGGGATCTTCACTGCCGCTAGCAACGGCTTCCTGAACTTCCGCCTTTTGCGTATACACTGGTTTCGCTGTGACTAGACGGTCTTCAGGGTTTTCGGTTAGCACGAGTCCTCGGAAGTGATATTCCTGAGCCTGATTATTACTGTGCAACTGCAGACCAATCGGAGATGTCTGCAACATTTCCGCCGCATCTGTGAATTCGAAAATTTGGGTTCCGTTGGCGGCAAAACGAATCCGATTTCCAATCACCAAAACCTCAATCAGATTCCATTTGCCTTTTCGTTCGACTTTCGGGCCAGCGCCAGGCTCGACTACACGATTGCGTCGGTACGCGTCCCAGATGCCCCAGTCGTGGCAAAACATCAGCAATGGGCCTTTGAACCCGAATGCGTTGTTGCCTTTGTCAGCAAAGCGTTCGCCCAGAACACAAACAGCGGAATGCATGGTGGAATAGTTCTCGCCCATGGTCTGCTTTACTTCCAGCAGCAGCCGAAAGTTGCGGTAGCTCTTATCGGTGAACAGGTAAGTGCTGCTGTCAACGTTGTCGCTGTTGGCGCCGCGGATCATGCTGTCCGCAACCGACCAGTGTTTTTCATCGCCCTTCCACCCCGTCAGATCTTTGCCGTTGAACAGTTTCTGTCTGGCTTCACTTTGCGGAACTTTGGCGACGGCCGCATCGAATTCGTCCGACACTTGAGCAAAAACAGCAGTGCTGCAGAAAAGCACGGAGGCAAACACAATGCAAAAACGAAGTTGAATCATTTCTCACCTGAACGTTGATGGTAATTGGGCAGGAATATATGCGGGCCTTCAGGATAGTTTTGATTTGATAAAGATGCGAGCGAATTGCAGTACTTGCGGCATTCTGCTTCGGCTGTCATGGCGAAAAAACGAAAACAAAGGTCGCAGGGAAATTTAACGAATCCCATTTGAGTGCAAAAATTGGAACTCTCGGTGTTCACGGGATTAGGCCGGCGCAGGGCCGAAAGCAGCAGGCCGACTTGCCATAAGCTGTCTTCATCGAAGAGGCCAGTTCATCAACTGATTCGTGCGTTTTCCGTTTCCTGCAGCCGTCAGGGAATGCAGTGAACCGAACAGTTTGATGGCAAATCGTGGCTATCGACAAGTCGATGTTTTGAGCAAATACTCCGATAATGCCTGCTGTTCCGATTGCACTGAATCAAATGCCAGTACTGAATGGGAGCGGAGTAGCAGACGATAAATCTGTCGGACGGGCCGTTCAGGTCGACTTAATGAGATATTTCCCGTGAAATTTTTCTTAAGACGACTTTTTGCTCAAAATTGATTACCCAAATTGAAAGGTCTGCGATGGATCGCTGCCTCAAAGTCGCCTCGGTCGTTTTGTCAATCACCCTGTCCGGCTGCTCAACATCCCCTTCATTTGTTGGGAATTTTTGCACAACCCACGCACATGATGCAGGATGCTCGTCATGCACGCCCGGTAACGCTGCAACTTGTGAATCTTTGCTTTCGCCCGGCTCAGGCTGCACGGCTGAAGGCTGTGGCACAACAGGCTGTTGTACATCGGGAGTCTACAATCCGCCCGAAGGTTGTGGTGGCTGCACGGGGGACGTTGGGAAACGACGCCGTTCCGGCTTGGAAGGTGGTTTCGAACGAGGCCGCAAAAATAGAGTACTGGACGGCGCCGGTTGGGTCGTGGGCATCCCTTCCAAGTTGATTCTTTGGAACACGAAAATCGATAGCCACAATGTATCGCCGGAAACTGAGCAGCAACTTCGGTCGTACCTTTCAGCCAATGGAATCAATGACGTCAAGGTACGGATAAATCAGTATGATCCCGCCGGCGAATGGAAACGACTGTCTCAAAACAAGGCCATTCATCCAGGGTGGCGATATACGGTCGGTGCTTTGGCTGTAACAAAGTACACGTTGCTGCCGGGACGGTTGTTTGGGAACGATGAGTTCAATCCGTTCACGAACTCAATCAGTCTGTTTTCTGATCGCCCGACAATCGCACTTCGTGAAGGTGCCCACGCAAAGCGTGCCATCGATTCAACGTATCGTGGTTTGTACGCGGCATCTATGTACATGCCTGCCAGCCCGCTGTGGATTGACACCGCGGCCACCCAGGAAGTCATAGCGTATGCTCGCAAGACCGACCAGCGGCCGCTGGAACGCGAAGCATATTTTGTGCTGTTCCCATCCTATGGCGCACGCGTTGGCCAAAGCCTGCTATTTTTTGCTGACGCTGGAACGACCCAGGCAGCTCAGGCAGGCTTTGCTTTAATCGGTCATGCTGTCGGGCGAACGAAGGCTTATGGAGTTTCTGACAACCCAACGCAAATGGTGAAATCTGTCTCTGGAATTGTGAAGCGTTCAGAAGACGCACCGCCATCGACGGTGGATCTTGAAGAAGATCAAATCCAACTCGCACCAGATGACACTTATCAGGCGACTTTCATACCACTGGAAGTGACATACAACCTTGAAGAAGAGAGCATCTGACGCACAGTCGGGCATCTCAAGTGCAAACGATTTGGTTACAAAAAAAAACAGGCAGTCCCTAAGAGGGACTGCCTGTTTCTGACTCGTTTGTATTTACAGGCCCGTTATTCTGTGAAGCTGGTGTCGTTTTCCTTGAGATCAATTTCTTTGATCCACGTGTTTCGGTATCGCACATCATGGCCTTCGCACTGGAGCTTTAGTCCCTGAGGCGAATCGGTGATTCCCGCTCCGTCGTTGTTTCCGCCATCGACACCGGAATTTGGTCCGCCCCAGACTTTGTTGATCTGCACATGGTTATGCACTTTCCTGCCGTTGAAGTACATTGATACGCGAGCCTTCTCAGTCAGCTTGCCATCTTCAAATCGAGCTGCCCGAAAGTTGACGTCGTAAGAATTCCATTTGCCCACGCCGTTGTAAGCTTCGTATGGAGATTCCGTTTCGTTGATGACAGCCCCCATTCCGTGTTTTGTTTTGTCGCCGTCGAGCACTTGAATTTCGTATCGGTTCTGCAGGTAGACACCACTGTTACCACCTGGTTTCATAATTAGAAACTCGATGTGCAGGCGGAAGTCTCGGTAAGCTTTCTTCGTGACAATGTCAGCCGTGCCGTACTTGCCACCAGCGGCCACGGGATCGTGCGTCATTACTGTTTTGCCGCCATCGACAGGATCATCGGCGATCTGCCATTTGATCGGCAGCGATGATGCAAATCGAGGGCCTTCCCAGTAGGTCCATTTGTCGTCCAGCATAGTTCTGGAACCGTCAATAATGGCTTCTGCACCGGGCAGAGGCTTTGCGCCCACTCCGACTTCCGCAAAACTGGATGGTGTGAAAATCGCTGATGTGGCGATGAAGCAGAGAACCGGAATCAGGCGTGGCATGGTGAAACCTTGGGCGGGATGGAATGCAGAAACGTAACCCTTCCCAGCATGACGGAACTACCTCAGCGCTGCAAGCGTTGAAGTTCGAGCTGGCCGCTGTTGTCCGCCGCCCGCGTGGTTACTTCCACAAATCTTCGCGAGGATTTTCAGGTGCTGCTTCCAGCAGCTGTCGGTAGAGTTCTTCGGCTTCTGGTGACACTGTCCTGGGGACAACGATTTTCACTACTGCGAGTTGGTCGCCGCGTTCGCCCGACTTTCGGTCCAGGACGCCTTTGCCACGAAGTCGCAATTTTGCACCGCTGGATGTTCCCGGCGGAATTGTCATCACAACTGTGCCTTCTGTCAGCGTGGGTACGTCGACTTTTCCGCCGAGAACAGCTTCTGCTGGTGTAATTGGCACATCCACAAGTAGGTTGGATCCGTCGCGGCGGAACCACGGGTGTAGCGAAATTCGAACTGTTACAATTACATCTCCGGCTGCTCCGCCGCCCTGACCAGGATGCCCCTGTCCGGCCAGCCGAACTTTTCCACCATCGTTAATGCCGGGCGGTATTTTCGCCGTCAGTCGCGTAATTCTGCCACCGCTTTGCAGCGTGAGTTCGTGTTCTCCACCTTCGACGCCAACCTGAAATGGAACTCGAATTTCGGCTTCGACGTTCTGCCCTTTTTGGGCTCGAGGTTGCCGCCGTCCTCCGCCTCCAAACGGGCTGCCTCCGCCACCTCCACCAAACATACCGCCGAGGATGTCGTTTAGATCGAAGCCCGCAGCACCACCTCCACCAAAGCCATCAAACGGACTACCTCCGCCTCCACCAGCCGCACCAACTTTGCTCCAGTTGGAACCGAACTGGTCGTACTTTTTTCGTTTTTCGGGATCGCTGAGAACCTCGTGCGCTTCCGTGATCTCAGAGAACTTTTTTTGAGCTCCTGGATCATCTGGATTCGCATCGGGATGATGCTGTTTTGCAAGCTTGCGATATGCACGTTTGATCTCGTCTGCATTTGCAGATCGTGAAACGCCAATGGTTTCGTAGTAGTCTCGATTGGACATGTTTAAGAGTGGCTAATACACAATGAGGAATGGTCTGAAAGTTTCGTGCTGGTTGAACTCGATTGCTCAAGCCAGGCTTGCTTTGTTCTTCTATTTTGCGAACAACGCCTCGACGAATCCTTCTGAATCAAACAGCTCCAGGTCGTCGATGCCTTCGCCAACGCCGATGTATTTTACAGGAATGCCCATTTCCTGTCGGATAGCAACCGTTACTCCACCTCGAGCCGTGCCATCCAGCTTTGACAGCACCAGCCCCGTGCATTTTACAGCTGCGGAAAAACTTTTTGCCTGACTTAGGCCGTTTTGCCCGGTGGTCGCATCCAGTACCAGCAGGCTTTCGTGAGGCGCACCGGGAATAACCTTCTGAATGACTCGACGAATCTTGTCCAGTTCGTCCATTAGGTTTCGTTGTGTCTGCAATCTCCCGGCGGTGTCGACGATCAAATAATCGGCCCCCATCTGTACAGCTTTTGTCGCTCCTTCAAAGGCAACAGCAGCCGGGTCAGCGCCGTTGTCTTTGCGAACGATTTCGCAGCCCAGTCGCTGGCTCCACATCGTGAGCTGTTCGACGGCGGCGGCACGGAAAGTGTCACCAGCCGCCAGCACAACTTTGTTCCCCGCTTGTTGCAGCAGGTTGGCGATCTTGGCGATGGAAGTGGTCTTGCCCGCGCCGTTAACGCCGGCGACAAGAATTACGGTTGTGCCGGATTCCGCTTTTGCCAATGGCGATAGTGGATTGTTCAAATCCCATACGGCCGTTCCGTCGCCTTTCAGCAGGTCGCGCAATTCGGCTCGGATAGTGGCCCAGATGGCGTCGACATCAACTGTTCTATCACCGTGATCTTCTCGCAGCTTTGACACGATGCGGTCAGAAGCGGCGACGCCCATGTCTGTGCGAATCAGACGTCCTTCGAATTCCTGAAGAAGTTTGTCATCAAGTATGTCGCCAGGTTTGAAAAGGTCACGAACATCTGTGCGCAGAATATCTTTTGTCTTTTTTAAGCCAGCTTTAAGGCGGTCGAACAGTCCCATATCTTCAGTTACTACCTGTCAATGTGTCTAGTTGCAGAACGAGAAGCATTCAACGGTCTACGAATTGCACAATTCCTGAAAACGCCCCCACGCATCGTTCCAGCCTGCGGATTCTTTCGGAGTGTATTCGCCAATCGTCTCGGATGACCTTACGACTTCGCGGATTTCTGACAAAGACGAAATATCACCGTTGGCGCGAGCCTGTAATAGCACATTTCCGAGTGCGGTTGCTTCAATCGGCCCGGCAAACACTGGTCGATCGCACGCATCGGCGGTGAACTGATTCAGCAGCTGATTCTGAGTTCCCCCGCCCACAATGTGAATGACCTCAACACGGACATCCGTCAGTTCCTCAAGCCAACCCAGAACCATGCGATATTTCAGTGCCAGGCTTTCCAACGCACATCGTACAAACTGGCCTTCCGTTTCAGGTACCGGCTGACCCGTGCGGCGGCATTCTTCAGCAATAGCGACCGTCATGTCGGCTGGCCCAAGAAAGACGCTTCTGTCGGGATCAACCAATGAACGAAACGGGCGGGCTTCCGTTGCCAACCGAGTGAGTTCTGCATAGTCGATGTCTTTTCCTCGAGCAGCAAATGCAACTTTGCAGCGTTGCACGAGCCACAGTCCCATGATGTTTTTTAACAGACGGTATGTGCCATCCACTCCGCCTTCGTTGGTGACATTACGTTCCAGCGCCTTGGGCGTCAGGATCGCATTCTGCACTTCGACTCCCATCAAAGACCATGTGCCACTGCTGATGTAAGCCCAGTCTGGTTTACCTGTACGTGTTGTGGGGCAGGCAACGACAGCCGCCCCGGTGTCGTGAGTTGCCGGAGTGACCACGTTTAGTTTGCCGAGCCCGGTAAAGTCAGCCACTTCGTTTCGCAGCGTTCCCAGATTTGTTCCAGGTGCTACAATTTCCGGAAACATGTCGGTGGGAATTTCGAATTTCCGCAACATGTCAAACGCCCAGTTGCGAGTTTTCGCACTTAGCATCTGAGTTGTTGTAGCGTTGGTGAACTCGACAACACGACTTCCGCTCAGGCACCAGTGGAAGAAATCCGGCACCATCAGAAACCGCCGTGCCTGTGCAACAAGTGCGGGATCTCGTTCGCACATTGCCAGCAACTGATACAGCGAATTGATCTGCATGAATTGCAGGCCGGTTTCTGCAAAGATTTCTGCACGCGGAACTCGCGAGAATGCTTTTCGCAGCATGCCTTCCGTGCGACCATCGCGGTAGTTCCACGGCAGCCCCAGCAGTTCATCGTTTTTGTTCATAAGCACAAAGTCGACTCCCCACGTATCGACGCCGACTGAAACCGCCGTTCCGTTCAGCTTTGACGCGGCTTCCCGCAGTCCGTTTTGAATCTGACTCCAGAGGCTCGTCAGATTCCATCGCAGTGTTCCTCCGATGTTAACCGGGCCATTAGGGAAACGGTTAAACTGCTGCAAAGCAATTTTCCTTCCGTCAAATCGTCCCGCCATGACTCGACCGCTTTCAGCGCCCAGGTCGACTGCCAGATATGTTTTTTCCGCCATTGTTACGATTCCTTTTGAGCAGGCTTCTCGCCATTTTTTATGCATAGTAGCGTCGAACCGGGCTGTCGTGAAACGATCTGAACGGGTCACCAGAACCTAGAAAAGACGCCGCATTTTGAATTGCGGCGTCTTTTGCGTTGTGTCGGATTCTGGTTCAGTCTACAGAGTGGCTTCGTTGGCTACAGTCGATTCAATCACCCGAATTACCGTGTTGTCGGCTTCAATCGTGTCGACAAAGTGCTTCGCCATGCGGCATGTGATTCTCACTCTCGCAGACGTCTCGTCCGTGTAGTCGCGTTGCAGTTCTTCGGAATGCTGGGTTAGCCATGACAGAAGCTTGCCGTTTCCACTGTCCGTTTCGATTTCCGCCGTCACGAATCCTCCAGACAACCGCGTGGCGACGATGGAACTGAGATTGTCAATTCCCTGTCCAGTTGCTGCGCTGATAGTGATAGTGTCTTCGTAGTGACGTCTTAGCACGTCGACAAACGATCGGTCTGCAACCTGGTCGACCTTGTTCAGCACCAGCAGCATTTTCGAACAGTCGACTCCGATTTCTTCCAGCACCTGATTGCAGGTGTGAATCTGACGTTCGGCGTCCGGATTGCTGGCGTCAACGACATGGAGCAGCAGGTCTGCGTGCCGAGCTTCTTCCAGCGTTGATCGAAACGAAGCGACCAGATGGTGAGGCAGGTCGCGTACGAAACCGACCGTATCGCTAAGCAGAATTTCACCATAGTTCGGTACAGCCCAGCGTCTTGTTCTGGTGTCCAGCGTTGCAAACAGCTTGTCTTCGACCAGTACATCGGCCCCGGTCAGTGTTCGCATCAGCGTACTTTTTCCAGCGTTGGTGTACCCCACCAAAGAGACCGTCTGTTGATCTCGCCGACATGAAACTGTGCGTTCGCGGCGGTCTTCGACGTTTTTGAGTTTTGCCTTCAATTCAGAAATGCGTTTGTCGATCAGTCGACGGTCAGTTTCCAGCTGCTTTTCACCGGGGCCACGACCGGCACCGATACCGCCCGTGATGCGTTCAAGGTGAGTCCACATGCGTTTCAGTCGCGTGCGGAAATACATCAGCTGGGCCAATTCGACCTGCAGCATGGCTTCGTGGGTTTGAGCATGCGTGGCGAAGATGTCGAGGATCACTTCGCTGCGGTCGACAATCGGTTTTTCGATCGCCATTTCCAAGGCTCGCCCCTGCGACGGGGTGAGGTTGTTGTCGAACACGACCATCTGTGCGCCGGTTGTTTCGACAAGCAGCTTCAGTTCTTCAATTTTGCCTGTGCCAAGGCAATGAGCCGGATGGGGGGTGTCGCGAAACTGAACGATTTCTCCGACAACCTGTACGCCTGCCGTTTTCACAAGGCCCTTCAGTTCGTCCAGTGCCGTTTCGCGATTTGGGCATTCATCCGGGTCAAAGACTCCGGCCAAAATCGCACGCTGATTGGCAACTTTCAGTTCGTCTCGTTTAGGATCGCCCAACTGTTTTATCTCCGAGGGTAATTGTCAATTGGTCATGAAATGAAAGACACTCGCAAACTGAGTGGATTGTCACAGAATTGCTGGCTTCCATTCGCCGGGGAAGGCTCACAAAAAAGCGGAATCTGTGGAATCAGTGCACGCAGACGCGACAACAGACGCATCGTATCGTCACACTGACACTACTGAAACTGTAATGTTCACGCAGCGTTTGATCAGAACCATGACAAATCCAAAGAAAGCGGTCGTTCTTGTCAGTGGCGGACTGGATTCCGCAACAGCAATGGCGATCGCCCGCCGCGACGGCTACGAATTACACGGACTTTCGTTCGACTACGGGCAACGGCACCGATTCGAACTGGAATCCGCCGCTCAGGTCTGCGCGGCTCACAATGTGGCCAGTCACGTGGTGTTTACTGTCGATACTGCAATCTTTCGAGGATCTGCGCTGACTAACGATATTGCGGTGCCCCATAATCGTTCCGATGACGAAATGGGCGATGGAATCCCAGTCACGTATGTTCCAGCCCGAAATACGATCTTTTTGTCCGTCGGTCTTGGTCTGGCGGAATCGATCGGTGCCAACGACATTTTTATTGGAGTCAACGCGGTTGATTACAGTGGCTATCCGGACTGCCGACCCGAATTTATCGCCGCGTTTGAATTAATGGCGAATCTGGCGACAAAGGTCGGTGTCGAAGGTCATCGGATGACCATTCATACGCCGTTGATCGCGTTAACGAAGGCACAGATTATTCAGCGTGGTCTGGCACTCGGTGTCGACTATGGGCTGACTCACAGCTGTTACGACCCGTCGCCGGAAGGCGTCAGCTGTGGCGAATGCGATTCCTGTCAATTGAGACTTAAAGGGTTCGCTGAAGCAGGTTCTTCAGACCCCATCGCTTACCAAAAGTAGTCCCCGTGTTTGTTTCCGAAATCTACGAATCCTTTCAGGGCGAAGGCCCCTTTGCTCCAACGCCGTCTCTATTTATTCGGACGTCCGGTTGCAACCTGCGCTGTTCGTTTTGTGATACTCCGTTTACATCCTGGAATCCCGAGGGAACTCAGATTGGTCTGAATGAACTGGCCGATCGAGTCCTCAAAAGCACGGCACCACACGTGGTGCTCACGGGAGGAGAGCCGATGCTCGCGCCAGAACTTACGGAACTGACAGAAATCTGTCGAAAGGCCGGGAAGTTCATTACCATTGAGACGGCTGGCACCGTTGATCGTTCCGTTGAATGCGATCTGATGTCGATCAGTCCAAAGATGCGGAACTCAACCCCCGCTGATCCATCGTGGTCCAAGCGGCACGAAGAAACTCGCCATCAGCCAGCCGTTATTCGTTCTTTGTTTGGTCGATATGACTCAATTCTTAAGTTCGTCATTGATGAAGTATCAGATGTTGACGAAGTCAAATTGTATCTGGCAGAGTTTCCGGAGGTCTCAGCCCAAAACGTGTGGCTAATGCCTCAGGCACGCACAAAAGAAGAATTGCAGCAAAAGTCCGCCATGGTTCAGTCTGCCGCCCTCGAAAACGGATACCAATATTCTTCGCGGCTGCATATTGAAAAATTCGGCAACGTGCGAGGCGTCTGAGCAGTTTGCTGTGTTTTCGCGATTCAGACGTAGCATGGGTGCCGCGTCTGCATGCTTCTATCAGGCCGAAACGCCAGACACCAGAATCCAGCGAGCCATCAGCAGCGCCAAAGTTAGGCATACCCACCAACAGGCTTTTCTCGCAAAGAGATTTGTTCTGGCTCGGTACAGGATCCCAATTGCGAGTCCCGTAGCCAACACCTTGAACAGAATCACGCGAGTCGGCTCATTTAGCATGACGCCGCCAACAGGGTTCACTTCGGTGATCTGATTTGCCTGATGAGCCAACAGTGTCCAGACCAGGTCAATGGCGGACATGCCGCCTATCAGCCAGAGAAACTTGTTGACCGATGTTTCTGATTCTGCGTGTGCGACGGCGACAAGTTCCTGAGGTCGCACGGTCAACAGTGATCCAATCGAAAATACGAAGATGACCATGGCGAGCACGGTAATCGGATAGCTCCAGCTGTCAAAGCGATGCACGGCCGCTGCCGCTGCCATATTTGCATTCTCAAGTATGTGGACTGTTTTCATTAGATCCAACGCACGGCTGGACAGGTCTGTGCTCGGTTGCAGGTTACTCAGCCAAGACCTGACGCCAAGTTGGGGCTGATAGCCGGCCACAGCAAAAGCAGAATCCAGAAACTCTTCGCGCTCTGGTCCCGGTGAATGAATCAGGCCTTCTATCAGCTCGTAGCCACGAATGGCGTTGTCCACGGGTATTTTGCGTTTTTGCGACCGTGAATTGCCGCGACCGCGCAGCGTTGAAGAACGCGATCCGTCGCGTTCATAAATTTTAAGTTTTTTTACGCATGCAGACATGACGTCGATGGCGT
>JBDNFN010000062.1:0-73066 GCA_041689795.1 Fuerstiella sp. | reverse complement strand
TGGTTGTTGGTTGTTGGTTGTTGGTTGTTGGTTGTTGGTTGTTGGTTGTTGGTTGTTGGTTGTTGGTTGTGGGTTGAGCGTTGAGCGTTGTTGGTTGAGCGTTGAGCGTTGAGTTTTTTTTACTTGCATGTATTGTCTTTGGCGCGGCCAAACGGTTTTCCGCTATTCGTAACTGAGTCGTGTGAAACCGTGATGTTTTCGGACTTACTGCCAATATCCGACAATGCGTGAAGCTGCAATTATTCGAAGTTTGCCAGCTGGAATCCAATGATGCCTGAATTTGCTTATCCGTTCACTGCGTGGATGATGGTCTTGCTGTGCTGGTTTGTGCCGGCTGTTGCGGATCAACCCACCATCGTCGATTTAGTGATTGTCGCGGGGCAGTCAAATGCCGTCGGCTATGATGCGAAGCCTTCAGAACTGCCTGTAGACGCATCTGACAAAGACGTACGGTTTTGGTGGAAGACAGGCGATCCACCACCGGATGAACACGATTCGAACAGTAATCAGAAATGGACTCACCTGCAGTCACAACCTTTGGGAAATCCCATCCAGCCACGACACGACCGACAGTATGGTAACTTTGCCCAATCGTCTGGCGGCTTTGGCCCGGAAATTGGATTCGCTCGCGAGTGGCAGAAGCATTGCAAACGAAGACTGGCGATCGTCAAGACGGCATTTAGCGGCACGGGCCTCGGACGCGATTGGGATCCGAAATCCGACGGGGAATCCGGAGCGTGTTTCCGCACGATGGTTTCCGAAGTTAAAAAAGCAATTGAATCTGCCAGAGCAGATAATCTGAACTTGCAACCCCAGGCGATTCTGTGGGTGCAGGGAGAAAGTGATGCAAACGCAGTGGACGTTGAGCTGTACGCTAAACGTCTGCAGCAGATGCTGGGCGAACTTCGGATTCAGCTGAACTCACCAAGCCTGAAGGCGCTAGTGGCGGTAAATACGCGTTTTCACGAAGGCCGAAACCTGTTCATGCCTGAAATTGTTCAGGCTCAGCGAGACTACGCAGATGCCGATCCACTGTGTGTGTATGTCGATACGGCCGAAGCATCAATTGCCAACGACGTACACTTTGATGCACAAGGTACTTTGCTGGTAGGCCAGCTTTTCGCGGCATCTCTTAGAATATTTGACGCCCCTGAAATTCCTGACAACGCTAAATCGCCGCACGCCGTCGGTAACTAAGCGTGCCTTGCAGGTCACGCGTTATCGCAAAAAGTTTTACTGGGGCCAGCCATTTGAATTCGTGATGCTTTGTTTCGGCTAATAGTATTGGTCGTCAGTCAACGTGCCGGCCGCAAGCCGGGCGATGTTTGGATATGGCAGCGTTTCTCTGGCTCAAGTTGTTCGCGAATATGGTTTTGCCAACCGATTGAATGGCGAGCTGAATCAATGGCTTGTGAAGAGGTCGGTCAAAAAGTCTTCCATGGCCCATAGAGTTGGCTGGAAATGTTTGTGCTCTTCTCTTCCATAGTTAAAGAAACCGTGGCCGGCGTTGGGGTATTCGATGAAGTCACAACGGTTACCGGCGTCGCGCATTCGCTGTTGAAAGTTGCGAATCAACGGGGGCGGAATCAGCGGATCGTTTTCGCCGCTCAGGATTAGAGTCGGTGGAAGTCCGGGCTGGACATGATGAGCGGGGGAAAAACTCTCAGGCGTGATGTTGTTGGCTTCGCATTTTTTGCGCCCCGCCGCCCATCCTTCGACGATATCGATTACCGGATTCAGCAGCATCAGGCCTTTTGGCAGGTGTTCAACAACAGGATCGTCGGGCACAGCAATCGTACACAACGCCAGCGAAAGGTGGCCTCCAGCGGAGCCACCCGATACTACAATCCGGTCGGCGTTAATATGATGCTGTTTGCCATGTTCCACAATCCACTTGTAAGCCAGTCGGGCATCTTTCAGAGAATCATGAGGTGTCCGGCCATTCGTTGGCGCTCGAAAGTGGATCGAAACTGTGCAGTAGCCTCGACGCTGAAAATACGCACACTGAGTTGCCAGCATTCTCGGGTGACCTCCCCAACCGCCGCCATGGATGAAGAATACGCATGGTCGCAGTTCATCCGGTTGAATATCCAGCGGGGTGAAAATCCAGAGCTGCTGTTCTTTGATATCGGGATTTCCATAACTGACTTGTGTTCCACTCGCCAGAATTTCATCGCAGATACGATCTGCCTCTACACGATCTTTTGGCAGATACAACAGATCGTGTTCTGGTTTGCCATAAGCGTTGACAAGCGGAGGCTCGTTGGAGTCTGCCATCATTTGTTCAATTATCGTAGTCAGCTTTTGTTTTGCCGCGACGTCTTCCGTTGTCATCTTCAGTGGGTTGACAGCAATTTCTTCCAGAGGTTTGTCAGTCAGACGAAACAACCTGCCTGATCGAAACAATTTATAGTGATGGTCGACGGCAAACACGCTACGTCGAAAGCGTTCTTTGTCCCAGCCGGGGCGAGGGTCGTACCAGAAGAAGGCGGCTTCTCGCGGAGTGCCCGTTTGTCCGGCCAACTGCGGCGCAAAGCTGGTGCCATCTGTTGCGACTTTAACGAGTGGCTTTGCCTGTGTTAAATCCAGAAGCGTTGGGACAAAGTCAGCAGCATCGACGATGTCTTTGCAAACGCCGGTTTCAACATGGCCCGGCCAGTGAGCAATCAGCGGAACGTGGATAGCTGTTTGAGTCGTCATGGCCTTTCCGCCAGTGATGGATCGACCATCGGTTAATCTAGACACGACTTGTTGGTGACATCCATTGTCACCATAAAACAATACCAACGTGTTTTCGCGAAGGTTCCTGTTTATCAGCTTTGTCAGCAGGCGGCCGACCGTTGTGTCCATGTATTCCACCATGTCTTTGATGAAGCGTACGTCCTGCGGTGGAGTGTTTTTCGGATCCCACCCTTCGCTGTTTGGCGTGGGTTCAAACGGATGATGGGGCAGCGCCATGGGATAGTAGACAAACGTCGGTTTGTCTTTATGGCGTTCGAAGAAGCTTACTATCTTGTCGACCCAGACATCTTCGCCGTAACTTCCCGTGTATGTTTTTACTTCTCCGGGCGAGTCTGCAGTGCCTTCCAGCATAGTCGGATTGGAGTAGCGCGAGCCTTTGTCTTCAGTGTGCAATGCGTGGAACAGAGCGTACTCGTCAAAGCCTGCGTTTTTCGGATGCAGGCCGGTGCCGCGACGTTCTGCGGAATTCGGCAGGTTGGGTGGATCGTACGACTGCAATTGCCATTTGCCAAAAATGCCAGTCGAATAACCAGCGGCCTTCAGGTAATGTCCAAACGTGTTTTCGTTCGGATCGAGAATGCCGAAATACTTCCAGTTTCGATGGTTGTATCTGCCTGTCATCAGTTGCACACGAGTTGAAGTGCATAGCGGTTGAGCATACGCGTTTGTGAATCTCAGGCCGTCCGCTGCCAATTGATCAAGATGCGGTGTCCTGTACGAAGTGCCGCCGTAACAACCGAGTCCTTCGATGCCAATGTCATCCGCCATGATCAGCAGAATGTTGGGCCGTGAAGATGAAGCTGCCGGCTGAGCACTTTCGGCCGAGGAGTTCAGTACCGAAACTGTCAGAAGCAGCAGGCAGAGTTGCATTCGCATGAAGATTGCTCGGTTAAAATTCTTGTTGGCGTCCTGGTTGTAAGTTAGCGAATTCCGCTGACGTACTTTACCGACTGGCTTTGCCTCCGGAAAACAATTCTGAATTTGCGCGGCATGTCAAAGCTGATCGGGCTGCGGTGAACCGCTGAACCGCTGGAATGGTTGCCGTTTATTGTCGCTTCGTCATACTGTTGACGTCGATTCTATTTACTTTCAGGAGACGTAATATGCGAACGGTCAATAGCGCCTGCATCTTTGCCGCCACTCTTATCGCCTGTTGCTGCAATGATCTTGTTAGCGCTGACGAGTCTGCAAAAAAAAAACGTCCGAACATACTGTTTGTTATTGTCGACGATCAGTCACCGTTTGATCTGAAAATCTATAACGCAAAATCAGAACTTGAGACTCCCAATATCGATCGTCTGGCGGCCGAAGGTGTAACGCTGGATGGGGCGTATCAGATGGGATCCTTCAGCGGAGCCGTCTGTACTCCATCCCGACATATGGTTATGACCGGACGCACGGTCTGGCACCTGCCAATCAGCCCGGGCCAGAAGACGTGCCCGAAGAATATCGAAGACAATGTGATGGCGTCTGTTTTTAACAATGCCGGCTATGACACGATGCGGACCTGCAAAAACGGAAATAGCTATGCAGCGGCCAATGCCAGATTCACTGTTGTGAAAGATGCAACGAAAAGAGGCGGCACGGAAGAATCGGGAAGTGCATGGCACGGTAAACAGGTTCTTGATTATCTGGATCAGCGGCAAATGACAAAAGATGAAGACCCGTTTCTGATTTACTTCGGCTTCTCGCATCCACATGACACTCGCGACGGTACTCCCGACCTGCTGACAAAGTATGGCGCGGCGAATCATACCGATAAGGAAAATCTGCCAGCGGCCAATCCGAAGCAGCCTGCGTTGCCCGTTAACTACCTTGCACAACATCCATTTCACCACGGGCACCCGGGCCTCCGAGACGAAGTGGCCGTTAGCGGCGTCTGGGAAAAGCGAGACGAACGCACCATTCGCAACGAGCTTGGTCGAGAATTCGCGTGCAGTGAAAATATCGATATTCAGTTAGGCAAGGTCCTGGCTCGGCTGAAAAATATGGGCGAGCTCGACAATACCTACGTCGTCTACACGTCTGATCACGGAATGGCGATTGGCCGACATGGTTTGCAGGGCAAACAGAACCTCTATCAGCACACCTGGCGCGTGCCGTTTATCGTCAGAGGGCCGGGAATCAAACCGGGCACTCGAGCAACGGGCAATGTTTATCTGCTGGATGTGCTTTCAACAATCTGCGATCTTACTGGCATTGCTGCTCCGGAAACCAGTGAAGGCACCAGCTTCAAACACGTGTTGTGGGGCGAAACCGATGCCGTACGAGACACCTTGTTCGGCGTCTACAACGGCGGTACCAAGCCGGGCATGAGATGCGTGAAAAAAGGCGACTGGAAGCTGATTAAGTACGATGTTATGAACGGCAGCGTTCGTGAGACGCAACTGTTTAATCTGGCTGAAAATCCCAATGAGTTCATCAGCGAACATAACAAAGAAGACGCGAAACTCACCGACCTGGCAGAAGATCCAGCCTATGCCGGTAAACTGGCAGAAATGGAAGCGTTGCTGCTGGAAGAAATGCGTCGATTGGATGACCCCTATCGGCTGTGGAATCAGCCTGACGATGGTTTGCCAGCACAGGTTGAAGTCGTTAAGCCGAAACGGAATCTCAGGGGCAAGGCAAAAAAGCCGCAGCCGAATTCGTAAAGGCGACTTACAGCAGCCCGTTGCCCGTTGCCCGTTGCCCGTTGCTCGTTGCTCGTTGCTCGTTGCGTCTGGCTATGTCCAGTCGCAGCGTTCGCGGATGGCGTTTAGTACAAACTCGTCGGTTGGCAGGTCACTTTCCCACAATTGACGTGTTGATAGTGGGACGTTGTCCATTCGATAGATCGTTCCCGGAGCATGAATTCCATAAACCGCTGTTGTGATGGCAACGTTTGGTTGAAAACACGGTTGACAGTTCGGGTAGTCGATCAGCACCGTCGGAATAGACTGTAGCCGCGCTTTCGCTTCGTCTGACAGGTATCGAACGGTTTCTGCACCGACCAGCAGGCAGGCATCCACGTCGCCACGTTCGAGTAATTCGTTGGTGGTGTATTCACCGGGATTGTAGCGAGGATAGCCGCGGGAGAAATCCACGCCGAACGGATAGCCCGTTTGCCAGCAAAGCACATTGTCGGCTCCGGAAACGTCGCCTTGAAGTCGCATTCGGCGAGCGGTAAATCGTGTGACGGCGTTTAGCTCCGCCACCAGTTTTAAGAGTGCGGCAACGTCGATGTGACCGGTGTTGGAACCGACATTTGATGTCCACATACTGGTCTTTGCCAGGCCAAGGCCGAAGAAGACGACTCCGTATTGACAGCCCTTCATCAATTCCATCAGTTGACGTAATCCACTGGTTGCGTTCACATTGCCTGAGCCATTCAGCATCAACCGCAATTGCGACACGGCTTCGAAATCGGCACCGGGTTCAATTGGAATCACCAGATCGGGCTTGCTGCCTTGACGATCCAGTCGCCAGTGATGAACCATGTTAGCATCCCCGATCATCACAACCTTTCGGTCACTTCTTCCGCCTTGAACAAACCTGCCTTCAGGAAACACTGAATATCTTTCGGCATGTCGCGGATGAGAATTCGCGGGGTCGCAGCCCCAGAAGATCACCAGGTCGGCTCGGTTTCGGACTTCACCCAACGTTGACGTGACTTCACCCACTTCCTGCAACGCCATAATGGAAGGGCCGTGGCATAAGGACGCGGTCGTGTCTACCACGCCTTTCAATTGTTCTGCCAATGCCACGGCAGCTCGCTGGCCGGGCGTTGCGCTGCGAGACAGGCCGAAGACCAGTGGATAATCGGCGCGATTCAGAATTTCCGCTGCGCGGCTGATCGCGACATCCAGATCGATGGTTTCGCCATCAACAGCTGCACTGCTACTGCTATTGGTGCTGTTGCCATGAGTGCGAAACCACGATTCACCCAACTGACATTGGGGAGCAAAGTGCAATGTGCCGTCGTCGTCGCGTCGTAGTGAAATATCGTCGCAAACGCACGCACAACCGGGGCAGGGTACGTTTTCCCATCTTTGGTTCACGAACATGTCCCTTGTAAATGTGCTTGTTTGGAACTGGCAACGATCGCCACTCCACCAGCAGCTGTTTCCAGGTATTCGGCGTTCATCGGCGGTGGCGTTAGTCTCGATATGTTTTGTGACAGCGTTTGCAGGATTGCTCAAGCTGCTTGAACTTTGATTCTGCGTCTTTGGCCGTATCGCTTTTCAGCGTCGAGTAGAGTTCCGTTGCCAGCTGGTCCGATTGTTTCAACCAGTCGCGAAACCGATCGTCGTATTCTGCGGATAGTGTTCTCAACGATTCGTGAAGGCCTTCCTGCACTAGCAGCGCTTCCTGTTTTGCCACCAGGTTCGGATGTTCCGTAGGTGTTTTCCATTCTGCGGTTCGACACAGTTTCAGGTTGTCAAATGCGCGACTTAGATTGGCCATGGCGGCGGCCATCGATTCTACTTTGGCGACTTCAACCAGGTCGGGTAGTATCGCTTCGGCAGCGGGGACTTTGAAGTTTTCGACATCGTGCCACAGACCCGCGTAACCTTTGCTTGTTCCGGAATCAGACAGAATCTGGATAGCGCGGGCCGAGTCTGCGGTGCCTTCGATTCGGCAGGCAATGGCCGCAGCGGCCGGGCCGCGATGTTTTCCGTGATGGCAATGAACGTAGATGAGTCCATGCGTATCGCGGACCGCTCGTGTCAGCGATTTTTGTGCATGTTCGGAAACTCCATCATAGCCAATCGGAATGTGCACATACCGCAAGCCGTGCTGCGAGGCGACTTTTGCTCGAGGCTGAGCGCCATCGACACTGATAATCGTCTTAACGCCCAGTTGTCTTAAATAGGCGAAGTTGGCCTCTGTGTAAGGTTCGCTGCCCGACAGAATTCGACCAGACAGTCGCTGCACGACTTCCGGAGCAGTCGATTTGTTTGGTCTGGAAATATCGTCGGGAGTTTGTTCATCAGCGGACAGCGGAATGGTTGACGCCGCCCAGAACACCGTTATCACTAAGCATGATTTTCGTAGGCGGAAACGTTGCGATGAAGATTGTATTCGCGAAGGATTCACCGGGAAGGGCTCTTCTATTCAGGTTGCGTGTCGTTATTTCACAGTCTAACGAACGCTGGACTGTATATTAACGATCACGTTGTTCTGAATTATTGTCTACCCATTTCGCGAACTCCATGTTCTGCAAAATCTTTGCAACGCATGGTTGTGCGAGTACCGTGGCGGCCGTTCAAAACACAAATCGTCGCGATTACTTGATGCCAATGATATAGCACAGCCAACTATCGTTGTTGACCGCTGCTTCACTGGCTGTCCAGATACCCGTGTCTTCGCCATTTTCGTCTTCCTGTTCCCAGTAAACGACACTCTTGCTGAATCCGGCTTCTGCCAGCATTTCTCGCACTTCCGGCACTGTCCAGAAACGCCAGTGATATTCGAAAGCACGCTTCATTTTGCTGCCGTCACCGAAGCGGAAGTGGATATAGAAACTGCAGTCGGAATTGACCGGGTTGAAGTATGCCTGCTCCCAGTGATAGGTGAAGCCTTTCTTGCCCTTCACGATAGGACGCTTGTCCGTGATAGTTGTGTTGTAGCATTCTTTGCCACCCATCATGTCCATCAGCATGATGCCTTCGTCGTTGAGGTTGTTGTAGGCGGCTTTGAAGTAGTCGATGACTTCCTGACGCTGTCTGAAAATCCAGAACGAGAAATTCTGAGCCGCCAGCAGATCCACTTTGGGCGTATTGCCAGCGCGAACGTCCTGTTCCAGAACAGTCACGCGACTGGCCTGGCTTTCGTCCAATTTGGCCAGATTATGGTCCTTGCCCCACTGCAGAGTATCCGGGCACAGGTCGATGCCCCAGGCTGTTCGTTCTGAGTCCGACTTCGCCCATTCGCAACACACTGCAAACGTGCCACAGAAGTCTTCCCGCAGCGTCATGGGCTTGCGTTCGTAGGCGTCGTTAAAGATCTGGTCGAAAATCTCGAGTTCGTGTTCCGGCGACTGAACCGACTTTTGATAACAAACAAACTTGTCAGCTTTTTCAGCCAGAGTCTTCTTCTTCCGTTTGTTCTTATTCGCCATTTTTCTGATGCTTCGACAGAGTGTGTTAAGGTCGCGCACTTACTGCAGGTTGCCCAAAGTACTGCACGCCGTTCTACCAACGAAGTGCATTCATCGCCAGCAGATAAGGGGTTTGAGTTTAGATTCCAGCCGCTCAATTGTTGAAAACTGCTCGATGTCCGCACTTCTGTTTTGTCTTTTTGACATTGCGTCAAAATATGACTAGAAAATTGACAACATGTCAATATGGTATTGGCATGAGCACTCTATCACCTAAAAAACAAGAAATTATTAACCGCGAGTCACGAATTCTGGAACTGGCGAGACAAATGGTTTTGAACGGTGGCTACCACGGTTTGGGGCTGGATTCGCTGGCAGCAGAGTTGGGCATATCGCGAGGCACGATCTATAACCATTTCGAATGTAAAGAAGAGATCATTTTGGCGCTGCTGGTCGAAACAATGGACAAGCGGCGCGAGATGTTTCAGAGAGCAGCGTCTTACCCGGACATTCCTCGAGTTCGTTTGGCGGCCATTGGTGTTGCGGCTGAGTTGTTTGTGAGGTTGTACCCAGATCATTTTCGTGTCGAACAAATCGTGAAGTCCGATTCCATTTGGGGTAAAACGACAGAAGAACGACGAGCTTTGGTGAAGGGGTGTCAACTGCAGTGCGTTGGAATCGTGGCTGGAATTGTGCGTGACGGAATTGCTCAGGGACACGTAGCACTTCCCGATGGAACCACACCCGAAGCAGTTGTGTTTGGGCTCTGGTCAATGACTGAAGGAGCGTACTCCATAATTGCAACCAGCGACGCGGTGGCAGAACTTGGAATTCTGGAACCGTTTCCTGCAATTCGAGTGAACATTCATCGGATGCTGGATGGGTTCAACTGGACGCCACTTTCGAACGAACTGGATTTCAATGCGGCGATGGAGAAAGTCGTCAGAGACGTGTTTCCTCGGGAATTCGCTCGCCTGAAGCAGAGCTGGTAATAAGGCAACGAGAGGTGGTCTTTGGCGACTGGCTCTGCGTGAATAGTTTTGATCAGGACACCCTGGCAGCAACCACGGCGGTCGGGAAATGGTGAAGTAGAACAGGTTGCTTGAGATGAAAATCGTAGCGTTATTTCTTTTTGTTTTGGCTGTGTTTGGGGCGACACGAACCTGGCTGGCAACATCACGCGACCAGACAGTTGCATCGGATCAGGTTATTTCGACGGCTATGCCTGTCAAAACGATCGTTCTGGAACCGCTTTCATCCATTGTGAAAGAACGGCAGTTTACGGGAACGATCGTGGCGTCACGGCGGGCGCGTCTTGCATTTGAGCGATCAGCTCGTTTGATAAAGGTACTCGTGGACGACGGACAGACGGTAAGTGAGGGGCAGGTTCTGGCGGAAATTGATCGTCGCCAGTTGACTGCTCGGGTTGCTGAAGTAGTAGCGATGCTGAATCAACAGCGGGCTGTTCTTGCGGAACTCGAGGCTGGCCCGCGTCGCGAAACGATCGCCGCAACAAAAGCTATCCTGGCCGCGTCGTCAGTGGATATGGAACTTCGCAAGGCAACTTTGGATCGTGTTCAGGACTTACACAAACGGGGCGCCACGAGTGCTCAGAATCTGGACGAAGTGCGTCTGGCGTGGAAGTTTTCGGCTGCGCAGCGAGACGCAGTAGTCATGCAGTTGGAAGAATTGGAGGCGGGAACCCGGATTGAACAGATTGATGCTCAAAAGGCTGTCGTCGCCGGACTTGAGGCTCAGCTTGAGCGACTGCAAATTGATGTTGCGGACAGCGAATTGAAAGCTCCGTTTGCGGGCACGATCATGCAACGGACCGCTGACGAAGGCGATATGTTGAATGCTCAACAGCCATTGTTTGAGTTATTGGAAACCGGCTGCCTTGAGGCCCGTATCGGAGTTCCGTCGGCGTTGGTCGGTAGTCTGAATCGTGAAGGCTATCACGTTCTTTCAGCGAATGGTGTTGAAGTTACGGGGCGTATTCGGAGCGTGCTGTCCGAAGTCAATTCGGCAACTCGAACTCAGACGGTTGTTATCGACATTGACAAAGGCCAGGGATCACAATTGGCTGACGGTCAATTGGTGCGAATGAATTTTGACGAAACGCTGGCGATGAAAGGCTATCGAGTGCCATTGTCTGCGTTGGCGTCGGGTTCGCGAGGCCTGTGGACAGTATACGTGATTGAAGCCGGCGACGAGGATTCAGCCCGCCACATTATTGGTGCTCGCGCGGTGGAAGTTCTTCACACGGATGGCAATGGCGCCGTGATCAGAGGGGCCGTTTATTCGGGAGAGCATCTTGTCTGCGACGGCATTCATCGAGTTGTGCCGGGGCAGATCGTTGTTGACGGTGGAGAATCTTCCGCCGACCCGGCGTTGGTTCGTCCGTCTGCAGAAAAGGATTAGCACGTGTCTACGCTGTTTCTGCGGAATCCTCGGCTGACATTGCTGACGATCGGCCTGATTGTTGTTGCCGGGTTATCCAGTTATGTGATCCTTCCCCGAATGGAAGATCCGCTGCTGACAGAACGCGCGGCGTTTATTTTGACGAGTCTGCCTGGAGCTGATGCCGAGCAGGTTGAATCGCTGGTGACCGAGCCGATCGAGGACGAACTTCGCGAGATTGCGGAAATAAAAGAATTACGAAGTAGTTCGCGTGCGTCGCTGTCCACTATTACTGTTGAATTACACGACGACGTTTATGCCGATGCCGCGCCGAATGTGTGGTCGCGCATTCGGGACAAAATTGCTGACGCCGAATCAGCATTGCCACCAAACGCATCGAAGCCGAAATTTGAGCGTATTGAAGTGACGGCTTACACGCGACTGATCGCTTTGGTTTGGGATCCACCTGGAAATTCTGACTCGATTGGCACGACAACGGGGCGGAGAGATTCTGTTCAGCAGGTGATCGAAGTGTCTTCGTCGCACAGCATGCAGGCGATTTTGCGGCGTCAAGCAGAAGACCTGCGTGAATTATTGCTGGCAGTTCCGGGGACAAAAGATGTCGATATTTTCGGTGATCCGGATGAAGAGATTATCGTTGAGATTCAACCAGACAGGCTTGGTGCGCTGGGCCTGTCGGTTCCGGACGTGAGTCGATTGATTCAGGCCAGCGATGCTCGCTTTTCGGCCGGGCAGATGCGTGGCACCGGAAACGACCTGCTGATTGAATTGTCTGGCGAACTGGATTCTATGGAACGCGTTGCGAAAATTCCGATTCAAGCGTCAGCCGACGGTCAGGTGGTCACGTTGGGAGACATCGCATCGGTCACGCGCGGCATTGCCGAACCTCCGTCGGAGTTGGCAATTGTTGAAGGCAGGCCGGGTATTGTTCTTGCCTGTTTGATCCGTCCGAATCAGCGGATTGACTGGTGGAACGTTGAATCCGAAAAAGTCACGGATGAATTCTCCGGTCGACTGTCGCGGGGGATCCGGCTGGTCGACGTCTTCAGCCAGGCCGGGTATGTTTCTGACCGGTTGGTCGCTCTGCTGAACAATCTGCTGATCGGTGCCGGAAGCGTGATGCTGGTAATTCTGTGGCTGATGGGCTGGCGAAGTGCCTTGATTGTGGGAGTCGCTTTGCCTCTGTCGGCGTTCATGGTGTTTACCGGCATGCGTTTTATGGAAATTCCTATTCACCAGATGTCGGTGACGGGGCTTATTATCGCTCTGGGATTACTTATCGATAATGCGATTGTTGTGGTGGATGAGGTTAACCAGAAACTGAGAGCCGGGGATACCGCTCTGAAAGCAGTTGGCAAAACAGTGCGTCTGCTGGCCGTGCCTCTGTTTGGTTCAACGTTTACCACGGCGCTGGCGTTTGCTCCGATCGCGGTAATGCCAGGGCCGGCGGGCGAGTTTGTTAAGTCGATTGCGATTAATGTTGTTGTCGCGATTTTCAGTTCGCTATTTCTGGCGTTGACGGTTGTGCCAGCCTTGACGGGCTTTCTTGGCAGAGTTTCTGATACAAGTGAAGCTCTGCGAGACGACGGTAAGGCGTTATCCGCGCAGGCTGGTCGCGTTTGGTATCGCGATGGCTGGAGCAGCGCAACTTTGTTGAACTGGTATCGCGGGCTTCTCGGTGCTGTTACATCGCGGCCGTGGCTGGGCGTTGCGATTGGCATTGTGTTACCGATTGCTGGTTTCATTCAGGCTCGATTGCTGCCCGAACAGTTTTTTCCTCCGGCGGATCGTGATCAGATTGCGATCGAAGTGCATTTGTCGTCTCAGGCGTCACTTCAGGAAACTCTGCAGCAGACGAATAGGATTCGTGAAGAACTGTTGAAAGACGATGGCGTGCAGGAAGTGACCTGGTGGATTGGTCGGAGTGCTCCGCCGTTTTATTACAATCAGATTGCGGCACGTCGCGGGATGTCGCATTATGCTCAGGCACTGGTAAAGTTGGATTCGGGGGAAAATCTGCCTGAGCGAATCAACGCGATGCAGCGCCAACTGGACGCCAGCTTTTCGGGAGCTCGCGTGCTGGTGCGGCAGTTAGAACAGGGGCCACCGTTTGAGGCACCAATTGAAGTGCAGGTGTTCGGGCCGGACCTTGAGCAATTGCGATTGATCTCGGATAAAATCAACGGTGTGCTGGCTGCGATTCCGGAAGTCACTCATGTTCGAGCCGAAATGTCTGAACCACAACCGCGTCTGACGGTGGTGTTGGACGAAGCAGAAACACGTCTGGCCGGAATGACTCATCAATCCGTGGCAGCGCAGATGTATGGTGCTTTGGAAGGGGCTGTTGGCGGAATGATTATGGAAGGCACAGAACAACTTCCTGTGCGCGTGCGAGTGGCGGGTAATCGACGCGAATCCGTTGATCAGATTGAATCGTTGGATGTCCTGCCGGATGTTGCAATCAACTCTGATGGACGAGCAGGGCAGGGATACTCCGGCATTCCCTTGACAGCACTGGGAAGCGTGCAACTGAGCCCGGAACAGGCCACGATTACTCGCGAGAACCGTCGTCGAATGACTGAGGTGCAGGCATTTCTGGAAGCGGGCGTGTTACCATCTCCGGTGCTGACTGATTTTCAGAGCAGGCTTGAAGAGTCTGGGATCACGCTGCCTCCAGGATACAAACTGGAATACGGTGGCGAGGCAGCTCAGCGTAACGCCGCGGTCGGCAATTTGATGGCCAGCGTCGGCGTGTTGGCGATGATGATGGTGGCGGCGTTGGTGCTGTCGTTCCGGTCATTTCGTCTGGCGGCTTTGATTGGTGTTGTCGCCTTTCTGGCAGTAGGGCTGGGGCTGGGTTCGTTGTGGGCGTTTGGTTATCCGTTTGGGTTTATGGCAATCATTGGCACGATGGGTTTGATAGGCGTGGCGATCAACGACTCAATCGTCGTTCTGGCTGCGATTCAGGAAGATGAAGCCGCGGCAAACGGCGACGCGAATGCAATTCGAGACGTTGTGATTCGAGCCAGTCGCCACGTGATCGCGACGTCTTTGACAACAATTGCTGGGTTTCTACCGCTCATCATTGCGGGGGGCGGCTTTTGGCCTCCAATGGCAGTCACAATTGCTGGTGGGGTGGTTGGTGCAACCGTTTTGGCCCTTATCTTCGTTCCAGCTTGCTATATGATTGCCATGAAACGCAGTTTTCATTGCCCGTTGGCGCTAATGCAGCCAACGTCGTTGCTGCCGACAGCCGAATAGTTCAGAGTAGGCGGCAAGCATCGTCGTACGGCCAACTTGCGCAGTTTTTTGCTGTGGCAAACGCTGGGCAAAACCTGTTGCTGGCACTTTCATTCGTTAAGGCGGAATGACAGAATGTGCTGGCACTAAACCCGCCCCGACGGATCATCGGCCTTCATTATCGTTTGAGTAGAACGGGACCTGTTCCCGTCGTTTAACTGGATTGCTAGTCTGATAGCGAAGAGGTTAAGTTGTCTGAATCAGGAATTTTAGCACAGATCACCTGTCCTCATTGCTGGAACCGGTTTTCGCCGGAGGAAACATTGTGGGCTTCTGCGCACCCGCGTCTGTATGGCGACGCTCGGTTGGGGCCGGATGTTCAGCGTCGTTTTTTGCCGACGCGTTTTGATGCTGGCGGAAACGCGATAGATAGTCAGGGATCGTTTTGCAGCGAAGTTTGCTGTCCGAAATGTCATCTGGGGATTCCTCGGACGATGTTCGAATTGCGGAGTATTTTTTATTCGATTCTGGGATCTCCGGGATCGGGCAAATCGCACATGCTGGCAACCACAACGTGGCAAATGCGACAGGCTTTGGGCACACGGTTTAAACTCAGTATTTCCGACGCCGACCCCGATTCCAACAGGCAGCTGAACGAATCTGAAGAGCGTCTGTTCTTTAACGAACATCCTGACAAGCTGGCGACAATTCCGAAGACGGAAACGGAAGGCGAACTTTATCAGCCCGTGCAGTTTGGTGATGAAACGATCTGGTATCCTCGACCGTTTGTGTTTGTCGTGCAACCACTGGCAGATCACCCGCGGATTGCAGAACGAGACGAAATTTCTCGAGCGATTTGTCTGTATGACAACGCCGGCGAGCACTTCCTGCCTGGCGGAGAATCATCGATCAGTCCGGCGACGCAGCATCTGAATATTTCTCGAGGTTTGCTGTTTCTGTTCGACCCGACTCAACATGCTCGCTTTCGTGAAGCGTGCAAAGAAAACACGACTGACCCACAGATTCTCGGGACCGGACGAAGTCATCGACAGGATCAGATCCTGCACGAAGCAGCGAATCGAATTCGCACCCATTCAGGATTGGCTCAGCAGCAAAAATATAGCAAGCCTTTGGTTATTGTTATCACGAAACTCGATTCCTGGGGTCCGACATTATGGCCGGAATGGGATCAGGTCGCAGATCCAATTCGCGATGCAAAACAGGGCGTGGCTGGACTGGACTTAAGTCTGATCGAACAGGTGTCCGCGCAAATGCGGGTCATTATGTCGAAGCTGGCGCCCGAATTTGTAAATGCTGCGGAAGGGTTTGCTGACAACGTCGTCTATATTCCGGTGTCCGCGCTGGGGCGTGCTCCGGAAGTGGATGAGGAAACGGGGATGCTTGGCATTCGGCCCAATGAAGTGAAGCCGGTGTGGGCAGAAGTTCCGCTGTTGTATCTGTTGAATCAGACCAGTACGGGTTTGATTCCGACCGTTCGCAGGTCGCAGGCCTAGGGGATCGATAGCCGCGTTGTCTGGATCTTCGGCATTCTCAGAGTAGTGGGTGTCACGGACCGTCAGTTTGTTTGGCCTGCATATTTGATCGTCTCTGAGTCAGGTTGGTTGTGAGTTTTGAACTTGTCTACACTTCGGCCCGCCGTGGTCTTCGACCAGGAGCCAGCGGATTCTGCACCGTCGCTGCGACGGAAGGCATTCCTCGCGCGCTGCAGAATAAGCTGGAATCGCTAAGCGGTTATCCTCATACCGAATCGCTGGCAGGGACTGAACCTCCGGTGAATCGCTCTCATTTAACGTTTCGTATTCAACGCACGATTTATCATGTGGTTTCCCGAATCGGCGACGCGGGTATCGATTACTCCGGGCGCACGAACAAAATCGCTCATCACCTGGCACTGACGTCGTCTGAAGTTGCTAAGTTTGAAGATGGACCGGCGTCGTTATTTACAGATGGCGACTTTTGGTTCGATCACTGGAATTCAGATGCCAGAACGTTTCCGCAGGACCGACAGCCTGAATCCTGGCCGGAACCGGTTGAGGGTTTCGCTACATGGGAGAACGTGTTTGATGATGCCGGATGGGCGGGATTGCTTGGGAGCGCGATCGCTAACGGCTTCAAATCTGTATCTGTGATTGTGCCCAATGCAAAAGAAACCATGTCGCTGCTGAATGAAGCCCTGCAGCTGGTTAAGCCGGAAGATCGCTGGAAGGTTTGTTTCAGCACTTATTACTCACGACAGACCAGCGGCACTCAATGTCATTGGCGATTTGTGATGGATGGCACTAGTGAAGCTCGTCGCCTGCGCGCTCGAACGCAAGGGATGCTTGTTGATCCATTGGGGTCAGCAAGCGAGTTGCCAGACGACAATCCGTTTGTGAAAGCGGCCCGAGAAGGGTGCCCGGAAGACGCTTATTCCATGGCATCGGCAAAATTTCGTAGCGGCGGCGGCGTGCCTGTTTCTCGTTCAGAAAACGCGGCCGATGATGAAGAACGACGTGTCCGGCCGAGTATTCAGCGACGTCGCGAATCGCGACAACAGCCGACTGCTGTAAAATCGCGATCGCCGTTTGATGTACCGGAAGAAGAATATGCGCATGTTAATGCGACTAAGACCGAGGGCCAAAGGAGCCCTTCTAAACGTGTCAAAAGAAAAGGGCTTTTGCTGGTTTCGGCGTTGCTGCTGGCAGTAATTGCAATTCTTGTGTTTTTGGGATTTCAACAACTATCATAAGACGCCAACAACGACCTGTCGGTGACAGGCAGATGGAAGGCAGGGTGACTCGAAATGGCTGACATTGCTGAAATTCACGAACTTCTCGAAAGCGTACGCGTAACGCTGGCGAGTTCGATGAATCCCAATCGCGAACAACTGGAACAACTGGAGCGGCTGCATTCTGAACTGGATTCAGAAATTCGTAGTGCCAATAAAAGACTGCGTGAATGCGATGCACTGCTGTCTGACGGACACCGCAGCGAAGCGATTCAACTTGCCGAACAGGAGCCCAACCTTCTGGAGGTTGTTTCCATTCTGGACTTTCAGGAACTGGTTGAATGGAACGACTTTGTTGCAGAACATGGGCTGACCGTTACCCCGGATTTGCAGATCGATATCGCAACGGACATCAACGGAGCCTATTCAGAAGATGAACCGCTTGAACGACTGATGAAAAAGTTTCGAGTGTTGTCGCTGGCCAGGGCTCCGCTGAGAACTCGCATTGATCTGCTGCGTCAGATCGCCAAACGTGATGTTGGAACGGCTTATTGGAAAGACGACCTGAAGTCCTATGAAGAATCTCGCATTCGTCAGATATCAGATGAAAGTCGCGACGCAATCAACAACAGAAACTATGCTGAAGTCCGCCGTCTTTCCGACGAACTGCACAAGAAACCGTGGTCTGTTAAACCGGACCGACGGGTAATTGAACGCATCGACCAGACGATGGCTGAAGTCAAGAAAATGGAAGCCATTCGGCAGCTGAATCGTGTGACGGCAGAATGGCAGGCGGCAAAGGAAAACGGCGACAAGGTACTCGGAAAGTCGCTTGGCGAAAAGTGGGACCTCGTCGCTCAGAAATGTGACCGGGACTCGCAGCCATACCTTGATGCTCGCGAGCAGGTGTTGCCTCTGTTGCGTTGGCTTCGGGAACTCGGCGAGGAAGAAGAACAGGTTCGTTTGCACGCAGCAGAAGTCAAAAAGCTGTCGAAGATTCTGCGATCAGACCATGCGACTCTGGAAGACATTTATCGCCACTATGATGCATTGGCCGAGCTAGATGACTTTGAAATTCCCGAAGCCGTGCAGGTGCGCTACGAGGCACGAATTGCGGAAATCGAAAAGAAGCAGAAGGTAAAGAAGCTGGTAACCATGGGCGGGGTCGCAGTGGCCGTCATCTTGCTATTGATCGTTGCGGCGAACATCATATTTTGACGATGTCGCAAAACACAATCGGAATGAAGTGAGGGGCGTGTGGCAACTGATTATTACATTCGAAATCGTGGTAAGCGACTGGGGCCTCTCACCGCCGAAAAAATTCATTCAATGGCCAAACGCGGTCGATTTGGACGCCACTTTGAAGTGTCCAAAGACGGTAAACGCTGGGCGACCGCAGATGAATTTCCTGAGTTGTTTCCATCAGGGGGAACCGCTGGAAGTGATGATGGTGGAGATGAGTTAGCCGAAGATGATTTCGCCGCGGGATCAGTAGATTACGACGCTCCTCTTGTTGACGATGCTGCAACTGGTCGGCGGCCACGAAGTCGTACTTCCGGGGCAGCGGGTGGAGTCCGGAGGCGTCCGTCTGGTTCAGGAACAGGCGACGAGAAGCCCAGTCTGCGTCGCCGTCGCCCGGAACGTCCGGAAGGCGATGAAGGTGGCAGCACAACAGGTCGGTCACACGCAGAAGAACGGGCTCGCCGAAGTAAGCGAGAGAGTCCGGAACCAGAAGTTCCCGCTGCTGCTTCGGGGCGGCCAGCGAAGAAGAAGTCTTCTGCGAAAAAAAAATCTGTTTTCGATGAGGTGTCTGACACAGTTCCGAAGAAGCCGAAGAAAAAACGCAAAGGGCTGCTGGGATTTCTGTTTGGCGTTAGAACAAGCGATGTCGAAGATCAACCGCACTTGCGCAAGTTGATACACATCCATAACACTCTCCGCAATCTCGGCTTTTCGCTGGATAAGTTGATTCTTGTTGGTTCAGGGGGAGAACGGATTTCCGTTGCGGAACATGATGGCAGTGGCGATGGTCCTCATATACTGGGCCTGCTGACTCTGGTTGGATTTCAGTCGCGCACAACCGACATGCACTTTGAACCGGCTGAAGAACACGTCGATGTTCGCATGCGTATCGACGGAACACTTGTGCCTCTTGTGAAGATACCAAAGAATGCAGCGAAGCGGCTTTACGGCATCGTCAAAGTACTTTGTGAAACAAAGATGGGGGCCAGCCAGGAGGTTTTGGAAGGTAATTATTCAACGGTCGCTCCAAAGCGGCGGTCAGATTATCGCGTCAGTTTTACTCCGTCGGTGCATGGGCAAAAACTGGCGATTCGCGTGCTTGATGCCGACAGCGCGCCGCAGACACTGCGTCAATTGGGAGCACCTTCGAAGTTTGTGAAAATTATCGACGGCGTGATGCAGCAGAATGCCGGTATGGTTCTGATGTGCGGTCCCACCGGTTCCGGAAAAACGACGACGCTGTATTCCATGCTGCGAAGTATTGACTTTAAGTCTCGCAATGTAATGACCCTGGAAGATCCCGTTGAATACCAGATTGATGGTATCACACAGATGAATATCGATGCCGAGCACGGCCGAGGCTTCAGCGAAATGCTTCCTGCCCTGTTGCGACAGGACCCCGATGTGTTGCTGATTGGTGAAATTCGAGACGGCGTTTCCGCAAAGATTGCCATGCAGGCCACGATGACGGGGCACCTTGTTCTGTCAACTGTGCATGCTCCGGATACGCTGGCCACGCTGCACAGACTGCTCGATCTAAACGCGGATCCCAACATGGTGGCATCCGCGCTGAATCTGATTATGTCACAGAGACTGTTGCGTACCTTGTGTAAAGAATGTGTTCAACGACGTCGCCCCGATGCAGACGACCAGCGGCGTCTTGGTAACTTGCTTCGTGACGCGATGTATGAACCCGTTGGGTGCAAAAAGTGCCTTGGCAGCGGTTATACCGGCCGCCGGGCGATTTTTGAATTGCTTGACGTTAAGAAGCAGGTTGGTGATGCCATTCATGGTTCTCCAACGATTGTTGATCTTCGCAACGCGGTGAAGGGGAAAGACTTTCAGACACTGCGACACAACGGTTATTCGTTGGTGGCGCAGGGAGAAACGACCTTCGACGAAGTCGATCGCGTGATTGGTGTCGAGTAGCCCACAGAAAGCCTGATTTTACTCACGCAACCGTTGTTCACACACGCATGGCTGTTTGTGACGGATTGGCACTTTACTGTGAATTACCACAGCTTTCTTCTGAGTGCTTTTGTTGTCGAAGTCCAGAAATGTCGCCGTGTTTTCAGTGCCGGTGGCGAGTTGTGGTTCTGCCTGCTTAAGTAACGATGCGATGTGGGCGACAGGATAAAACAGTGCGATCTGGCTGAACGGAATCGCGGTCAGTGGAATGCTGCCGCCGGTTGAGTCATGTTCCGGAAGTGCAGCGTTTTCAGCCTGGCGGTAATGAGTAGAGACGATGTCTTCGATGAAGTCGCTAACCCGACGTGAACCATCCATGCGGTCCAGTTCGACCAGTCTTGCATTCAGCAGAACGCAGGTGTCTTCAAGATCGTCATTCACCAAACTGCTGTAATATCCGACACAGCCATAGTTCGTTGATAGAAGGCAAGCCATAGGGAGATATTCTTCGACTGCATTCTTTGCTCCAATTAGTCTTCGGAAGTCATCCTTGTTTATGTGGTTGGCCCGAATTGTGTTTGTGTTATCGTCGGACGTTCTGGGTGAGTTCGATATGCCGGGAGTCTAATTTGAATGATGCGAATGATTATTCAAGTATCAGTTTGTTGATGCGAAGTTAACAAAATGGTGCTGACGCACAACAACGAATTGATTAGTCGAGCACTGGGGGAATCTGTGTGCTGGCAGGGCCAGGGGGAACCTGCACCCGTTATGTAGAGGATAAGTACTGCGGTACAAAGGAATTCATGGATGCTTTTACAGAGCGGGGTTTGCAGTAAATATTCTTCAAGCTGCTTGATTGTTTAAAATTCCTGCTGCAGCGTGGCTGATTGAGATTTCTGGTTAAAGAACAGGGTTATGTAGACCGTGGCTCCCAGAAGTGTGGCCAGATGAATCGAGGAGATGATCACAGCGGTTTGTTTTGGGATGTTCCAGAAGAAGACTCTTTCACCAAGAAATAATTCGCTTCCCGAAGATGCCTTGCTGCTTTCTGAACCATCACCGAATGCTGATGATCGTTGGTTTTGCTGCGATGAAACTTTGGACAACGCTGTCAGGTCCTCTGCTACAAGCAGCAGCATGTTGCAGTGGATGCAGCGGCCGCGCCGATCCACGTGCAGTGGTCGCAGCGGCAGCACGACTTTGCATTATAGGCACGGTACTGCTCCTGCCGGGCCGCGAGAGACTAGTGAAGTTCCCGTCGTACCTTTCAGCTGTTTTCTTGTTGGTGATTTTAGTTCAAGTTCTGCGAGATCATCGCTGTAGTTTACATGCGGGCGTTGTCTGGGCTTCTGTCGGCTCGGATTTGAAGAGCGAGAATTTGTCCGTCTGCTATTATTACCTTGCTGTATTACGGCGAAGATGGCGTCTGCAAATTCTTCGCACGTCGCGAATCGGTCTTCTGTGTTCTTTCGTATGGCTCGTCGAACGGCAGTGGCAACATCAACGGGGATCTCGGTGTGTATTTCGCTTAACAGCGGGAGAATTGTTTGAGTTTGATTGACTATCGTGGCGGATGAACGAGCTCCCTGCATCGGCGGGCTTCCAGTCAAAGCATAATAGACTGTGATGCCCCGCGAATACTGATCTGCTCGACCATCATATGTCCGCCCGAGAATTATTTCGGGAGCTACGTAATTGGGTGTTCCCACTATAAAGCCAGCCGCCGTCATTTCAGAATTCAGGTCGCGATGATCACCGTACATGATCTTTGTCAGGCCAAAATCACTTACACAGGCGTTATCTGTTTTGTCGAACAGGATATTAGCGGGTTTGACGTCCCTGTGAACGATGTTTTGTGTGTGGACAAAATCCAAGGCTCGGGCAACTTCACGGATCCAGCCTTAGAGCTTTATCGCAGGCATACAATTTGTGCCGTGAATGGTTGAGCTGATGCGGTCCTTTAATATTCCACCAGCCAGAAACTGCATCACCACATAGGGGAGGCTGTCCTGTTCTCCGACATCGAGAATCTGAATAACGTGCGGATGCGTGAGTCGCACCATCAGTAGACTCTCACGTCGGAAGCGATACAGATAATCAGCTTCCGCCATCTTCTCGGCCTTGGGTACCTTGATGGCAACTTTGGTGTCCAAGCGATTGTCGTACGCTTTGTACACGTAGGCCATGTTGCCTTCGCCAAGGTGCGACAGAACTCGATAACGCCCGCCGGCGAGGGCCAGGCCGACCAGTTTTTCGGGACGCAGTGATGTGACGTTCATGTTTTGCGGCCGCTTCTGGTTGCATCGTTTGTCGAATCGTCCTTCCGATTTTGTATAGCAATCTCGCTGAGTTCCATGGTGGGAGACGCAAACCAGGCTTGAAGCGAGAATCCTGTTCAAAATTTAACGAGCTCTGCCCATTGGCGAGTTTTCATCACTGTTACTAATGTTTGCCGCCGAATTTTGGCGAACGGGATGCTTCGATCGGGCGGCGAAGGCGAGCGTCTCTGGTGATGCAGTTGAGATTTGCACAGAACAGGGCAAATACGATTCGCACTTCTTCTTTTAACGCACACTTAATCATTCCTTCATCTTTCGGGGCAAGATGCCGCTTCACCGGAGCTTGAAGTTGAAGGCCGGTCGGGGGAGTTCGAAGTTATTGGTTTATTAACTGAGTGTTCATCAGGCCTTCAAATTGCCGGCGACACTTTCCTAAGTTGAATGCTTCGAGCAGCAATGGGATCCCACCAAAGAATCGAACTGTTGGACATGTGGGGACAGGGCAGGAAATGCACGAGTCAGAGTCGACTCAGTTTGCCCTCTATTGATTTTTTCTTTTAAGGAAGTTTTTTGAAATGAAGAAGAGCTCTGTAAAGCAGGCCGCACGTCGCGGTTTTACGTTGATTGAATTGCTGGTAGTAATCAGCATTATCGCCATTCTGATGGCTCTGGTATTGCCAGCCATTCAGTCGGCTCGCGAAGCTGCTCGTAGCACGCAGTGCAAGAACAACCTGCGTCAGATGGGTATTGCTCTGTACGCTTTTGCTGAGAATGATCGTTTCGACCGAATCTGCACAGGTGCTTATGACTTCGTTCGCGATGGAGATCCAACTCAGTTTGGTTGGGTTGCTGACGTTGTTAGCATCAACGCTGGTAAGCCCGGCAACATGCTTTGCCCATCAAACTCGATCAAGGGCCTTGAAAAGCTGAACGATATGTTGGGTACTGTAAGTACCTCCAATACGTCAAAGGCTCCAGTGGATCGATTTGGTATTGGCAAGTTTGTGGTTTCAAGTACCATCACTCAGGATGCTGCAACGAGTACTTACACAATTACACCTGGTGCCGCACACGACGCGATTGTTAAAAAGGTAATTGAGTCCGGCTTCAATACGAATTACGCGTCAAGCTGGCACATGGTCCGAAGTGGTATTCTGCTTGACTCAACCGTGGGTGCTACTCTGGGAACTGTGAAGGCTAATAAGTGTAAGGACTTCCAGTCATCACAGGGGCCATTGAAGCTGACCGTTCTGGAAACATCGGACGTTCCTTCAAGCAATGTTGCTCTTCTTGGCGATGCTGCACCTGGCGATGCTAAGGAAGCTATACTGCTTCTTGGCGATCCTGTTGGTGCGCCACTTAACCCGGATCTTTACAACGGTGCTCGTCTGGGTGAATCATTCAACGACGGCCCTGCATACTGGGATGCCAGTGCAGCCAAGATTGTTCTGATGGACAAGGGGCTTATTGACGGCAGCCCGCTGGCGTCTTACATCCCAACGGGTTACCCAACTGAAGGTGAACTTGTTGACGAATCACTGTACCTGCCAGTTGGTGGTGCTGGCGAGATGGTTCTGCAGGACACTCGCGACTTCTACGCAGTGCACCGCAATCAGTGCAACCTGTTGATGGCTGACGGCAGCGTCAAGGTTTTGCGAGATTCAAACGGCGATAACTACTTTAACCCGGGCTTTGCTGCCACTGGTGGTACTGCCGCTACAGATGGTTACACAAGCAATCTTTGCGAAGTGAATTCGTTCGACGTGTTCTTTGGAATGAACCTGTCTGACAACAACATCAGCAAGGGTAACTTTGAGTAATCGATTTTGTTCTCACCCGGTGATGTGAGAATTGATTACTTCAATTGCTAACTGAAAACGACCGGCTTCCTGTTTTGCAGTGAGGCCGGTCGGTTTTCGCGTTAATCGACAGCAGATTGCACTGTTCGAAATGCTCGCATTTTTCGCCGCGGCTTGTTTATTAGTGTGCCTTGACCGTTATGCATCGGCCATGACGTTCTGTGTAAACGTAAGTCTCAGGAACGCCATGAAATTGCATTTAGTTATCATCGTTGGATTTGTGTTCTCACTGGCGATCGGTTGTGGTGGCCGTGAAGATTTTAGCGCCCCTCCTGCAAATTTGGCGAACATCCGTGCCAAGTCGAAACCAAAATCAGAGACAGCTAAACAGCCAGAAAATCCCGCTGTGCCGGCAGCGAAAACTATTGCGCAGGATGCCGTTTCGCCCGCAACTGCTGCCGTAGGCGATTCGAACGATACGGTCGACACGGAAAGTGTGAACAAGGAAGATCCGCATTCATTAACGGCGCCCGCAAAGCCGCCTCCGTCAGTTGTTGAAGGTGCGCCGGGAGCGGTGGGTGGCGGCCCGGACGAAACCAAGGACTCCTTGAATTCTGAAATGCCCAGCGTTTCGGACACTGCAGCGGCTGACGTCGTCACGGCGGGAGGAAAGACAACGGCACAGATCGCGGCCGACAAAGAAAAAAAACGGTCGGTCGCATCGGCCGGTATGTCATTGCTTGATAAATTAAAAACTGACGGTGGAGCCGCAGACAAAAAGAAAGAACCGGGGCAAGCCACGGCGGCTCGCCGGGTCGTTTCACGCACAGGGCGATTTGCGATTGCCGTGAAGACCTGGTTTCAGCTTCGCAATCATCTTGCCAAGCGATTTTACGTGGCAGCAACTTCTGACGGGGCTCGCATTGCGGCCTCGTCCGGAGAACGTAGTTTGGGAGTGCTTAGCACTCATGTTGTTGTGCTGGGCGAAGAATTTTCATGGGAACGTCGTGAAAGTACGGTTGCCGCCGTCGTCTGTGGTAAAAAGGAAATTACAACACAGGCGGTGAATGGGTTGCCGGGAATTCTAACGGCCATTGAAATCATCCAGAATGGTGATGTTGTTCTTGTTGGAACAAGCGATGGTCGATTAATCGCTCGCAGTAGTGCGAACCTTCAGGACTGGGATATTTATGCTCAGGATCTGTTTTCATGGCAGGATGAACATCGGCCAGCCACGCGAGTTTCAGAAACGGCTATTCGTGTTGTACGGGCAATAAGTTCCGACCGACTTCTGACTGTCGATGATAGCGGTAACTGCCGCATCTGGAAGACGTCTGATGTTGTGCATCGACCAGTGAATCCCATGGAGGTTTCCGAGGAACAGGCAAAACTTCCGGAAGCTCCAGTACTTGCGACAGCGCCCCTGTGTTCTGTGGAAATACCTCACGCTCGAGTGCTCGGTGTGTTCTTTTCGAAGTCAGGAAATCATGGAGCGCTCATCACGTCCGACGAACAGGTTACAGTTTTTCAGACGCATGATGGCAGTGTTGTTGATGCGGTGACTGCTTCGCAATTGGATGATACTCAGCCCGTTGCGTGCATAATTGAAGAGGATCAGATGCGGGTCTTAGTGGGACTGGCTGATGGTCGCATCCTGCGTCGGTCACTCAAAGGTGGAGATGCTGTTACTAGTACCCATGACGATGGCCTGGAAGTTGACTTTGAGGCAATCTTCGTCCCCGACACCAGCGATCGTTTCGGCGCAGTGACTTCAATGGATGTTTCGCCCGACGGCGTCACTTTGTGCTTCGGTCGCTATAGCGGAGTTGTTTGTTGTTTTGACTTACCCCGGAAGCAGTTGTTGCGGGCGGATAGTCTTCACCAGGGCCCTGTTATTGAACTTCGTTGCACCGAAGCGGGTGTCTTTACAATTGACGATCAGCGCGTCGCTAAATTATCAAATCTGCCGGGGGTACCTCGTCCTGCAACCGCGGCTGAAACATTTAGGCTGCCGACAGATTTAGTCTTGAAGGAAACAGAGCTAATTGAGCCAGACGAGGAACTGAAGCAAGACAAGTTTACGATTCGGCGTAACTATGATGGTGATGTTACTGATGCTTCCGCTGCAGCACTGAACCGAGCCGGTATCCGCTCTGCGGATCCGATTCTGGCATTGTTTGAACATCAGTTGCGAGTCGCGGCGAGCGATGAAGTGCGAGCCGGGATTCGCCAAAAGATCCGGATTCAAAAGTTGAAGTCCGATGTTGAGCCTGATCGCAGCTATGGCTCTGATTCGCCGTTACGCCTTGCCGAATTAGCGTCTGAATTTGACTTCCAGTCGAGACCATTGCGGCGCGTTGTGATGTCACTCAGTGACGACGGGATGACGCTGGCTGCCGCACAATATTATCGAACCTCGTTAATTCGTGGTGCTGCTCCGGATCAGCCGGTCAGCGTTTGGGATACGACAACGGAAACTCGATTGAGAACCTGGAAGTCTTCTAAAGGTGTGTTTCGCCTAGATCTGGACGTGGACGCAGGTCTGGTGCTGCCTTCACCACTGTCTGGCCGAATGAAGTTGTTCAGCGGTCGCTTTCTGGCGGAAAATTATCCCGTTCTGGCATCGCAGAGGTCTCCGTTGGATGACCGACTTGCTGCGGGAATGACAGGTCGTCCAGGCACCGCATTGGAGATCGTTGCTTTGTTTGGGGCCGACAAAGAGGAAGTAAAGGCCGGCGTCGAAGCTTTTGAGGGGGTCGTTCCGGCGATTGCGTGGTCGGCGGATGGCAGTTCGTTGTTTGTGAGCGTACGAGAACGTTCGCAGTCACGGCTGCTTGAACTGGATGGGACTTCGCTGAGCATTCTATCGGAAATTTCAGCAGAGCCAATGACTGGATCATGGGACGTGGACAAACTGGATTTGTTACGAGGAACGCTTGGGGCGACATCTATTCTGCCGTCGCCCGGAGGGAAATTGGTTGTGACATACGGGAAGCATTCCACGACTCCTTCACCGTATCAGCTTAGAATCTGGAAACGCACGGGCGATCATTGGCCGCAGGATCAGCGTGTGGTTGTTGAGTCCAAAGAAGACCTGGTTGAACAGGAAATGACTGATACTCAGATGGTGTTTGTGAATCAACAGGATTCAATGTTGGCTGTTGTGGGAACAAAGGGCGTTGGGGTGGTGAACACGCGGACAGGCGAAATTGACCAGCGGCTGGAATTACCGAATGTTGGCGATCGACGCCCGGTTACAGTTTTGTCTCCGGATGGCAAGTGGTTGATGGCAGGTGATCGTGAAGGCAATGTCTGGGTTTGGAGCTTGCGAGCCCTCAAGCGGAAGCCACTGCAATTCGCGGCACAGGCAGGGCCAGTCATCGGGTTGGCCATGTCTGCGAATTCAGAGTTCCTGGCAACAGCTGGTGAAGAGAATCGAATTCGAGTTTGGAAAATGACCGAATTTCTCTCTTCAGATGTTAAGGCAGCATCGCGATAAAGGTTTCGGATTGCGGGGGGCAGCATGACGCCATGGTACGGATGTGACCGTTAAGCATGCCTTCATGGATTATTAACATGAATGATCGCTCGCTCTTAACACTCAGGCCCGATGCTTCTGGCCTAGCCATTCGGTACGGCTAATTCACAATCACTTGTCAGCGGAAGATGGTGTCGCTGTGACTACTGCGACAAAGTGTCAACACTGTAATATCGAAGTAAATTCGAGAGCAAAGTTCTGCCTGGAGTGTGGGACAAGGATTCAGATGATTGAGATTTCGAAGCGGGAAACAGCAAAATTTGTTGCAGCAGTTCCGCGACCATCTGGGCTGCAAAAACCTTCAAAACTGAAACGACTGAAGCGTCAGGCGGGAGACGATAGTCTTCGTGAAAATGGACGATTCGACGCTTCGTCCCGAAACAAGTCGAACGTTGCAACCGGATCTCGCAGCGATGTTCACACAGAAGTTATTGTTCGAGATGGTTCTACTAATGGGACATCCGGAAAAAACGTTGCTTTGTCTGAGGCAAATACGTCGGATCTCTCGATGTTTCTCGGCGTCGCTGATGTTGGGTCAGCCGGCACGCTTCCCGAACAGAATGAAGGTCCACTGCTGGCGTCGACGTCTCTAAAAGATATTTCTGAGTCAGAAGCGTCGGGTTTGATTGACCAGCTTATGTCGCCGCGGAAGGTGACAGGAAATTGTGATGCCGACCAAGGAAAACGGCCAACGCTGGCTATTGAATCGCCGACTCTGACCGGAATGTTTATGGAAACCGCGTCTGATGGTAGTGACGTACTAATGTTGTCGCAGCGTGGTGACGTTAGTTTGGCTCCCCGGGAATTGGGTCGGGCTGCATCCAGCTCAGGACGCCACCCTGACGCGGTTGCGCCTCGTCAGCGGTCGATGGTGGAGTCATTTGATTCTGATGTTATACCTGTTTCTGTCCGTCACGAAGAGCAGGGATTGGTAGTTCCTGACGTGACTGGTGCCCGGTCCGGAGAACAACATGAATTCGCGGTCCCTGTCCCACAACCCGTCGCCCAGACGCCCGCAACTGCATTTTTTCCACATGCACCGCGACCAGCTGCATCGTTCAACTTTCAGCAATATCCACCAGCCGGCATTCCATATCCGGTTCCACAATATTTTCCGCACCCAGCTGTCGCTCCCGGCTTTTCTGAGTTGGAAATTGAACGCGTTGGATCCGGCGACGAGGCAACACCGGCGACTCCCTTTATCAAGCTGCCTCCGGTTGAAAATCCTGCAACCACGTCTGAGGCTTTAGTATCGGAAGTCGCCGAACAGCCCGCCGGAAAAGTCAAAACCACTGACGCATCTGTTGACGCTCAGCCTCTGACTGATTCAGGCTCTCCGTTGCTGGAGCTGTCACCTGAAGCTCTGGAGAAACAGAAAAAACGAACTGAGGGACTCGACCTGTTTCGGAAGGTGTTTGAAAAGGCAAAGGTTGAACTGACACGTAAGCAGGAACCGATTTCTCAGAAGCTGCCGCGGCTGATTCAAAAGCATATTGCAAAACTTGAGGCTATCGATCCGGGGCGAACGGACAAGCTTGTTGCGCAGCTAAACGTTATTGCCAGGACGCATTCTTCGTTTGCGGTTCAGGCATTAACGGCATACGCGGACAGTCGTCAGTTTCGACTTCGCGAAGTGTGTGCGGAAGGTCTCGGCGTGATTCCGCATGCCATTTCGGCGATTACCTTGTTGGATCTGTTGCGAGATAAGGTAGCTTCAGTGGCTGATCGAGCCATTCGAAGTTTACTGCAGTTAGGCTTCCCGGAAACACTTCCCGTTCTGATTGCCCTTGGACGAATTGATATCCGCAGCCGTGCCATTATCAGCGAAGCATTAGTGGAGCTTGATGACGAGTCTCGAGGGAAATTTGTCGAGCCCTTGCGGGTTGCCCTGAAAACCAAAGGTGATGCTGAGGCGTCCGCGTTTGCCCTTTATCTGTTATCGAAAATTAAAGGCAGTGAGTTGCTGACAATTTGTATGGGGCTGACAAAACACAAGGCCCCGGAAATTAGAGCTGCTGCGATAGAGGCACTCGTGCAGACTGGCGAAAAACAATCTGTCCGGTTTCTGAATGCCGGCATGACAGACGCTGATCCGCGTGTTCGAGTTGTGGCAGCTGCTGGGCTGCGAAAAATCAGTAGTCCGAAAAGTGAGTCATTGCTGATTGAAGCGATGAGCGACGATCATCCGTCCGTTCGCAGAAGCGCGGTTCGAACGCTGGTTGCGCTGGAAGGAACTGAAACGGCCGCTGCTGCTTCGAAGTTGCTGAACTCAGAAACAGATCCAGAGGTTATCGAATCATTACTTGAGATTGTTGCGAAGGGTGGCACGGACGATGCGCTGATCACCCTCCAGGAATACCTGGTGAGTGACGAAAGAGAACTTCGCCATCGTGCGATAACTACGCTTCGTCGTTTGAAAAACACAAAGGGAGCACGGATGTTGGCTCCACTGCTGAGCGATCCAGACCACGACACGCGTCGGCTTGCAGCAGAAGCGGTCGGTCAACTGAAGCAGAAAGCCGTTGTACCCGCTTTACAGGAACTCTTGAGATCTGATACTGAAGATCAGGTAAGGGCAGCGGCGGCTAGAGCGTTGGGTGACCTGAAAGATGACGATTCGGCTCACATACTGGAAGATGCACTCCGGGACTGTCGCCTCGTGAAGTGTCAGGCCGTGATCGCTCTGGGGATGCTTGGGCGACACGATTCGATTCCGGCCTTACTGGTACAATTGCGAGATGTCGCTCCGGAAATTAGATATCACGCCTGCAATGCGCTAGGTCAGATTGGAGAACTTCCCGATACTGAACCGTTGCAGAAACTTCTGAGTGACCACGATGCGATGGTGCGTCGTGGTGCAGAGGCCGCATTGAAGAAAATGGGCCACAAAGTTGGCCAGGCAAATTTCACTCGGCACTTAAGGAAGTTTACATCAAAGCTAATGCCCAGCGTCGTTGCCGGAGCGATGCCTGGCGGTACCATAATGATTGTGAGTCTTGTGGTGTCTGGAATTATCGGCGTGCTGTATACCACAATGGGCAGCGTTGGGTTTTCCTCTGAGCCTTCTTTTCCTGTCTCGCAAATACTGGCGATTGCTGTAAGCAACGATGGTAAGCAGGTTAGTGTTGCTCGGAAGTTCAACGTGTTAGAAGTCTGGGATGCGGCTGCAGGGCAACTGATATCTCAGTTTCAGGCTAACCCCGGCGGGACTGGTATCATCTATCAACCGGATGGCAACGCACTTATTCTGAGTGGGAAAAATTCGTTTGTGATGAATACCGCTGAGGTTTCCAGTCAGGGTGTGGAGTCTATTCGTCCGGCAAGTTTGAAGGGGATCAGTAGTCATCGAGTCGCAATGACACCCGATCGAACGAAGGCAATCCTTTGTTCAATTGCTGGCCAGGCAACTCTGGTTGACCTTGGAAAAAACGAGGCGTTGGTGAATTTCAAAATCAGCGACTTCAACGAGGAAGACGCAATTACAGTGAATGCCGACGCGACGCTGGCCTTTGTTGGAACGGGTGTTGGTGAGTTGAAGGTGTTTTCGCTGGAAGACGGCAAGCCACTTGGGGCACTTGATATTGGGAAGGTAATCGGCAGTCCTAAAATTGCAATTACAGCTTTGGCGATGAGCCTAACGGGAGATTCGATTGCGGTTGGCACGGCCACCGGCAACGTGGTGGTTGTTTCAGTTCAGGACCTGCAGGTTCTTGGAAAGCCGTATTCGGGTAAAGGAAGGATTGTGGGGCTGAATTGCATCAGAGATTCTGCAAGGTTTGCAATTGTGACAAGCCGTGGCGAACTGGCAGTCTGCAGTGACGATTTTTCATCATCGCAGCCGTCCACGACCTCACTAAGTTCTCCGCCCGATCGAGTCTCGTTTTCTGCAGATGGAAATGTCGCGGCAATTGCGTACTACGAGAGCGACGGGTTTTGTGTCGTTGATCTGTCGGCTGATAAAGTTTTGGCGCAATACCCGCAGCCACGCGAGTAGCACGCTGTTCGCTGGATTTGTTTCGCCCTCATTAACGGAGAAGGAAAACGCAGCCGGGAAATAGCGACTTCTACAAACGCTACTTCAGGTCTGCGATCCCCCAAATCAGCTTCGCTCAACGTTGAACTTTGTTGTTGCGTTGATCAACAAGTGCGTTGGCCTCGACTGGACGCCTTTGTCGAGGTGAATGTTGTCCTGTACGGCGACCGCCATCGACGCTTAAGGCGATGGCGGTTTTGCCTTGTTCAGGGGCTGTCACTTCTTGCTGACGTCGTAGCACATCAAGACGTTTTGCTCGCGAAGATAAAGTTTTCCGTCGACAATCACCGGGTGAGCCCAGCTTTTGCCTTCCTGGTATTCCGGCATGAAGTGGCCTTTCAACTGATAGCTGTCTGGTGTGGCCACGATCGATGCGATTTCGCCGGATTCGTAGCGAAACAACAGGTGATTGCCGATCAGTGTGACGGCTGCTGAGCCCTTGCCGACGCCTCGCAGCTTGCCGCCCCAGACAACTTCTCCCGATCCGATCTTCAGGCAGGTTGGCATACCGTTGTTGTGGCCGTTGCCGCAGTAAAGATAGTCACCGACACGAATCATGCCGCCATGGTGATTTTGCAGTGTGCCAGCATCCAAAAAGTATTCTTCGTTTGCTGTCAGGTCGCTGCCTTGCTGCGTGATGTGCAGTAGAGCAGAACCGGTACCGTAACCTGACGAACAGAAAACGTAGTCGTCAAAAACAACTGGGGTTGGAATGTTGGCCGTGTTATTGGCGACTTTGCCGTAAGACCAAAGAATTTTTCCATCACGAGCGTCGACGCTGACAACGCCTTTGCCGGTCAGCGTTACGTACTGTTTGATTCCGCATGCGTTACTGATCGCCACAGAAGAGTAGCCAGCTCCGTCATTGCCCTTGTCTGATTTGAAAGAAGGACTCTTCCAGATTTCTTTCCCTGTCATGCGGTCCAAAGCCACAATCAACGCATTGTCGCCGCCGGGAGTGCAGATGACTCGGTCGCCATCGACAGTGGGTGATTCTGAAAATCCCCAGCCGCTCATCATTTTCCCGCCCCATTCGCTCTGAAAGCTTTTCTTCCAAACGACAGAGCCGTCGGTGCGACGCAGACAGGCAATCTGCCCGTCTGATGTGACCACGTAAACGTGATCTGCCGTGATAGAGGGTGTGCAGCGAGCACCATCGTAACCGTGTTTTGGTGCCCGATCTGTGACTGGTGTCGTCCAGACTTCTGAGCCATCGCTCGCTTTACGGGCAATTACGCATTGACCGGTTTCTGTATTTCCGGTTGTGTAAATCACGCCGTTAACCACAGCGACGCTGGAATATCCCTGTCCTACGCCTTCGGTTCGCCACAGCAGTTTTGGGGCACCATCGGTCCAGTCGAGATCCACGCTCGTTTCCGTGGAGATACCATCACGATTTGGACCACGCCATTGTGGCCAATCTGAGGCTTGCGTACCGAGAGGAAACAGCAGCGAACACAATAGAATACGGCAGAAACGAACGTCATTCATCGAGAAATCTCACAAGGGTCAGCGATCTTGAGGTGGGTGTTTCCGGCTGTTAGCGTGATCGCTATCTGGCGGAGAATCGGGGGACGATACGCTGTTGGTTGCATCGCGGCAAGCGATGGTTCGGCGGATACAACTTCGATTTGTGTTGGATTCCATCCTGAACAACGGTTGCTACTGTCCGAAACGCCGAATCTGACTTGTTCTATTTGGCAGCGTGAAGATACTCCGCGTAGAATCGGTAAAAGCGAGAGCGTTTTGCTGTCTGCTTTGGGCGGTCCCAATTATTCAGGTGTGAAAAGTGACGATACAACGCAATGCAACTCGGCGAGTCAAAATTGGCAGTTTGGCGATTGGCGACGGACAACCGATCGCCGTTCAAAGCATGACCGCCACGCGGACTCAGGATATCGACGCCACCGTCATTCAGATTCAGGGCTTGATCGATGCCGGAGCCGATATCATCCGTGTTGCCATCGACAGTCAGAAAGACGCAGAAGCGCTGATGGAAATCCGGCGACAAGTGCAGTGCAATTTGTCGGTGGACCTTCAGGAAAACTATCGGCTGGCCGAGGTGATTGCTCCCCACGTCGAAAAACTAAGATACAACCCAGGGCACTTATACCATCACGAACGCGAAAAGCCGTGGGAGGAAAAGGTTCGGTATATCGCCAATGTGGCTCGGGATAACGATTGTGCGTTGCGAGTCGGCGTGAACTGCGGATCCATGGATCCGGACAAAAAGGCGAAGTACGCCGCTGACGATTCTATTTCGCCAATGTTGGAAAGCGCATGGGATCACTGTCAGTTCCTGGATGACATGAATTTCGTGCGCTACTGCGTGTCGCTGAAGGATTCTGATCCTCAGAAGGTAATCGAAGTCAACAAACGATTTGCCGAAAAACGTCCGGACGTGCCGCTGCACCTGGGCGTTACCGAAGCTGGGATGCCCCCGGAAGGCATTATTAAGACTCGGATTGCCTTCGAGCAGCTCATTAGCCGCGGCATCGGCGACACAATTCGCGTTTCATTGACGGTTGCTAACAATCGAAAGGGTGAAGAAATCGCGGCTGGACGACAGATTCTGGACGACATCGCCAACGGGCGAGTACGTTCGGTTGTGGACTACGGCTTAAAGACGCTGAATATCATCAGCTGCCCTAGCTGTTCCAGAGTCGAAAACGAAGCCTTTGTCGAGCTGGCGGAAAAGGTCCGCGACATGACCGAATATGCCAAAGACCACGCGATTACGATTGCCGTGATGGGCTGCCGAGTTAACGGCCCCGGCGAAACCGACGACGCGGACCTCGGCCTGTGGTGTGGCCCGACTCACGTAAACCTGAAAAAAGGCCCCGAATCAATCGGAGCTTACTTATACGACGAAATTCTGCCCAGGCTAAAGTCCGAACTCGACGCGCTGATCGAAGGCAAGGCCAAAGCGAAGATGTGACAGATTATTGGTAGGTTCAAACTCAAAGCCGCAACTTTTCCGCTCAGTATTCGTCTCACTGGAATTGAAAGAATTCAGTTGCTCCGGACCTCTCCTTCTCCAAATTCTAACAACTTCGTTATTACAAGTGCGAATGATCTCTAGCTCTGGGTGATTGGCGGCGAGGCTTGAATCGTCAGGTCAGAAACTCTGTTCACGTTGAACAAGTGCCGATCAGAGTTTGTGTCTGACGAAGAAGTCAGTTCAATGCCGCATTGATGGCGACGACAGCTTGTTCCGCCAGCTGTTTTGAGCCTTCTGGGGTGAAGTGTACGTCGGAGTGGCGTTGGATTCTGTCGAGTCGGTTGATGGCGAAGGCGTATTGGTCGTCGATTGCGATTCCATTCTCGTTCATAACCTTTTTCGCAATTTCGTTGTACCTGGCCGAGTCTCCGACGACTCGACCTTTCGCGCCTTTCGGCACAGGAGTTGTGGTTCGCCAGATTAGTTTGGCTTCGGTTTTCTTCAATCGAGATGCGATTTTTCGCAGGTTTGCTTCGTAAGCTTTGGGCGGCACTTGCTGGTGACTGTCCCCTGCTGTGGGGTCTGCGAGGTTTTTTCCGCCGGGCCCGATAAATTTCAAGTCGTGAAGGCCGAAGTTGAAATGGATCACGTCCCACTTGCTATCTCCAAGCCATGCGTCGATTTCGGCGACCCCTTTGGATGTCGGGCCGCAGTTGGTTAGTGGTCGATGGACGTTTGCCTTGCCGTTCAGTAACTCGCGAACCGGCACCGTATAACCAATCGAAATTGAGTCGCCAATTAAGAGGACTCGTGGCAGACCAGGAACGTCTTCAACTTTGGCCATTGCCGGGTTTGGTTTGCGAGCAGGTTTTGCAGCTTGCCTGGATTCGTCTGCTGAAATTCCAGTGGCGGAAGCTGCTACAAAGATAAGGCACGTCAGAAAGGGTAGGGCAGTGGGCATGTCGAGGGTCCAAAATTAGGAGCAAATGGCTTTCACTAAGGCTACGTTTCCTGGCCGCTGCTCGCAACTCAATTACGTGGACCGAGGACCTCAGGCTGATTTCGTCAGGCTCCGCTGTGTTCGTTGCTGACAATGATGGTTTCTCGCTGTTGCCTAAAACGAGCAGGAATCGTCAAAAATCAGCCGTATCTGCCTGTTGACTTGCGAAGAATGCCTGAGCACGCGACTTATTGATGACCGGCTGGACCTGAACATAAATATGTGACGAAGTCGATATAGGGATAGAGGCGAACGGAGCCTACTGTATGAGGCTCCGGACAAATTCCGCGACGGGCAGGAGGCCCACAGTGTCAGAAACTGAAGTTATCGAGATCATCAGAAACAGCCTTAACGAGTTATTGCGTTGGGTCGGGTTCGGTACGCTCGCAGGTCTGGCGGCGAAGGCAATCATGCCCGGCCGAGATCCAGGCGGGGCCGTCGGAACAATGTTGATGGGAATTGGTGGCAGTGTTATTGGCTGCGGCACCGTGCTTTTCTTCTGGCGAGATGCTCAGATTGACCCGATCAGCGGGAAGGGCTTTGTCGCCGCCACGCTGGGAGCCTTCACGTTGTTGTTTTTCTACAGGCTGCTGGCGGGATCCTTCTTTGCAGAAGGAAGTGTTCATGATGACCGACTGGCCCATCGCACGCGTCGCCGCAGTCGCCGCCGAAAAATTGTTGAAGACATCATCTAAAACGGATGTTCAACTTTCAGGACCGCTACTGATATCGAGCTCTACTTGAGCGGCGAGAGGCTGTTTCGCACGGGAGGCTAGTGTCGAGTTTCCAAGCCGTGAGCCTCTCGAATATCAGCCAGAGCCTGCTGAAGGCTTTTCCGCACTTCTCGGTTCCGGCGATTCAACCTGCTGGAATAAACGCGAGTCGCAATGGCGTCGCTGATTGCCAAAAGAATCAACCAAAGTGCCAGCAACAGCAGTCCAACCACGTAGAAGGTTGCGAAAATCGGTGAGTTTTCGAAGATCTTTGCGTATCCACACAGTCCGATCAGCCCGCCGAGTGTGACTGTTAGGCCCGATGTCTGCATCCGGCGGGAATACTGGTGTTCAAAAAAACGAGTGTCAGCTTCCGGCAGTTCATCTTCCGCCTTGCGCCTGCGGTGACTGCGAACGTGAAGCCACACAAGGGCGATCCCAACTAAGGATACGATGGACCCAAATTGCAGGTAAGTTGAGGCGGTTGGCATAAAATTGACCTAAATCGTCAAATGATGAATCTGTCCCGGCATTTCGTTTCGGAACACCTAGCTGGACACGGCAATTGATGTTCCTGCGGAGTTCTTATTTTGTAAAAGCTGCACTGCCGATCCAAGTAATTGAATTATAATGACTTACGGAGTTGTGTCTGGCACAAATAGAACCCGACACCTTTCGTTTGTGTTGCCAAACGCAATATTGTTTACACATTGCGTATCAAAACAGAACAGTGAGTCATAATGAGTTCACTAATATTAAGTGTGTCGTCTAAATGAGCGTAAGTTTGCGGCAGGGATCAGCGTCCTTGGTTTGCGGGTTCAGCAGAAAGTGCTTGATAGAAAATTATTGGAAACTACCTGCTTTGGAAGAAATCTACGAACGTTTTTGCAATACAAGCGTCTCAAGTTTACGTATTTACAAGAAGAACTTTGTGTCTTTCTAAAAATTGTGTGTGCGTAAGAACTTTTATTTACGGTTCGATTTACGGCCCAGGACGGGTCTTTAAGGGTTCGGAAGTGTCGCAGCCAAGAAGGTTGCATTGCGTCCGGCACAAGCTTTGCCTTGAAGGTTGTGCAAGCAGGCTGGTGCAAGATCAGTCTCATAAAGGAGGTTCGACATGTCCCGTTACCGATCAAAAATACTTAATCAACTTACTGAGCAACAGGTTCGGTTTGCCCCCCAGGCTGTGCGGAACAGGCAGATTTTGCAGGCTGAGGACTTTTTGCTGAATATGGATAGCTCTGCCGATTATTCCTATGGAGATGTCTGCTTTCAGGTTACGGGATATCGCCCCGATCAGGATTCTGCGGTAGGAATTTCCGGAGTTGACTTGGCCCACGATCTCCGCTGCTTTGTGGAGGATCTTTCAGACAGTCTTGGGCAGTCCGTCGGCGATTTTGGCGAACCTATATTGACCGTTCAGGAAGTCAGCGAGCAATTCAGTGTTTCTGCAAAGACGGTTGATCGTTGGCGCGATCGCGGATTAGCTAGTCGACGCATCACCGTTGATGGGCGTAAACGCGTTGTTATTTGCAAGTCGACGTTGGATCGTTTTGTTGCCATCCATCAGGAGGAGATTGACCGAGGGCGTAGTTTTCGGCAAATGACGGATGATGAGCGTGAACAGATGATTCTCGAGGCACGCGGCTTGGCGGTTAAGGGGCTTGGTTTAACCGAGGTGAGCCGCCAGCTCGGCAAAAAACTTGGCCGGGCAACGGAAACGGTTCGTTATACTCTTCGGGACTATGATAAACTGCATCCAGAGAATGCCATTTTTCCTAAGGCCGGTGGCCAGGTATCGCCAGAGCATCAGTCTTTGATGTTCGATCTCTATCTTCAGGGAGTGTCTGTCCCTGACTTGGCTCGCAGATTTGGACGAAGCAAGCCAGCAGTTCACACGCTTTTAGCTGAAGTCAGAGTTAAGCGTCTGCGATCCGCGGAAATTGACTTCATGGATAGCGATGAGTTCCGGAGGGATGACGCGGAGAAAGTAATTTGCGGGCCAGCTCCGGGATATGACATATCTAAGGCGGCTGTTCGGGTGCCCACCGGTCTGCCAGCCTATCTTTCTGAATTGTATAAGGTTCCTCTGCTGAATAAGGCACAGGAACAACACTATTTCCGGAAGATGAATTTCTTGAAATGGCAGGCTGCTGAGCTCCAAAAAGAGCTAGGCGTTCGCCGAAACAGTGCCCGCGTTGCCCGGAAAATGGAAACGTTGCTGGAAGAGGCAAGTGCGGTTAAGGGGATGCTGACACGTTCTAATCTGCGGTTGGTTGTCTCCATTGCGAAACGGCATCTGAAGCCTGGTGTGAACTTTTTCGAATTGGTTAGTGATGGGAATATGTCACTTATTCGAGCCATTGAGAAATTTGACTACGCTCGAGGTAATAAGTTTTCCACGTACGCCTCATGGGCGATCATGAAGAATTTTGCACGATCAGTGCCTGCTGAGCACACTCGTCTTGATCGATTTCGCACCGGCTATGATGATATCTTTTACGATTCTACTGACGGCCGGGGCAATGCGTTTGCTGAGGAAATGGTAAACAAGGCACAACGCGACGCTCTTATGGAGATACTGGAGGAACTAAACGGTCGCGAGCGAAAAGTGATTTCGTGCCGTTTTGGTCTTAGCAAGGGCAGTGAGCCCGAAACGCTTGAAGAAGTCGGAAATCGACTTGGGGTTACCAAGGAGCGGGTTCGTCAGATTGAAGTCAGAACGCTTGAGAAGCTGAGGCGAATTGCCCAGCGGAAGCAGGTTGACATTCCTGGGATTTGACGAAGTGCCTCAGCTTGACAGGTGATTTCTGATACTGAAATGTCTCCTGCCCAGCTGCTCGGCATCGCTATTCCTAAAAGGCTGGAGCGTCCTCGCGGCGTTCCGGCCTTTAACTCTTTGGCTGTGACTCGGAAAAATGGCAAACGCCCACAAATTGAATCAATTATCAGCTCGACTCGTTCGCCGCTAAATATTGGGCGTTATTCTGTACGTGAGGTAATCCGTAAAGGCTCGGTCTTGATACAAGCTGTTTTGATGGACGTGTCTCGGTACACGCATCCCCGGATTCTCGGCCTTCTCGCCCTTTTCGTTGCTATTCGGCTTCATTTTGCGAGAATCACTGCCGACTACAGGAGGACCGGAATTTTGTTCCCGGTGGCAAATTCCTTTGAGCGCCTTGGTTTTCCACTCGGGCAAGTAGCTAAATCTCGGTCAGTTAATCTAAATTGAGACTCCGTAAAAGGTTTAAGGGATCGGCCTTGCCTGACGAAGTTCGATTGCTATACTGCTCCGCTCGCCTCGGCGATCGGTCTGCGCTAGCGTAGCTCAATTGGTAGAGCTCCGGTTTTGTAAACCGGTGGTTGTGGGTTCGAGTCCCTCCGCTAGCTTTTGTGGACTTCTGTGAAATAGGGAGTGTTGAAGACGATTTCATCTGCTGGTTTGCAGGTGTGTTATTGGGGGGTGTTCCAGAGCGGCCAAATGGGCCAGACTGTAAATCTGGTGGCTTATGCCTTCGCAGGTTCGAATCCTGCTGCCCCCACTCTCACGACCGTCGGTCCGGAGTTGTTTTGTTGTGTCGTGTGGAAGACTGCGGGCGTAGTTCAATGGTAGAACTCCAGCCTTCCAAGCTGGTCGCGTGGGTTCGATTCCCATCGCCCGCTCTTTTTTTTAGGGCCGATTCGAGTGCTGCTGTAGCTCAGTCGGTAGAGTGCGTCCTTGGTAAGGACGAGGTCATGGGTTCGAATCCCATCAGCAGCTTTAGTTGGTTTGTTGGTCTGAGTTGGCGTCTCGTGTGGGGTCGCCGTTTTGTGTTTCTTTCTTGATCGTTTTGTTGGGCTGCGGCTGCAAAGTGTTCCGCGGTTGACATGGAGTTTGGAGATGGCGAAGAGTAATTTCGAGCGAACGAAGCCACATGTTAATGTGGGTACGATTGGGCACATTGACCACGGAAAGACTACTACAACTGCTGCGATTCTAGCGGTTCAGGCTGTTAAGGGTCTGGGTAAAGCGAAGAGCTACGCGGACATCGCCAAGGGTGGCACAGTTCGCGATGCGACAAAGACAGTGACGATTGCTGCGAGTCATGTAGAGTATGAGACTGAGAATCGTCACTACGCTCATATTGACTGCCCGGGTCACGCGGACTTTATTAAGAATATGATCACTGGCGCCGCTCAGATGGACGGTGCGATTCTTGTTGTTGCGGCTGATAGTGGTCCAATGCCTCAAACGCGTGAGCACATTCTGTTGGCGCGTCAGGTAGATGTTCCGGCGCTTGTTGTGTTTATGAACAAGGTTGATCTAGTTGATGATGAGGATCTGCTGGAGTTGGTTGAGCTTGAGGTGCGTGATCTTCTGACGAAGTATGGTTTTCCTGGCGACGATATTCCTTTGGTGAAGGGAAACGCAAAAGGGGCTTTGGATCATCCTGCTGACGAGACTTACAGTAAGTGCATTTCTGAGCTGATGGATGTGCTTGATAAGTTCATTCCTGAGCCGGTGCGTGATGCTGATAAGCCATTTCTGATGGCTGTGGAAGATGTTTTCTCAATCGAAGGTCGCGGAACTGTTGCTACCGGTCGTATTGAGACTGGTGTTGTTAAGGTTGGCGAAAAGGTACAGGTTATTGGCCTTCGTGATACTCAGGAGACGACCTGTACTGGTGTTGAGATGTTCCAGAAGACTCTCGATCAAGGTCAGGCTGGTGATAATGTTGGTATCCTGCTTCGTGGTTTGAAGAAGGAGGATATTCAGCGTGGTCAGGTTATCGCTGCTCCGGGTTCCATTAAGCCTCATTCTAAGTTTGAGGGTGAAGTGTACGTATTGAGTAAGGAGGAGGGTGGTCGTCATACGCCATTTTTCTCTGGTTATCGCCCCCAGTTTTATTTTCGAACAACTGACGTCACTGGAACTACTGATTTGTTGGGCGGTGCTGAGATGTGCATGCCTGGTGATAATGTGAAGGTGGAAGTGACGCTGGGTAAGCCGATCGCGTTAGTTGAGGGTAGTCGTTTCGCGATTCGAGAAGGTGGTCGAACTGTTGGTTCGGGCGTCGTTACTAAGATTCTTCAGTAGTGTTCGGTTTGGCTCAATTGCTGCTGTCTCATTTGTTTTGGTGGGTTGGCAGTTTTCTGTTTGACGTTGTGGGGGGTCTTCCGTGAGAGATTATGTTTGGCTGGAGTGCACGGAAACGGGGCTTCGGAACTATCGAGTGATGAAAGAGACTCGCGGTACGGAGCGGCTTGAGTTGATGAAATATTGTCCGAAGCTGCGACGTCACACGTTGCACAAGGAATCTCGCAAAAAGTAGGTCGGGTCCTTTTACGGACGTAGCTCAATTGGCAGAGCAGCGGATTCCAAATCCGCAGGTTGGGGGTTCAAGTCCCTCCGTCCGTGTTTCTGCGTAATTGTGCTGTTTTTTTTCAGAGAGTCTTGCAGATGTTGAGTAAGGGCGCTGGTGCGTCGATCATACCTGAACTTTTTCGGCTTGGTTTGTACAAGGCGAATCAGGGGAAGATGGTTCGTCAGGCAACATTTGTTGCTTTCGCGGTCATCGTGGCGTTCGGCTGCTTTAGTTTGTCGGCCGGCCCCCTAGGTGGAGAAGGGCAGTCGGTACGCGTTGGCTTGCCGCTCGGGATTTGGTTGCTGTTGTGTTGGGTTGCGTTCCGTGTTGTTAACGTTGCTAGGTTTGCCGATTTTTTGATTTCTGTTGAGTCAGAACTTGAGAAGGTTGTTTGGCCTGGGCGGCGGCAAGTTATGCAGTCGACGATAGTCGTTATTGTCACGATGTTATTTCTTGGTGTGTTTCTTTCTGTGGTTGATTACGTTTGGAAGTGGTTGTTCTCGTTGATTCACTTCATCGAGTACTAGTTTGTTGGCCTCGATCGACGAGTGTTCGCAAAACAAATTTCTCGGGGCTTGTGTGGTTGAATTTTCAGGGTGTCGAGGTCAGGATACCGAGCTTCCCTTTTTTGCCCGAGATTCTTGCTTTCTGTGGTGGTGACAATAATGTCCAATGAGTCGACGGAGACGGATGCGTCAGCAGAGAAGCGGTGGTATGTTCTTAAGGTTCAAACGAACCGTGAAAGGACCATCCGCGATGCCTTGCTGAAAAAGGTCAAGCTCGAAGGCTTGGAGGAATGCTTTGGGGAGATCATGATTCCTTCTGAGAAGGTTGTTGATACTCGGAGTGGCAAGGCCAAAGAGCACGAGCGGAAGTTGTTTCCTGGTTACATCATGGTGAATATGGTGTTGAGTGACGAGACTTGGTATCTCGTTCGCGACACCAGCGGTGTGGGTGATTTTGCGGGCGCTGTCGGAAAGCCGATGCCTATGGAGCAGTTCGAGGTTGATCGAATGCTTGGTAAGGCTGAGGAAGATGCAAGTGCTGCTGCGAAAGTGAAGATAGAGTTTTCGCAAGGTGATGTTGTGAAAATTCGAGAAGGTACCTTTGAGTCTTTTGAAGGCACAATCGAAGGTATTGATGAGCACAATGGTAAGGTTTCAGTACTGATTGAAATCTTTGGTCGTTCGACGCCGGTTGAGTTGGATCACTGGCAGGTTGAGTCGGTTTAGCGAAATTGGGTTTGCTAGTTATGGGCAAGCAGGTAACAAAAGTGATTAAAGTTCAGGTTACTGGTGGTAAGGCTACGCCTGCCCCACCGGTTGGTACTGCGCTTGGTCCTCACGGCGTTAATATTGGGCAGTTTGTTCAGCAGTTCAATGATCAGACTCGGGATATGATGGGCGTTACCATCCCCGTGGTGATTACGGTCTATAATGACCGGACTTTTGAGTTCATTCTGAAGAGTCCGCCTGCGGCGGTCTTGTTGTTGAAGGCCGCTGGTATTGCTAAGGGTTCTGGCAGTCCTTTGGCGACTAAGGTTGGTTCTGTCACGACGGCTCAGTTGGATGAGATTGCTCGTGTTAAGTTTAGTGATTTGAATTCTGGCTCAATGAGCCAGGCGAGGAAGTTGATTGCTGGTACGGCTCGAAGTATGGGCTTGGAAGTGATTGATTGAGTCGTTGGTTTCTGTTTTTTATGATTTTGATAGTTGGGTTGTTGTGATGGCTCGTCGCTCAAAGCGAATGGCGGCTTTACTCAAGAAAGCCGACGCTTACGATGTTCTGGGTTTGTCGGCTGCTGTAGATGCGCTGAAGTCACTTGAGTCGGGTTTGCCAAAGGGCGTTAAGCCGGTTCAGTTTGATCAAGCCGTTGAGGTTGCGATGCGACTTGGCGTCGATCCTCGACAGGCGGATCAGATGGTTCGTGGTTCCATCGTTTTGCCTCATGGGATTGGTAAGACTCAGCGTGTTCTTGTATTTGCACAAGGTGATAATGTGGCTGTGGCTACCGCCGCGGGTGCAGATTACGTGGGTGGCAAAGAGCTTGCTGATCGGGTAAAGGACGGCTGGTTGGACTTCGACGTTGCGATCGCTGCTCCTGACATGATGGGTGTGGTTGGTCCGCTGGGTCGAGTGCTTGGTCCGCGTGGTATGATGCCTTCCCCACGGGCTGGTACTGTGACGCAGGATATTGCTACTGCAGTCAAGGAATACAAAGCGGGCAAGGTTGAGTTTCGTGTTGATTCAGGAAGTAATGTGCACTGTGTTGTGGGTCGATTATCTTTTGAGCCGTTGAGGTTGCAGGAGAATATTGAGGCACTTTTGAAGCACGTTCATGGCTTGAAGCCATCTAGTTCAAAGGGTGTTTATCTTCGTAGTTTTGCGATTTCTGCGACGATGACGCCATCGATTTCTGTGGCTGTCTGATTTCTGTTGATGTACTTGATTGGTGGGTGTTGAGATGAGTCGACAGGTTAAAGATATGCAGATTGAAGACCTACAGTCTCGCATCGGTGACGTACGCGATATGTTGGTTGTGGATGTTTCAAAGCTCGATGCTTTCTCTGCTAATAAGTGGCGATTGGGTCTTGTCGATAAGCAAATTAATGCTTTTACTGTCAAGAACTCTATCGCGAAGAACGCTTTGTCTCGGTTGGGCGTATCCGGTTTGGATGCACTTTTGACTGGACCCTCGACTTTGGTCTGGGGCGGGGACGATGTTGTTGCTTTGTCTAAAGAAATTTCCCGTTGGTCTCGAGAGCTGAAGGGCTTGGAGATCCGGGGCGCGACGGTTGACGGGCATAGTATTGATGCCAGTGGCGTGGTTGCTTTGGGTAAGAGTCCTGGACGCGCTGAGCTAATCAGTATCCTTGCTGGTTTGTTGCTTGCTCCGGGTGCTCAGTTGGCAGGTGCTATGCAGAGTGCTGGTGGATTGCTGGCAGGCTGTTTAAAGAAAATTTCCGGCGACGAAGATTAGTTTCATTCGGTTGTTGGATTGTTTGGTTTATGGCTAACGGGCGGCTTCCGCCTGAGATTAATGTTAAGATCGAAGAGTGAATTTCCTCTTGCGATAGCTTCTTTACAGAATGAAAGGTTTGATTGAATGTCTACTGCAGAGGCAGAAGTGGCTGAGTTTGATTCGGCAACAAAAGAATTAGGTGACAAGATCGTCGGTTTGACTCTTTTGGAAGCAAAGAAGGTTGTTGATTACCTGAAAGCTGTCCATAACATTGAGCCTGCTGGTGGTGGTGCTGTGATGATGGCTGCCCCGTCTGATGCGGGTCCCGTGGTCGCAGATGTGCAGACTGAATTTGATCTAATTTTGACCGGTGATGGCGGCAATAAGATCCCCGTGATTAAGGTTGTTCGTGCAGCAACTGGTCTTGGCCTGAAAGAGGCCAAGGATCTTGTTGAGGGTGCACCGAAGGCCGTCAAGCAAGGTGTTTCTCGCGAAGACGCTGAGAAGTTGAAGACTGAGATCGAGGGCGCTGGCGGCTCTTGCGAGATCAAGTAGTAGGTTTAGCTTGATTGCTGACAAGAGTTGAAAATACGTATGCTGACGCGGTTGAATCTGCGTCAGCTACTCTTGTTAATCTTGGGTTGCCAATTTTTTTTGGAAGCTTCGGTTTTCGTCTGTTTTGCGGCAACGGCGCGCTGGTTTAGTATTGCTGGACGACAATGGCTGGTTGGATTATTAAGACTGTTTGCCATTTATATCGCGTGAAACGAAAGGCAGTTGCCTGAAGAGGGCAAGTGTCTTTTGTCGCGCGCTAACTGTTGCTGTCGTGTATTAATTGGGTTTGATGTTTCGGGTTGTAGATTATTCAGAAGGCAAGATTTAAATGCCAGTTCCATCTGTTCGTACCATCGACCAGGACACTGTTCGAAACTTCGGGAAAATCCAGGCGAGCTATGAGATTACGGATCTGACTCGAATTCAGACTGAGTCATATGCGCGGTTTTTGCAGTTGGATCGTTCTTCACGTGATCGACTTGAGCAAGGATTGGAGGGTATTCTTCGTGAGATCTTTCCAATTGAGAGTTACGACGGTCAGTTTCGTCTGGAGTATGTTCGTTATGAACTAGGTAAGCCCCGTTATACGCCTAGTGAATGCCGTCAGTTAAGGTTGACCTATGGTATGCCTTTTCGCGTTTGGCTTCGATTAATTAAAGAGCAACCTGTAGAGGAAGAGGTTTATCTGGGTGATATTCCGATCATGATTGGTGGTGGTGAGTTTATTATTAATGGTGCAGAACGTGTTGTTGTTAGTCAGTTGCACCGTTCACCTGGTGTTGACTTTGTAATGGCTGAAGAAACCGCCAGTAGTGATCGAAAGACTGAATCGTGTCGGATTATTCCTGAGCGGGGTAGCTGGATTGAGTTGATTGTTACAAAGAAGGATTCGGTAGCAGTTCGAATCGACCAGAGTGGCAAGTTTTCTGCCATGACTTTGTTGCGAGCAATGAGCCCTGATTATACGTCCGACTCTGCCCTGATTCGCCTCTATCACAACAGCAAGGAAGTGAAGCTGTCTTCCAAGACTGAGGCTGCTTCTTTGGTTGGTGAGTTCTCCATTGATGATATTGTCTTTCCTATCGGTCATGATCGTTGCGGCGAAATCATCGCTGACGCCGGCGCTCAGCTAACAGAATTGATGGTGGAAGACCTTCTGGGGTCAGGGTTGAAGGAGGTTGAGCTGGTTGATAATCTGGAAGACGTTCTGATTCTGAAGACGCTGGGGGAAGATAGCACGTCGACGCATGAGGAGGCTTTGCTGAGGATCTATCAGCGTTTGCGTCCGGGTAACCCTCCCAATCTGGACAAAGCGGCAGATTTGTTCAATGAGAAATTCTTTGATTTGAATCGTTACCGGTTAGGTCGTGTTGGTCGTTTCCGTATTAATCGTAAATTCGATCAGTCTGTTCCAGACGATGAGATGACTCTTCGCCCAGAGGACTTTATCAACGCTATTCGTTATCTGATGCGTTTGCGCATGAACGACGAGACTGCAAATATTGATGATATTGATAATCTTGGCAATCGTCGTTTGCGTACGATCGATGAGCTGGGTGCTGATGAAATTCGAAAAGGATTTTTGAAGTTGAGGCGGACTGTTCAGGAGAGAATGAGCCTGAAGGAAGTCGATGGAATGACGCCTCGAACTTTGATTAATCCTAAGAGTGTTTCGGCGGCTATTGATTTCTTTTATGGCCGAAGCGAACTCTCTCAGGTGGTTGACCAGACCAATCCGCTTTCAATGCTGACGCATGAGCGTCGTTTGAGTGCCTTAGGGCCTGGTGGACTAAATCGTAAACGCGCTGGTTTCGAGGTGCGTGACGTTCATATTTCGCATTACGGGCGTATCTGTCCGATTGAGACTCCTGAAGGTACGAATATTGGTTTGATTTCGAGCCTTGGTATTTTCTCGAAGGTCGACGACTACGGGTTCTTGATTACTCCTTATCGTAAGGTCGAGCACGGTTTGGTGACGGACGAAGTGGTGTGGCTTCGCGCTGATGAGGAATCGTTTGCTCATGTGGCCCCAGCCGATACGCCAATTCTGGATGGCAAGTTACAGGAAGATCTTGTGCTTGCCCGCTATAAGAGCGATGTGGTTTGGATTCCCAAAGAGAAAGTGCAGTACACGGACGTAGCTCCGTGTCAGATGGTCGGAGTTTCGGCGGGTTTGATCCCATTTCTAGAGCACGACGATGCGAATCGCGCGCTGATGGGTTCGAACATGCAGCGTCAGGCAGTTCCACTTTTGATTACGGAACGTCCCGTTGTTGGAACCGGGATGGAGGACTTCGTCGCGCAGCATTCGGGAATGCTTCAGCGTGCTGAAAAGGCTGGAACGGTTACCTATGTTGACGCGACCGTGATTGAGATCGATGGTCGACGCTATCCGTTACGAAAATATGTTCGCTTGAACGAGCGAACCTGTTTAAATCAAAAGCCATTGGTATCGGTTGGCGACAAGGTGAAGGCAGGGCAGTTGCTGTGCGACAGTGCGGCGACAAAGGGTGGATCACTTGCTCTTGGTCGGAATGTACTGGTGGCTTTCATGTCATGGGGCGGCTACAACTTTGAAGACGCTATCATTCTGTCCGAGCGTCTGGTCAAAGAGGATGTTTATACGTCAATCCATCTGGACGAGTTTGATGTAGAGATTCGTGAAACGAAGTTAGGGCGTGAAGAGTTTACGCGAGACATACCAAATGTCAGTGAGAAGGCTCTTCACCATTTGGACGAAGACGGAATTGTAAAGATCGGAACGCGAGTTCATCCGGGTGATATCCTAGTCGGCAAGGTGTCGCCAAAGGCTAAATCTGAGTTAACTCCTGAAGAAAAATTGTTGCACGCGATTTTCGGACGGGCAGGAGAAGACGTTAAGAACGAGTCACTGGAAGTGCCGAGTGGCGTCGGTGGAATTGTGATTAATACCGAGAAGTTTTCTCGACGTATGAGCCTGTCTGATCTGGAGCGAAAGAAATTTGAAGACGATTTGAAGAAGATGGAGCAGGAAGGTGATGAGCGGATTACCGAAGCTTTCCGCGTGTTCGCCAAGTCGATGAAAGCAGAGTTGGGTCAGCCTTTGACCGATCCTGACGGACGTGACATGGGTGCTCTTGATGACCGAAAGGCCGTTGCTGAGTTCTCTCGCGGGTTCCTTGCTTACTTTGAGGGCCTCGATATTCGAAGTGCTCAAAAGAAGACGGCAGCTCGAAAGTTGCTGAAGGAAGAGTGGCCTGCTGTTGAGACAATTATCGATGAGGAAGATCATCGGTTGAACAGCATGAAGCGTGGCGATGAGTTGCCAAGTGGAGTGCTGCAGATGGTGAAGGTTTATGTGGCTTCAAAGCGAGATATTTCTGTCGGCGACAAGATGGCTGGTCGGCACGGGAATAAAGGGGTCATCTCTAAGGTGCTCCCGATTGAGGACATGCCTTACTTGGAAGATGGTACTCCGATTGACATCATTCTGAACCCACTGGGTGTTCCGAGTCGTATGAATGTCGGTCAGATTCTTGAAACTCACTTGGGTTGGGCAGCAGGGACTCTTGGTTACCGTGCTGTTTGCCCTGTGTTCGATGGTGCAACTGAAGAAGAGGTTCGAGAGGCCTTGCGAGAAGCTGGTTTGCCGGAAGAGGGCAAGACGGTTTTACGTGATGGGCGCACGGGCGATCAGCTTGAGCAGAAGACTACAGTTGGCAACATCTACATGTTGAAGCTGCACCATTTGGTGGATGACAAGGTTCATGCTCGAGCAACTGGTCCTTACTCGCTGATTACCCAGCAACCACTTGGCGGCAAGGCTCGGTTTGGTGGTCAGCGTTTTGGGGAAATGGAAGTTTGGGCGTTGGAGGCATACGGTGCCGCTTACATTCTTCAGGAATTGCTAACTGTTAAGAGTGACGACGTTGAAGGTCGTACCAAGATTTACGAGTCAATGGTCAAGGGTGAGAATACGCTTGAGGCCGGTACGCCGGCCAGTTTCGATGTACTGAACAACGAGATTCGAGGCCTGTGTCTGAATCTTCAGCTCGAAAAAGCAAACCACTAAATCGGTGCGTTGCGGATACTTCGCTAAGTCGAAGCGCGTTTAGCGTTATTTTAATTCGCTTTTCGTGTCAACCAAATTGGTTGACACGTTGTTTTTAACATCAGGTGTTGAGGAGTCACGACGTGAGCGTAAGTGAAACCACTTTCGATCGAGTCAATGATTACGCGTCAGTTAAGATTGGTCTTGCGAGTCCTCACGACATCCGCGGCTGGTCATTTGGCGAAGTCAAGAAGCCCGAGACGATCAACTACCGAACCTACCGTCCAGAACGGGATGGGTTGTTCTGTGAGCGAATTTTTGGTCCTGAAAAGGACTGGGAGTGCGCTTGCGGCAAGTATCGTGGAATGAAATATAAGGGGATGATCTGTGACCGCTGTGGGGTTAAGGTCACACATAGCCGTGTTCGCCGGAAGCGAATGGGGCACATTGAGTTGGCAGCTCCGGTCGTGCACATTTGGTTCTTCAAGTCTATGCCCAGTCGGTTGGGTGCGCTTTTGAACATGAAGACGACCTCGTTGGAGAAGGTTGTCTACTTTCAGGACTACGTGGTTATCGATCCGGGCGATACTCCACTGACCCACTGTCAGATGTTGACAGAAGACGAGGCGCGACAAGCTCGACGTGATTACGGCGAAGACGCGTTTCAGATTGGAATGGGTGCAGAAGCGATCAAGAAACTGCTTCTGCAAATGAAGTTAGTTGAAGCGTCAGAGGAGCTTCGCGGAAAGCTCGCGACGACTAAGAGTCAGTCGACAACGAAAGATCTCATCAAGCGATTAAAGATCGTTGAGGCGCTTCGAGATAGTGATAACCGTCCCGAATGGATGGTGTTGGACGTAATTCCGGTCATTCCACCGGACCTTCGTCCTTTGGTTTTGCTGGATTCCGGAAATTTCGCGACAAGTGACCTAAACGACCTTTATCGGCGAATTATCAACCGGAATAACCGGTTGAAGAAGCTTGTCGATTTGAATGCTCCAGAGGTCATCGTTCGCAATGAAAAGCGAATGTTGCAGCAGTCGGTCGATGCGTTGTTTGATAACAACCGATGCAAACGACCTGTGTTGGGTTCGTCGAATCGTCCGCTGAAATCTTTGACTGACATGATCAAAGGTAAACAGGGTCGGTTTCGTGAGAATCTGCTCGGCAAACGAGTTGACTATTCGGCTCGAAGTGTAATTGTGGTTGGTCCAGAATTGAGGCTGCACCAGTGTGGACTTCCAAAGAAGATTGCCTTGGAACTGTTCCAGCCGTTCGTTATTCGTCGCCTGAAGGAACTGGGACACGCTGACACGATCAAGAGTGCAAAACGCATGCTTGAGCGTCGCGATGAGGATGTTTGGGACATTCTGGACGAAGTGATTCGTAATCACGCAGTGCTTTTGAATCGCGCTCCTACGTTGCATCGAATTGGTATTCAGGCGTTCGAGCCGGTACTGGTGGAAGGAAACGCAATTCGGTTGCATCCTCTGGCGTGCAAAGGTTTCAACGCTGACTTCGACGGAGATCAAATGGCAGTTCACCTGCCGTTGTCGATCGAGGCGCAGGTTGAAGCGACAACGTTGATGATGTCGACTCATAACATCTTCAGCCCCGCGAATGGTGATCCAATTATTACGGCGTCTCAGGACATCGTGATGGGATGTTATTATCTGACCATGATGCGAGAAGGGCATCGTGGTGAGGGCATGATCTTCGCCTCGTCTGAAGAGCTGTTCATGGCTTTTCAGCAGGGCAAGATATCTCGTCACGCGACGGTCAAGGTTCGTATGCCGAAAGGTAAGCGAATGAAGGGCGATGGCGAGAAGAAGTATCGTCAGGGTGGACTAATTGAAACATCTCCAGGACGAGTGATGTTCAATGACATTCTGCCGCGTGCGATGTCTTTCTATAACATGACCATGCGTAGCAAAGACCTTGCGATGGTGATTTCTGATTGCTATCAGGAACTCGGACGTCGCGAGACTATTGAGCTGTTGGATCGCATGAAAAAGTGTGGGTTCGAGGCTTCGACTGACAGTGGTCTGTCATTCGGTGCGAGCGACCTGAAGACGGCTCCAAACAAGGAAGAGGTAATCGCCGAGGGTGAAAAAAGCGTCCTGAAGCTAATGAAGAACTTCCAAAAGGGTCTGATCACTGAAAAAGAGCGCTATAATAAAGTGTTGGACATCTGGACGCATGCTCGTGAAGAAATCACCAAGAGCATGATGGATCAGCTGAAGCACGACGTCCGCGATGAGGGGCGTTACGTAAACCCGGTCTACCTGATGGCAAACTCTGGTGCCCGAGGGGGCGTTGGACAGATGCAGCAGTTGGCCGGGATGCGTGGTCTGATGGCGAAGCCGAGTGGTGAGATCATTGAGACTCCTATCAAATCCAACTTCCGTGAAGGACTTTCGGTTTTGGAGTTCTTCAGTTCAACACACGGTGCTCGAAAAGGTCTGGCGGACACGGCTCTGAAGACGGCGGATAGTGGTTACCTGACCCGAAAGCTGGCAGATATTTGCCAGAATATGGTCATCACCACCCATGATTGTGGCACCACTAAGGGGTTGACTCGAGGGGTTGTTTATCGTGGTGAGAAGGTTGAGGTTGGTCTTGCCGTTTCGATCCGTGGTCGTGTCAGTCGAACCAATATCGTCAACCCGATTACAGACGAAGTAATTGTTCGGGAAGACGAGCTGATCACCATCGAGAAGGCACGCAAGATTGAAGATATGGGTCTGGAGCGAATTCAGGTTCGTAGTCCGATGACCTGTAATACCGCTTTAGGTCTGTGTCAGTTGTGTTACGGGATGGACCTTTCAACCGGTGACCTGGTTGAGCAGGGACTGGCCGCAGGTATCATTGCTGCACAAAGCATTGGTGAGCCCGGAACTCAGTTGACTATGCGTACGTTCCACATTGGAGGCGTTGCTCAGATGGGAACAGAGCAAAGTGAGTTGAAAGCCAAGCGAGGTGGCCGCATTCGATTCACTCGTATCCGTAGCGTTTTGAACGCTGACGGAAAGCCTGTCGTTCTCGGACGTAACGGTGAAATGAGCATCGTCGACAACAAGGGCCGCGAAGTTGAAAAACAGACGATTCCTAACGGTGCGATCCTGCAGGTAAGAGAAGATCAGGAAGTATTGCCCGAAGAAACGCTTTGCAGTTGGGATCCACACGCGATTCCAATCATTGCTCAGGTTGGCGGTAAGGTACGACTTGACGAGTGCGTGGAAGGGCAGACGATTCGCTCTGAAAAAGAAGCGTCAGGCAATATCCAAAGAACAATTATGGAGCATCGCGGTGGGCTTCATCCACAGGTGATTTTGGAAGACGGTGCCGGAGCAATTTTGGACTTCTACTATCTTCCTGAAGGTGCCACTTTGCTGGTGCGAGATGGAGATCAGGTGTCGTCAGGTGCTGCGGTGGCTCGAACGCCTCGAGATTCTGCTGGTACTCAGGACATTACTGGTGGTTTGCCACGAGTTACAGAGTTGTTTGAGGCACGCAGTCCCAAAGATCCGGCGGTAGTTGCGGAAATCGACGGCGAAGTCGAACTAATGCCTGACAAGAAGCGTGGTAAGCGAATTGTCATGATTCGTGGCAAAGATGGAACGGAAGTCGAGCACATCATTCCACACGGAAAGCAGTTGCTCGTTCATTCCGCAGATATTGTTGTTGCTGGCGATGCACTCGTTCGTGGCCCACTGGTCCCGGAAGACATTTTGCGTGTCAGTGGCCCAGAGGAAGTGCAGCAATATCTGTTGCATGAAATTCAGAATGTCTACCGTGCCCAGCGCGTTGAAATTGATGATAAGCACATCGAGATCGTGATTGCTCAGATGCTGCGAAAAATCAAGATTACCAGCGTCGGCGATACTGATTTGTTGCCTGGCGTCTTGATCGACAAGTTCGAGCTTCAAAGGATTAACCTTGAGTTGCAATCGAAATGCCGAATCACGGATCCTGGTGACACGGAGTATGAAATTGACGACACTGTGTCGTTGGCGGAAGTCGAAGAGGTAAACGCGGAAGTCTCGAATCCTGCTAAATTTACCAAGCCTCGTCCAGCAAAGGCGACTCCACAGTTGCTCGGTATTACGAAGGCGTCAGTCCAGAGTGACAGTTTCATTTCGGCTGCGAGTTTCCAGGAAACCACAAAGGTTCTTACGGAAGCTGCACTGGGTGGGCGAGTCGACAATCTGGTTGGGCTGAAGGAAAATGTAATTCTGGGCCACTTGATTCCGGCAGGAACAGGTTTCCATCTGCATCAGGAAGCACACGTGAGAATTCACGATGATGCGATTCGTGAGCAGGAAGAGGCGAAAGCCAGAATTTTAGCGGCTCGAGATGATATGTTGTCAGACACAGATCTAATGGCTCGGCGTTTGGACGACAATGACGATCGTCCACGAGCCCCGTCTTTGGCTGATCTGACACCAGATGATTAGTAGTTGAGTGCCGGCAGGCTTGTTGCCTGTCGGATTCCGATTTCTTAACTTTGGCGTAGACGTGATTTACGCGGGTTTTGACATCGGAAGACTGGAATTAGATTGATTGCCTTAATGCAAGGTTGACGATCAATCAGTGCACCGGTAGAGTGCCTGATTCGTTTTTGAAACAACTGTCTCAGACAGAGTCGCCCGGAATTGACCGAAATGCCGACAATAAATCAACTTGTTCGTAAGCCGCGAAAGCAGCAAAAAGCCAAGAGTAAGACTCCACTTCTGGAGGGTTGCCCTCAAAAGCGCGGAGTTTGCCTTCAGGTGAAGACCGTCACTCCGAAGAAGCCGAACTCGGCTCTTCGAAAAGTGGCACGTGTTCGCTTGTCTAATGGCAAAGAATGCACAGCTTACATTCCCGGAGAAGGCCACAATCTTCAGGAGCACTCGATTGTTCTTGTGCGTGGCGGACGTGTACGCGACCTTCCTGGTGTGCGTTACAAGGTTATTCGTGGCGTGCTTGACACACTTGGTGTGAGCGATCGGCGTCAGGCGAGAAGTCGTTATGGCTCAAAGCGCCCTAAATAAGTCATTTTGTGGTCATTCTTTATTTGCTCAAAGTTGAATTGTTAGCGAAACAATGGTTAAGAAATTCACAGCCAGTCCTATTCAGCTGAAGCCGGACACCCGGTACAACTCAAAGCTGATTTCAAAGTTCGTCAACTGCCTCATGTACGATGGTAAGAAGAGCGTGGCGACGCGATCTGTGTACAGTGCTTTGGAGTTGATTCGCAAGCAGTTGCCTGATGAAAATCCGTTGGACGTGTTTGTTCATGCGGTTGATAACGTCAAGCCAGCAATTGAGGTTCGATCAAAGCGTGTCGGCGGTGCTACTTACCAGGTGCCTACACCGGTTAGTTCACGTCGGCAGCAGGCGTTGTCGATTCGATGGATTCTTGAGGCTGTTCGTGGGCGAAAAGGGCGGCCTGTTGACAGGTCGCTCGCTGATGAATTGTTGGCGGCTTATCGTCGTGAAGGGATTGCCATGACGAAGCGCGAGAACGTGCATCGTATGGCTGATGCAAATAAGGCCTTCTCCCACTTCGCGTGGTAGTTGGTTTCTGGTCTGGGCGTTAGCCGGCGGGCCAAATTTTATTGCCAAACAGGTACAACCTGTTTGGCTTTTTTTGTGTCTGGATCTTGCTTGCTGTGCGGGCCAGTATTCGCCCGGTTGCTTTTGATCTCCGTATTGGAGTTGGTTAACAATGGTTCGCTCGATAGATGGAATTCGCAATATTGGCATCATTGCTCATATTGATGCCGGTAAGACTACGACCACGGAGCGGATTCTTTATTACACGGGTGCTTCGTACCGGATGGGCAACGTGGATGATGGGACCACCCAGACGGACTTTGATCCTGAGGAGGCTCAGCGCGGAATCACGATCTATTCTGCTGCGGTGACCTGTGAGTGGAAAAATCGAACAATCAATATTATTGATACACCTGGTCACGTCGACTTTACCGCCGAAGTAGAGCGAAGTCTGAGGGTGCTTGACGGCGCTGTGGTCATCTTTAGTGCAGTTGAAGGTGTTGAGGCGCAGAGTGAAACGGTTTGGCGACAGGCTGATCGTTATAGCGTGCCTCGGATCTGTTTTATTAATAAGATGGATCGCATTGGTGCCGACTATGATCGTGTTTTGGAGGCTATGCGAATTCGTTTAAGGGCGAAGCCATTGGTTCTGCAGTTGCCGATTGGGCAGGGGCCTGCGACAAATGTTGACGGTTTTAAGGGGATTGTTGATCTGCTTTCAATGAAGGCGATGTATTGGGATGTTGAATCTCGCGGTGCTGAGTTTCGGACAGAAGAAATTCCGGAAGGTATGGCCGATGATGCAGAGCTCATGCGTACCGAGTTGCTTGACGTGCTTTCCGATGTTGACGAGGAGTTAATGGAGGCGATCCTTGAGGAGCAGGAGATTCCTCTGGATTCTGTGTTAAGGGCTCTGCGGTTCGGGGTAATTAGCGGAGTTTTTCAGCCGGTGCTATGTGGCTCTTCGCTCGACTATATTGGGGTTCAGCCGTTGCTCGATGCGATTGTGGACTTTCTGCCTAGTCCATCAGACCGTCCGGCGGTTGTTGGTGTGGATCCTTCTTCAAAGGCTGACGGTGCTACCGTTACCCGCAAGGCGTCGGCTGATGAGCCCGTTTGTGCACTTGTCTTTAAAATTCAGTCAGACAACCACGGTGATCTATATTTCGCCAGAGTTTATTCCGGAGTTCTGAAAGGTAATTCACGGCTATTGAATCCTCGGACCAGGAAAAAGGAGTTAGTCACTCAGCTATGGCATATTCAGTCTGATTCTCGCGAGAAAGTGGATGAGGTGTATGCGGGTGACATTTGCGGCATCGTTGGGCCCAAAGATACTGGCACCGGAGATACGCTCTGTGATCCACAGCAGGCAATTGTTTTGGAGAAGATACGGTTTCCGGATACTGTGATTTCTGTTGCGATCGAGCCGGATTCAAGTGCCGACCGGAAGAAGCTCATCGAGGTCCTTGACAGGTTGCAGCGTCAGGACCCGACATTTACGGCAAGTACCGATGTTGAAACAGGTCAGACAATTGTCAGTGGGATGGGTGAGTTGCATTTGGAGGTGGTTCGGCATCGCATGGAGCGAGACTTCAAGATGAAGGTTCGCGTTCATAAGCCCCGCGTTAGTTTTCGTGAAAAATTGAAGTCTAAGCTTGTTGTCGATACACAGTTCAGTGTTACGACCCCCTCGGCAACGTTGTCGTTTGATTTGCAGCTTGTTGCTGAAGAGTTTATGGGTGGGGAAACTCCAGTGACGGTAGCCCACCAGTTAAAGCCTGGGGCTATGCCTGAACAATTCTTAAAAGTGATGATGGAATCGTTAAGGGATGAAGCGGATGGCGGCGGGAGGTTTGGTTATCCTTTGATGGATCTTCGACTTACTGTGATGAAAGTTGGCTTCCGAGAGTTGGAGTCGACGGAAACGGCGGTAAGATCCGCAGTGGCTCAGGCGTTTGGTAAGATTCTCAGCGAAGGTGCGATGGTGGTGATGGAGCCCGTGATGGCTATCGAAGTGGTCACACCGGAAGAATTCCTGGGAAATGTTCAGTCTGACCTGAATGCACGCAGGGCATTGATCGTGGATTCCGATAGGCGTGGAGACCTTTGTGTGTTAAAAGCCGAGGCGCCACTAACTGAGATGTTTGGATACTCTACGCAGGTCCGAAGTATTTCTCAGGGCAGGGCGTCTTACTCGATGGAGCCTTGTCGGTACTCGGAATGTCCGGCGGACTCAGTGAAATAGTGCCTGAGGTTGTTAATCTTGGAAACAATGACGAAACTAGCTGTCGAGTCGTTGACAGATTGAGGCTTCGTCCCTAACATACGCGATTCCCCGTTTGGGGATATCGAATTAGTAATGTAACCCCTTGTTGAAGGCGATTTGCAGTGGCTGCTGGCGAAGAAAGTATCCGGATTCGGATGGAAGCATACGACCATTCTGTGCTGGATCAGTCTGCTGCGGACATTGTCGATACGGCAAAACGAACTGGGGCAGTTGTGCATGGTCCGATTCCGTTGCCGACTCGTATTGAGCGGTACACTGTGCTTCGAAGTCCGCACATTGATAAAAAGTCGCGTGAGCAGTTCGAGATTCGTACGCATAAGCGACTGATTGATATTTGTCAGCCAACGGGTAAGACGATCGATGCTTTAAATAAGCTTTCGTTGCCTGCTGGTGTTGATATTAAGATTAAGGCAACTGCGACCGCCTGATTGGGCTGTTTTTGTTGTTGCTTGCTTGTCCCGCCACGTGTGTGGTTGGTGTTCCTTTTGTATTTAAGCGCACGGGTGCTGTGCTATGCCTGTTGGTTTGCTCGGAAAAAAAATTGGTATGACACAGGTATATAATGACGATGGCGTCATTGTGCCTGTGACTGTGATTCACGCTGGGCCGTGCGTTGTTACGCAGGTTCGGACGGTGGGTCGCGACGGCTATGATGCTGTCCAGTTGGGGTTTGGCGATAGGCCGAGAAGGCTTGCTTCCAGAGCTCAGCGTGGTCACGTTGCTGCCTTGGCTGGTCGTCGCCAGAAAGAGCGGCAGGCAGCTGGTGTAGAAGCGTTACCTCGGGCTGGTTGTGAGCCAAAAGTTTTTGTTCGTGAGTTCCGCTGCGACAGTTCTTCGCATGGGCTTGAAGTGGGTCAGTCTCTTGCGGCCGACTCCGTGTCTGCTTGGAAGTTTATCGATGTTATTGGTACTTCCAAGGGGCGTGGTTTTGCTGGTGTTATGAAGCGTCATAATTTCAGTGGTATGCGGGCGACGCACGGGGTTCATCGAGTTCATCGTCACGGTGGTTCGATTGGTCAGAGTGCTGATCCGGCCCGCGTCATGAAGGGCACTCGGATGGCTGGTCGCTATGGTGGTGTTCGGGTTACTGTGAGGAATCTGAAGATCGTTCGTGCGGATGCGGAAAATAATACGTTGCTTGTCGAGGGTGCTGTTCCGGGTCCGAACGGCGGTTATCTCGTTTTGCGTCATTCGGCCAAGAATCGGTAGTGGGTGAAGTGATGATTAGTGTTCCGATTCGTAATGTGGACGGTTCTCAGTCTGGGGTCTATGAGTTTGACCCTGTTGAGCTTTGTTCATCGATTAATAAGCAATTGTTGCACGATGCTGTGGTGATGTACGAGTCTAATCGTCGCCAAGGCACTGTGCAGACTAAATCTCGTGGGATGGTTCGGGGGAGCACTCGTAAGCTCTTTCGTCAGAAGGGTACGGGTCGAGCTCGTGCCGGTAACGCGCGGACTCCAGTGAGGCGCGGTGGTGGCCATGCCTTCGGGAAGAAAAATCGCGATTATAGCTACCGAATGCCGAAGAAGGCTGTTCGTCAGGCCACTCGTATGGCTTTGCTGAGCAAGTTTCAGGATGGGCAAGCAATTGTTTTGTCTGCATGGGGTGTCGATGCTCCGAGGACAAAATTTGTGTCGTCCGCACTTGGGGGTTTGGGTGTCGCTGGCACCTCTGTGCTGATCGTTACGGATGGTATCGATCGCAATGTCTACAAGTCGGGTAGGAATATTGATGGTGTTCAGGTGTTGCCTGCGTGCGATCTGAACGCTTACGTTCTTCTGCGGAATCGGAATTTTGTTGTTACTGTTCCTGCCATGAACGCGATTCTCGGTCGTGGCTCTGCGGCTTCGGTTTAGGATTACTAAGATGTCTGTTGTGAAAACTGGAGTGAAGCTCGAGTCGCACATGGTGATTCGTCGCCCGCTAGTTACCGAAAAAGGTGTACATGCTTCAGAGAGGCTGAACGCATACGCTTTTGAGATTCATCCATTAGCTACTAAGTTGGATGTCAAAGCCGCTGTTGAGCAGCTATGGGAGGTTAGGGTTGCGGATGTTCGCACTCAAAACCGAAAAGGTAAGCCACGTCGGCAGGGTGCTACGATGGGGCATTCGAAAAGTTGGAAGAAGGCAGTGGTAAAGTTGCACGATGAGGATCGGATCTCGTTCTTCTAGGTCTCGCTGTTTTTTTTGTTAGCGGTTTCGGGGTGTAGTAATGGGAATTAGATTTTACAAGCCAGTGACTCCCGGTCGGCGCGGCGCGTCTGTTTCGGATTTCGCTGAGATTACAGATCGCAAGAAGCGGCCAGAAAAGTCGCTGACGAAGCGAGCTAAGAAGACTGGCGGCAGAAATAATCAGGGTAAGATTACGTCCCGTCATCGTGGTGGTGGTCACAAGAGGTTGTACCGTGTGATCGACTTTAAACGGTCAAAAGACGGTGAAGTTGGTGTCGTGACTCACATCGAATACGATCCCAATCGGACGTGCCGCATTGCGTTGGTTGAGTATGCGGACGGCGATAAGCGATACATATTGGCGCCTGAGGGCTTGGCCGCTGGAGCTAAGGTTGTCAGTGGTGAGAATGTTGAGCCGAATCTTGGTAACTGCATGCCGCTTAGTGCAATTCCTGCAGGGACTGATATACATAATGTCGAAATGCAACCCGGTCGCGGCGGCCAGTTGGTTCGTAGTGCCGGCGTTCGTGCTGTTTTGAACGCTCGTGAGGGGCGTTGGGCACAGGTCACTTTACCGAGCGGTGAAGTGCGTCGTTTGCCGGCTAGTTGCCGGGCCACGATTGGTGTACTCGGCAATGGTGAGCATAGCTCGATTGTCTATGGTAAGGCGGGACGCCGGCGTTGGTTGGGTCGTCGTCCGCATGTTCGCGGAACAGTGATGAATCCTGTTGCTCACCCGATGGGTGGTGGTGAGGGCCGGAATTCTGGTGGTAGACATCCTTGTAGTCCGACAGGAAAGCTGTCCAAGGGTGGGCGAACCCGAGCAAAGAACAAAGCCTCTTCGAAGGCTATTATACGACGACGACGGTCTCGTCGTTATGGTGAAGTTAAGGTTTGAGCTGCAAGAGATACGGGGATTGATTCATGGGTCGTTCGCTCAAAAAGGGGCCATATGTCGACGTTAAGCTTTTCGGCAAAGTTGAAAAGTTGAACGAAGGCGGCCGGAAAGAGCCAGTAAAGACTTGGGCAAGGTCTTGCACTATCTCTCCTGAGTTTATTGGTCACACATTTCTAGTGCACAATGGTCGTGCTCATATAAGCGTTTACGTGACTGAAGATATGGTTGGTCATAAGTTGGGTGAGTTTTCTCCAACTCGTACGTTCCGTGGTCACGGCGCGAAGGGTAAGAAGTAGTTATGAGTATCATATTAGCCACTCATCGCCACGCTAGGATTTCACCAACCAAGGTGCGTCCGTTTGCGGATTTGATTCGAGGGCTCAGTGCTGCAGAAGGCGTTGAGCGTCTGCGTTATGTTCCTAATCGTGGTGCTCGTTTCCTTGAGAAGGTGCTAAAGAGCGCTATCGCAAACGCCGAGGATCGTGGCGTGAGGAATCCAGAGCGGTTGAAGATTTCTGAGTGCCGGGTGGATGGTGGACCGATGTTTAAGCGGGTTCGACCGCGAGCTCGTGGTATGGCATTTGTGATTCGCCGCCGGACTGCTCATATTCATGTTGGTGTTTTCGCTCCTGAGCTTGGTTAGTTCTTGTTGGCGTTCATTTAAGTTTCGAGGGGTTTGAAGATGGGTCAGAAGGTCAGGCCGACAGGTTTTAGAGTCGGCGTTATGGAAAACTGGCGCAGTCGGTGGTACGCCCCGAAGCGAGAGTTTGGTGACCTTCTCGCCGAGGATTACAAGATCCGTAAGTACGTCAGCACGAAGTATCAGTTCGCTGAGATTTCTCGGGTTGAGATCGACCGTACGCGTGATCAGGTGATTGTTCATCTATTTACTGCTCGGCCGGGTGTAATCATCGGTAGAAAAGGTCAGGAAGTAGATCGGCTTAAAGGCGATTTGGAAGAACTCACTGGGCGCCGAATGGATTTGAAGATCGTTGAGATCGCAAATGCTAATCGCGACGCAAAGTTGGTGGCCGATAAGATTGCCCAGCAGTTGACAAAACGCGGTAGCTTTCGGCGTGCTATAAAGAAGACCATGGATGAGGTTATGTCCTCGGGTGTCCATGGTGTGAAAATTGAGATGTCGGGGCGCCTTGGTGGTGCTGAGATGTCTCGGAAGGAAAAGGCCAGCAGGGGTTCGATACCGTTATCGACAATACGCCGGCACGTTGATTATGGTTTATCAGAGGCCAAGACCGCTCAGGGGATCATTGGCGTCAAAGTTTGGATTGACCTGGGCGATTATTTGGACGAGGAGACTGCAGATGGCACTAATGCCAAAACGGGTCAAGCATCGAAAAAGCCAAAGAAGACGTATAAAAGGTGATGCACACCGTGGCAACACTGTCGTTTTTGGTAGTTGGGGTCTCCAGTCACTTCAGTCGGGGCATGTGACTGCAAACACAATAGAAGCTTGTCGTATTGCTGCGACGCAATATGTTCGTGGAATTGGTAAAGTCTACATCAGGGTATTCCCTCACAAGTCGGTGACCTCACGTCCGTTGGAAACTCGGATGGGTAAAGGTAAGGGGGAGCCAGACCGTTGGGTGGCGATCGTGAAGCCGGGGACGGTTCTGTTCGAATTGTCTGGTGTGGATCGAGATGGTGCTCGTGATTGCTTTAATCGCGTTGCTCACAAGTTACCAGTTCGTGTTCGTTTGGTTGGACGTCAGCCGGTTCTTGGGTAATTCGGTTTGAAGGTGCGAGATGTTAAAGGCTAAAGTGATACGGGAGATGACTGGCGATCAGTTGGAGCATGAACTGCGTGAGACGCAGAAGTCGATGTTCCAAGTTCGTTTTCAATCTGCCACAGAGAGAAATGATACGCCGAGTAACCTTCGCAAGTTGCGACAGGTCATTGCTCGGATTAAAACTATTCGCCGTGAGCGGGAATTGTCCGCAGCGAGTTCGTAGTCCGATTTTGATGAGAGTTGCGTAACGCAATGAAGAAGATTCTTGTAGGCAAAGTTGCCAGCTCCAAGGCTGCGAAGACTCTACGTGTTGAGATTGAACGAAGATTCCGTCATAAAAAGTACGGTAAAATTGTTCGTTCTCGAACCGTTTGTCATGTTCACGATGAAGCGGAGATTGCTGTTGAGGGCGACTTGGTGGAAATCGTCGAGTGTCAGCCTCGTTCTAGGTTGAAGCGTTGGGATTTGGTTCGTGTCGTTCGGCACGAAGTGGATGTCACTGCTGAATCTAGTGCTTCCGTGGTTTCAGAGTAGAGCTGGCTGGGTTTGTTACCCGGTTGAATTTAGGTGTGTTATGATACAAATGCAAACGGTGATGGACGTTGCGGACAACTCCGGAGCAAAGTTGGTGCGCTGCATCAAAGTGCTCGGTGGAAGCCAAAGGCGTTATGCGACGCTCGGTGACGTTGTAGTGGTTAGCGTTCAAAAAGCATCGCCTGGTAGCAGCCTTAAAACTGGTGCAGTGGTTAAGGGTGTTATTGTACGCACTAAAAAAGCTGCACGTCGAGACGATGGTAGCTATGTACGTTTTGATCGAAACGCCGTTGTCATCGTAGACAATGACAATAATCCCCGCGGCACTCGTATTTTCGGTGCCGTGGCTCGAGAGTTGCGTGATCGAAAGTTTATGAAAATTGTCAGCCTTGCCAGCGAAGTGGTTTAGTTTCCAGTGTTCGTGTTTGGCGACTGTCGGGTATTGATGTTATGACCAGACTGCTAGAAAAATATAACGGCGAGATTGTCGCCAAGCTGAAAGAAGAGCTGGGCGTTAGCAACGTTCACGCTGTTCCGAAGCTGGAGAAAATTGTCGTAAGCATGGGAGTTGGCGAAGCTGTTCAGGATCGAAAGAAACTGGATACTGCGATGGAGCATCTGACAACGCTAAGTGGTCAGAAGGCCGAGATCTGCCGGGCTAAGAAATCCGTTTCGGGATTTCGTCTTCGTGAAGGTATGCCCATCGGTTGTCGCGTTACTTTGCGTGGTAAGCGGATGTACGAATTTCTCGAACGATTAATCACATTAGCTTTGCCACGAGTCCGCGACTTTCGGGGCATTAGCCCTAAATCGTTTGATGGTCGTGGCAACTATAGTTGTGGCCTTCAGGAGCAGTTGGTATTTCCTGAGATTGACCCAGAGACTGTGAATCAGCCTCAAGGTATGAACATTACGATTGTGACCACAGCAAAGGATAACGACGGTGGTCGCGCTTTGCTGAAGGCATTTGGCATGCCGTTTAGTAATCCTGATGCCCCTAGGTAATTTAGATAAACATGGGTTGTGAGCTCAAATGGCAAGTAAAGCAAAAATCGAAAAAGCTAACCGGACTCCAAAATTCAGTTCTCGCATAGAGCGACGTTGCAATATCTGCGGTCGTCCAAGAGCCGTTTATCGTAAGTTTAAGTTGTGTCGAATTTGTTTCCGTAATCTGTGTCTTGACGGTCTTGTGCCGGGAGTGAAGAAGGCCAGTTGGTAGTTGGCTTCGCCATCTTATTAGTTTTTTGAGTTGAGTTTACTGCTATGATGACAGACCCAATTGCAGACCTGCTTACACGAATTCGTAATGGAATTCATGTTGAGCGTCCTTACGTGGATATGCCGAAGTCGAACATGAAAGTTCGTGTTGTGCAGGCTTTGGAACGCGAAGGATTTGTTTGGGATCATGAAGTGATCGAAGAGGACGGTGCCGCTAGTGCTGTGCTTCGGGTTAATTTGAAGTATGGCCCAAACGGCGAGCACGTGATTCAGCACATTGAGCGAATTAGCAAACCCGGATGTCGGGTCTACGTAGGCGTCGATGCCATGAAGGAAGTTCGTCAGGGTCTGGGTATCTCAGTGCTGTCAACTTCTAAGGGTGTCTTGAGTAATCGTGAGGCTCATAAGCAGGGCGTGGGCGGAGAGCTTCTCTGTCAGGTCTGGTAGTTTGCCCGCATAACCCTAAGATTGGTAGTTGAGAGATGTCTCGAATTGGAAGAAAGCCTGTTACTTATAGTGAGGACGTCAGCGTCTTGCTAGATGGTCAGGTATTGTCAGTCAAGGGCCCAAAGGGCGAGTTGACTTTGGTTGTTCATCCGAACATTCGTTTGGAATTGGACGAAGGTGAGCGGTCGATCCTTGCAGTCCGGCATAATGATTTACGCGAAAATCGTGCGTTGCACGGTCTGACGCGGAGTCTTGTGCAGAATATGGTCAGTGGTGTTTGCATCCTGTTTGAACGGCGTCTGACTGTTGTGGGTGTTGGATACAACGCCTCCTTAGTTGGTGGAAAGTTGTCGTTACAGGTCGGCTATGCGAACATAATCGTTTTGGATGTTCCAGACGGTGTGATGTGCGAAGTGCCGGCGCCTACAAGTGTGATTGTTCGCAGTCCGGACAAGCAGGCTGCTGGTCAGTTTGCTGCCAACGTACGCCGCGTGCGGCCGCCTGAGCCTTACAAGGGCAAGGGCATTCGCTATGAGAACGAGCATGTGCGACGCAAAGCTGGTAAGGCGTTCGGATCTAAATAATTGATTCATTTGTGAAGTTGTCGGGTTAGGTCCTATGAAGATTCAAAAGCTTTTAACGCATCGCAAAGTTCGTCGAGGGTTTCGTGTCAGGAACCGGGTTCGTCGAGACGCTCACGGGCGTCCGAGGTTGTCTGTATTTCGTAGTAATCGACATATTTACGCCCAGATCATTGATGATTCTTTGAGTAAGACTCTGGTCTCAGCGAGTACGCTTGATGCGACGATCGCTGGTGCTGGCAAGTGTGCAAGTACGATCGAGATGGCTTCACTGGTTGGTAAGCTGATAGGCGAGCGTGCGAAAGCGGCGGGCATAGTAGATGTTGTTTTTGACCGAGGGTCTTTTCGTTACCACGGTCGGGTTGCTGCTTTGGCCGAGGCGGCACGCCAACAAGGCTTAAATTTGTAGTCAAACTTTACCATCCATGGTAATTGCTAGGGGTTGAATGTGTCAGCTGGTAACAATCAAAGAGATTCAGGTGAGACTGTAATTCAGATTCGTCGCTGTGCGTGCGTGGTGAAGGGCGGTCGTCGTTTCAGCTTTGCTGCACTTGTGGTGACTGGTGAACGCAACGGTCGTGCTGGATATGGCTACGGTAAGGCGAAGGAAGTTCCTTTGGCCGTCGAGAAGGCTACCAAAGTTTCAAATCGTTCCATGCAGTCGTATTCGATCGTTGAAGGAACAATTCCGCATCAGGTAATGGGAGAGTTTCGTGCGTCTCGGATTCTTCTGTTACCCGCCAAGCCGGGTACGGGGATCATTGCCGGGGAATGCGTGCGTAATGTGCTAGAAGCGGTCGGGATTACTGATATTTTGTCAAAAAGCTATGGTTCTACGAATCCGTTGAATCTTGTCAAGGCGACCTTCGACGCACTGTCGCAGCTGCAGACACGTGATCAGGTAGAGCGATTGAGGGGAGTGTCTTTGTCATGATATTGAATGACGTACATGAGGGTATTCAAAAAAGAAAACCCCGTAAGCGGATTGGACGCGGTCCTGGTTCGGGACACGGTAAGACTTCAGGTAGAGGCCATAAGGGTTTCTATAGTCGTTCCGGTTCGAGTCGTCGGCGGGGTTTTGAAGGTGGCCAGATGCCTCTCTTCCGACGTGTTGCCAAACGTGGGTTCAACAACGCTGCCTTTGCTGACACTGTGGTGATCATCAACGTCGGTCAGTTAGATAAGGCATTCGAAGAGGGTGCTGAAATATCCGTCGAGACGTTGGTGAGTAGAGGTTTAGTGCCTAGTCGCCACGATGCTGTGAAGGTGTTGGGAGACGGCGAGCTAACCAAAAAGTTCATCGTGAAAGCTCATAGGTTTTCAAAAAGTGCTGAACAGAAAATTGTCGCGGCGAGCGGCAAGTTTGAACGAGTTTAGTTGGTTGTTCGCTGACTAGAAATTCGCTGAGGCTTCGCAGGATTGAAGTTTCGGAGAGACAAATATGCTCTCAAAATTATTAACGGTCTTCCGCGTACCGGAGCTCCGCCGGAAAATTTCGTTGACAATATTCTTGTTGGCGGTTTACCGAATGGGGTTTTCGATAACGTTGCCATTCATGGACCATGCCACCTTGAAGGAGGTATTTGGTCGTTCTGGGGGTACGGGATCAGGGTTAGGTGACTTGCTGCAGGTCGTCTCCATGTTTTCGGCTTCGAGCATTACCAATGGTTCGATTTTCGGCCTTGGTATCATGCCATATATTACAGCTTCGATTGTTTTTCAGTTGCTCGGGACGGTCTATCCGCCTTTGGAGCAGCTGCAAAAGGAAGGTGAATCCGGCAGGCGTAGACTAAATGAATACACACGTTACGCCACAGTTGTGATTTGCCTCCTGCAGAGTTTTTTCTTGATTCGCGGTCTTGCTCAGGGGCAGATTACTGGAACGTCAATGGTGCTAGCCGGGTATGACGGTTTTGCGTGGTGTCTTGTCGGGACGTTCGTAATGACGGCCGGTACTGTGTTTTTGATGTGGATTGGCGAGCAGATAGACGCCTACGGGATTGGTAACGGCATTAGCCTTCTGATTATGGCTGGTATTTTGGCGCGGATGCCTTCGGCGGCTGGCGGATTCTTGAGTGGTATTTTTGAGAACGGAATTCAGCTTGGCGGTGGTCGAGGTGTAGAAATCTTGTTGGTCTTAGCGGCTTTGTTTGTCGGGGTTATCGTCTGGGTTGTGTTTATCACTCAGGGCCAGCGGAAGATTCCGATTCAGAGTGCTAAGCATGTCCGCGGTCGCAAGGAGATGGGCGGTCAACGACAATGGTTGCCATTACGTGTTAATCAGGCAGGTGTTATGCCGATTATTTTCGCTTCTAGTTTGTTACTGTTGCCCTTTTTTGTGTTTAACCAGCTTGCTAATCTTTGGGGTGACAGTTCGTTGTTGGCTTCGTTGAAGCAGGCGTTCAATCCTGGTCAAGGCTTTATCTACAATTTGAGCTACATCATTCTGATTTACTTTTTTTGCTACTTCTGGACGGCGATCACGTTCAATCCCAAGGACATGTCTGAGAATCTCAAGGATATGGGGAGCTTCATACCAGGCTATCGGCCCGGTGGGAGGACGGCAGCTCACTTGGAACAGGTCATGATGCGGATCACATATGTTGGAGCGGCTTTTTTGGCGATAATTGCAGTAATTCCGACTGTGATTTCGACGACCCTGACTGGTGACTACGCGATTGCTAGCTTTTTTGGTGGAACGGGTCTGCTGATTATCGTTTCGGTTGCGTTGGATTTGGTTCAGAAGATTGATTCCCATCTTGTTATGAGGAATTATCCAGGACTTCTGGATGTAGATTGAGGCAATTTTTGTTTGCAGTTACGGGAATTATTGTCATGAAAGTTCGATCTAGCGTGAAACGCATTTGTGAGCACTGTAAAACTGTACGGCGTAGGGGCAGAACCTACGTGATTTGTTCTGCGAATCCGCGCCATAAGCAGCGTCAGGGTTGATCGACGTTGGTTAGATTTTGTTTGTCGGAGTGAGTTTAGATGCCTCGTATTCTTGGTGTGGACATACCTAATAATAAGCCAACGTATATCGCGTTGACTTATCTTTACGGCGTTGGTCGAGTTCTTTCGGTCAATATCTGCTATGAGTTGGGGATAGATCCTCAGATTAGAGCCAGCGCATTGTCTGAGGATGATGTGAGTCGTATCACTATTCACTTAGATAAAAACTATACCGTCGAAGGTCCGCTTCGGCGAAAGGTGCAGCAGGATATTGGGCGGCTGCGTGAGATTCAGTGTTATCGTGGAGTGCGGCATCGTCGTGGGTTGCCGGTTCGAGGTCAGCGGACGAAGACAAACGCCAGGACTCGAAAAGGTCGTAAAAAGACTGTTGCTGGAAAGAAGGGTGTGAAGGACGCGAAGCACTAAAAAGTGTTGGTGTCCCCCCAAATTTTCTTTTATGTTTGTGAGAATATAAGTCGTGGCAAAAGTAAAGCAAAAGAAGCGGATTAGACGGAACGTAACTAAGGGAATCGCATATATAAAGGCGTCCTTTAATAATACGATCGTTACTATGACAGACACCAACGGAGACGTTTTGTGTTGGGCGACTGCTGGAACCGTGGGTTTCAAGGGAAGTCGGAAGAGTACCCCCTTTGCAGCTCAGCGGGCGTCAGAGACGGTTGCGGAGCGTGCTGCAAAGTGCGGCGTGAAGGAAATTGAGATCAAGGTGAAGGGGCCCGGTTCAGGGCGTGAGAGCGCTATTACTGGGCTTCAGTCGTCGGGTATCGCTGTGCGTTCCATCGAAGACATAACTCCACTGCCGCACAATGGTTGTCGTCCCCCGAAGAAGCGTCGAGTTTGACGCCTTTGGGTTTGTTGCAACTGTTGTGGATTGTATTTTGTTTTTGGAGATTGTGTTATGCGAATTCGATGGCGTGGTTTAGAGCTTCCCAGTCGTGTTTCTCCTGTTCGTGACACGCTGACTAGCCATTATGGTAAGTTCATTGCGGAGCCATTCGAACGTGGCTTTGGTTCGACTGTTGGCAATAGTCTGCGACGGATTTTGCTGTCGAGTTTAGAGGGTGCGGCTATCACAAAGGTGAGGCTGCAGGGGATTCAACATGAGTTCACCACTATTCCAGGGCTAGTTGAGGACGTGACTGACATTTGCTTGAATCTCAAGTCACTGGTGCTGAAGAATCACAGCGCGTCTGTGAAGACGGTGCGTATCGAGAAAAACACCCGGGGCGTGGTTACTGGTGCCGATGTGATCTGCGATGACCAGATTGAAGTGATTAATAAGGATCTCGTCATTGCCACTATGACTGACGATGTTCCATTTAATGTAGAGATGACTGTGGAAAATGGTCGTGGATATGTTCCGGCGAGTGAACACTATCACAATGATCCTGAAGTTGGTGTGATTCCGTTGGACGCTGCCTTTTCGCCGATCATTCGTGTTCGGCACCATATTGAAGAGACACGTGTTGGACAGCGTACGAATTACGATAAGCTGAATCTTGAGATTTGGACTAACGGAACTGTTTCGCCTGCTATGGCATTGGTTGAGGCGGCCAAGATTCTTCGAAAGCATCTTAACTGCTTTATTACTTACCGTGAGCCCGGTCCGGAATCTGCTCCTGAGGGCGGGTTGCGAGGCATGGCCGAATCAACTGGTTACTCACCGGTCGATATGGAGCTTGAAGAGAAGCTAAATAAGAGCTTGGCTGAGTTGAATTTGTCTGTTCGCGCTACAAACTGTTTGGAGTCGGTTGGCATCAATACTGTTCGGGATCTTGTTGTGAGGTCTGAGGACGAGTTGCTACAGGTTCGGAACTTTGGTGAGACGACGCTTGACGAAGTGAGAGAGCGTCTTGAGGAGATTGAGTTGCGTTTGGGGATGCGTCTTCCAAATCAGCAGACCGCGGGTTAAGCGTGTTCTCGATCTTTCTTTTTTTTTGACATTTAGGTAGAGGGCTGTCGCCATGCGACACAGAGTTAGTGGGCGAAAGCTCGGTCGTAATGCGTCGCATCGAAAAGCGATGTTTCGCAATATGGCGACTAGTTTGATTCGCACTGTGCGAGTGGATGAAGATGATCCTACTCGGCCGAAAGTATCTGGTCGCATTGTGACTACGGTGCCGAAGGCTAAGGAACTTCGTCCGATCGTGGAGAAGCTGATCACGTTAGCCAAGAATGCTACGGCACATGAAGTTGCGGCCGCAGAGTTCGCAACGGATGAGGAGAGAGGGTCAGACGCATGGCAGGCTTGGCGAAAGTCCGAGAACTGGCAGAAGTGGTCTGCCGCCATGTCTCCGGCGGTTGCTTTGCGCAGACGCGCATATGCCGCATTGCGAGATGATTTGGCGGTATCGATCCTGTTTGACGAGCTTGCGGAACGGTTCGCGGACAGACCCGGTGGGTATACTCGGATTGTGCGTTTGGCTGCAGTGAGATTAGGTGATGCGGGAGCTCAGGCGTTGATCGAGTTCGTTGGCGAACGCGACAGAGTCAAGTCAAAGAAGCGAGCTGCTCCAGTCGTTGACCAGACGGTTGTATCGTCGGCCGCAGCTGAGTAGTTCTGATATTAAAAACCCAGATGAATCTAAAAGGCCGCTCTTTCGAGCGGCCTTTTTTCGTTTCGATTCTGACGTTGTTACGTTTTGGGCAAGAGAATAGGTTACGGTGTTGGATTCAGGTCTTTGTACCTTTGGGAATCATCTGGTTTCGGGAGTCGTGCGTTGGCCAGTCAGAGTTTTGATTTCTGTGATGCAATACGGCAATTCTGCACCGACGTTTGCCTAAGGCATCCGGAGTTCCGTCATATTGAGATGAGTCGCGTCGTGGTGACGTTTGCGCAGACTCGTTCTCCGGTTGAATGGGGTATGCAGGCCAAACTCACTCCGCTGCGGTTTGAAAGAGGTTCTTTGACTCAGCGGCGGGGGCAGCAGAACTGGACGGTTCAAAGATTGTTCCATCAAGGTCAGGAGATGTTTTATATTTTGACGTTTTACCTGCCCCGTTTCCTGAACCTGTCTTACAAAGAAAAGTTGATTACCGTTTTTCATGAGCTGTACCATATCAGTCCGGCTTTTGATGGTGATATTCGTCGGTTTGAGGGCAGTTGTTATATGCACACGGGAAGCCAGGCCAGTTACGATCAGCAGATGGAAAAGTATGTGAAGCAGTATCTGCGAATGCGGGCTCCCGCCAATCTACGAACATTTATGCGTTACGATTTTCATGAATTGCGAAGGGTACGTGGTTCTGTCGTTGGACTTCGGCTGCCAATACCGCGGTTGATTCGGCTAGAAGACGCTGCCTGACGGCAATTTACCTGTTGGATCAATTGGAGAGTTTGACGAATGGAACTTGATCCAGCGGATGTTCGGCCAGCCGTTTTCTATCAGCATATGATTCACACGATTGTTCCTCGGCCCATTGCCTGGGTTTCGACGGTTTCGTCTGTCGGAGTCTCCAACGTTGCTCCGTTTAGTTTTTTTACGGGCGTTGGTTCGCGACCGCCGTCGTTGTTGTTTTGCCCTGCGAATAATCTTAAGGGGTACCCGAAGGACACGCTGCGAAACATTCAGGCTTTAGGTGATTTTGTTGTCAACGTGGTGCCGTTTGCGGTTAGTGATCAGATGAATGCATCTGCGGCAGAGCTTCCAACGGACGAATCAGAGTTCGAGGCCTGTGGTCTAACCGCTGTGCCGAGTGTGAAGGTGAAGTCACCTCGAGTGGGTGAATCTCCCGTTCAGTTTGAGTGCACAACACTACAGATTTTGAACATCGGCGATGGTCCGGGCGGAGCCAATGTGGTGATCGGCAAAGTGGTTCATCTGCACATCGACGATGCGATTATTGGCGTGAGGGATCTGGTTGATCCGGATCTGTTGGACGCAGTGGGGCGCATGGGAGGCCTGAGTTACTGCCGTACAACGAACCGTTTTGATCTCAGACGTCCCGGTTCGTAGTTGAAGAGCGAAACGGTGGAGGTGTTTGAGACGGATTTACCTAGCCATGGCCGTCAGTACGTGTTTGACTCTCCGCTGTAGAAGTCAATTACCAGTTGGCACGAGCGGTCGTTGCCAGACGAAATAGTCGGGGATTCACCGCGCAGGCATCTCTCGTAGAAAAAGGATAATGGTTGTGTGCCATCTCTTTATGTTTGTAAGCGCCGTTTAAAGTGCAAGTTGCTTAGGTGGTTAGGCTTTTGGCATTTCCTGTTTGGAGGATAGTCATGAGTTGTCGGCATTCGGATGAGCAGTGGTTGGTTTGATTAGCGGAAGGCATTGGGGCCTTCGATTGCGGCATTTTGTGATTCGATTTGTGTGTTTCAGAATGCGTATTATCTGCGGCGGCGGAAGCTCGAACAGCAGGGAGTGCAGTCGGCTGGATTTGTTCGGCTGACGGTTACTGGAGGAAGTGCACACGCACCGACAGGAAGTATCGTGCAGAACACGGCATCGGTGGAAATCGATTTGCCATGTGGAGCGACCGTGCGGATCTGCGATGATAGAGTCATTCTCACAGTTGTCGCTGCGTTGCTTGTCAGTGCGCGGGTTAAAACCGGCCACTTGTTTGCGGGTCAAAACCGGCCAGGGTTTTGGTGGAAAGTGGTCTAATTTGCTGGTTTTTTCGTCGTGTTTTTCGGTGGACCCGGTGCGCGGGTTTGGCCGGTTTTGGTTTGGCCGGTTTTGGATTGGCCGGTTTTGAGCTCATTTTCGTGCTCATTTTCGGCCTCGTCGACGATCGCCTGATCTTCCTTTTTATCGACCTGCCGACCCTGCATTCTGAAGCTTCGTCCGGTCATCTGAATCACTTCTGCACTTTGTAGAAAACGATCCAGAATAGCCGTCGCAGACGGCACGTCTCCGATCAGTTTTCCCCAGTCCTCTAGTGGTCGGTTTGACGTCATCATGGTGCTGCGAAGTTCGTGGCGACGCATGATGATCTCGAACAGAAACTCGCCGCTCTTCTTCGGCAACTGCTTCATCCCCATGTCGTCAAGGATCAGGACATCAGGTTTCAGATAACGATTCAGAATCCGGTCGTGCCCCTCGAAGGCTTCGTCGTGCATGAAGTCGCGGACGCAGTCAAAGATGCTGCGATAGAACACCGTGTA
>JBDNFN010000061.1:0-6497 GCA_041689795.1 Fuerstiella sp. | reverse complement strand
GCGAGTTGATCAACGCCCACAGGGGCATTCTGCTGTGATTTCTGAATAACAGACATCAACACTCTCCCTGTCACGTATGCCAACCTGAATCAGGCATCTCACACACCTTGCACGACCTACCACCACAAGTGGATGGGTGGGAGGGTGGGAGGGTGGGAGGGTGGGAGGGTGGGAGGATGGGAGGATTAACGGTACAGGTGTTGTTGCGGTTTGGCAACATTGTTTTCCGCCAAATCGTCGAAAATGTGAAAACGAGGGGATTCCTGTACGTAAGCACCTGGCGCTCTTTTTAATGCAGTGCCTCACTCAGTTGTTGAACTATTGGCCTGCAGTTTGACCCGTGATCGCAGACCAAACCGCCATGAGGTCCTGGTCTTCGCCCACGGGTTAAACGAATGCAATTCAGAGACATTACTCGAATTCATCCTTCAGTTGCCTGCCGTTGTTTAACCTGTCAGAGTCTGCAGAATGATTTCCGAAGTCTGGCGACTCCGGCGAGCCCCAACTCATGTGCAGCGCAAGCGTCGGCGGACATAAACTTTCATGGCGACTAAAGACAGATACAAAATTTTCACCCTTGCAGCTTTGGTGTTCTGTGCCAGCCTGGCATTTCGGTTGGCCTATCTGGATTCTCGTGCAATCTGGTTCGACGAAGCCTCCAGTTGGGTGACGGCAAACTTAGACTATTTCGAACTACAGGCCAGTCTGGAACAGAGCACTCATGTACCTTTGTACTATCCGGTGCTCCACTGCTGGATGGTCATGTTTGGCGAGTCTCCGATTGCCATAAGATCGCTGTCTGTGACGCTGGGAATGCTGACAGTGGCAGGCGTTGGTTACCTGGGTTTGTTGACAATTTCTGCAGGGGCTGAACCACAAAACAGCAAAGCTGTTACGCGGTGGTATTTCGCGTTACTGGCCGCTGCGTTGTGCGGAACCAGTGCATTTCAGGTGCATGCTTCCGTAGAAGCTCGCATGTATACTGCTGGCACTTTTTTATGCGTGCTGTCAACAGCCAGTGTGCTGCACCTGTTGCAGGACACAAGCCGCCGTCGCTGCTGGGTGGCCCTGTTTTGGACCACTGTGGCTTCTTTGTATACTCATCACCTGCTGGCAGTCACTGCCATGGTGCAGGCAGCATGGTTAGCGTGGAACATTTATCAACAGAACGCGGGGCTGGATTATTCGGCCAAAACACGATTGGCTTGGCGGTATTGGCGACGGTCTGTGGGGGCTGCGATTGTTTGCTGGATTCCGGCATTGATTTTGTGGTGGAAACAGTTTCATGCGATTCAGCAGGGCTTCTGGATTCCACCGCTGGACGGTTGGAGTATTCCAAGAACGTTTATGGAATTTGTCGCATCGCCGCCGCCTGGATTGTCATGGAATTTTCGCGAATGGGGCATCACGCCCGCGATGCTGTGCGTGGTGATGTTTGTCGGGCTATGGCGGACAAAAAATGCGGCTGTTCGGCTGCTAGTGTTGCAGTCTGTGGTGCCGCTGCTGCTGATAGGGATTGTGTCGCTGAAAACTCCGTTGTGGGAAGCTCGCTATTTTCGCTTCGCCCATGTGACGATGATTTTGTGCGTGGCGATAAGCATCTGGCAGTTATTCGGAAGCGGGGTTGCCAGGCGAGCGGTTGTGATAAGCGGCCTGGCATTGTCGTGTTGCGGCACGGTGTTGTTTTGGCACTGGCGAGATATTCCCCATCGGCAAGCGAATCGTGGCGCAGCCATGGCAATTGATGCTGACCACCAGCACGCAAACAGCAGAGTTGTCGTGACGTCACCCATCGACTTTGTGGTGATGAAGTATTATGCCAAGCACTGGGGGTGGCCCGAAGATCGCGTCAAACTCTGGACAGGACCAGAACGTATTCCCGGCGCTTCTGTTCATTTGATAAAGAATTATGACTGGTGGAACCCGACAGCCACCAACCTTAACGAACCTGTGTGGCTGGTTGAACCACTTCAGCCTGAGACGCGATCTACGCCATCCACACGACGAACAAGCACGGCCAGCTTTCATTCAGACCTGTGGCTGAATGCCTGGTCGGTCCGATTAAATCTGGTGCCGGCCAAAGAGCTACGATAAGTGAGTCACGCGACTACCAGTCTGGCCGTCACGACGGCACGCCGAAATATTCGTGAATGAACTTCTTGCGGTCGTCCGCCGCCTGAACATACTGCACCAAAGCGTAAAGCTTCTTTTGGTCTCGCAGCAACTTTGCGGCACGCAGTTCTTCGTCCGCCAAGGCTTCGGGAATCGGCCCGAGCACCTTTACTTTGCCAAGATCGATTTCATCCTCAATGACACCGTGCCGCTGAAGCATGGCGAGTACCGTTTCGACTCGACGGTCGTGTCTTTGGCGGTCACACAATCGTTCTCGCAGCCAGTCAATTCCGAACGCCTGAATCTGTTCTGCGTTGTTCACCAGATGATCGTAAACTCGCTGGTAGAAATCGGCATCAGGGTTGCTCCACCGTAAGAATTCCATTTGAGTATTCAGATCTCGCTGGTCGTATAACAAGACGCATTCAGATGGCTTTCCGTCTCGGCCGGCTCGACCAATTTCCTGGTAATACGATTCCATAGAACCGGGCACGTCTGCATGGATCACAAACCGAATGTCTTCTTTATCGACTCCCATCCCGAACGCATTTGTCGCCAGAACAATGCGGTTGCGGCCCTTCATGAAGTCATCCTGAATTGCTTTTCGACTGCGTCGATCCAGATCTCCGTGATAACAAACGTGCGAAACACCTTCCTTACGCAGATTTTCACTGAATTCTTCCAGCGTGCGAATCAGCGTGAAGTACACAATGCCGCTGCCCGTGGTTTCCGGCGTGATCCACTTTTCCACAACCGTATGAATCGAATCCAGCTTTTCCTCGCTGTCCCAGACATCAATGACTCGCAGATCCAGATTCGGTCGGTCGATGCCTTCATGAAACATGGTGACATCGTCGGGCTGAAGTCCCAGCTGCTTCACAATATCGACCTGTACTTCCGGTGTAGCCGTTGCCGTTAAAGCAATAGTGGTTGGATTACCCATGATCTCACGAAGTTCGGCCAGCCGTGTATAGTCCGGACGAAAATCGTGGCCCCATTCACTGATACAGTGAGCTTCGTCAACCGCCAGAAGTCGAACGTGTCGATGCGCCATGACGTCCAGGAATTCCTGTTTACGAAAGCGTTCCGGAGTCACATACAACAGGCTGTAACGTCCTTCCGCTACAGCTTTGTATCGAGCTTCTCGTTCGTTCTTACGCAACGACGAATTAATGAACGTCGCGTTGATGCCTTTATCCTGAAGTGCGTCCACCTGATCTTTCATCAGTGCGATAAGCGGCGACAGAACCAAGGTTACAGGCGGTCTGCTATCGCCGGTTGAATCTTCAGCATCAATCAATAAAGCAGGAATCTGAAAGCACAATGACTTGCCCATCCCCGTTGGCATAATCACCAACGCATGCTGATCCGCCAGCACGTGTTCAATTATCTGCTGCTGAGGACCTCGGAAAGTGTCATAGCCAAAATAGGTTTTGAGAATATCGTTCGTGTTAGTCATGAATTCTTTGTTGCGATTAAATTAAACCGGCGACTGCGTTTACTGGAAATGTATTCAGCGAACGGAGTTAATGAGCTACTGATTGCTCCAGTCCGTTTGGGGGTTTGCGTGTATAATTGGTAGCGTGCCAGCCTGCAGTTCCGAAACTTCCTGAACAAGAGCCTCGGCATCGTCTACATGAGTTGCCACAGATATCGAAAAATCAAACGCGACCGTCTCCTGAGCACCCAGTGATATTACTCGCCCGTGTTTGCGTTCAAACGTTTTCAGGTTGGGCAGACTACTGCCCGGTTCAAGCCCTGTGCAATAACCGTCTTCCTCGGCCTGAGTGTTCTTCCACAACGTTAGCCAGGGCAGGTTGGCGACATCAAAACGCAGCGCTACGGCGGCGTTTTTTTCCGGAGTACATAACACAGCCACTCCGCGACCATTTTTGTCACTGATCGGTTTTACAAAATAACACTGTTCTGCATAACCAGCGGTTGGCCCCAAAAACCGGGTCCACGCATCAACATCTTCTGCTGCCCGAGCATCTCGTGGAGCAACTTCCGCAGCGGCAATATGAAACGATGATCCTTCGGCTAGAAACGGGCGGCCGAAATTGCAGTGGTACAACATTTCCACTTCTGCCGACGAAGAACCGAGATTCTGCACAGTGTCGCTGATCTCGAACGAATTGCTGCCAATATGAGTCGTCAGCGTGGAAGTCAGACGCAGTCGTCCGCCAAACATACTCGCTTCGTCAACCACACCGATGACCGAAATCGTGCCATCGTTCGTCACGTGAACCCGAACCTGATGAGCGGCCAGGTTAGCAATACGACCATGCAGCGGAAGAAACTGTTCCGATACCACATTCCCCGCAGCGTCGATGATAACGTCTGTTCCAGGAGCACCATTCCACCCAAGTCCACAGCGGCAAATCAATTCGTTGAAACCATCCAGCCAGCCAATACCGCCCCGACGCATTTGATCAACAAACGCAGGATTGACGGGGCGTTCCACCGGAGACTTCCATTCCAACGGCATGCTGGCCACTGACCCTTTCCAAATGCCCATACCACGAGTCGGCAGAATGGCCAGTTTTGTGCAACCGTTGTCGAGCCAGATAACGTCCACGCCGTCAGAAAGTCCGCCGACGAGTCGCTGCATGCGAACACTCCACTCGCCGTCCGATCGACCGATACCTGTCGACGCAGAATTAATCACGGTCTCAGTGTCGTGGATAGCACGATCGACATTAAGCAATGTATATAATTTAGGCATTGTTAAACCTCAATGAACTTTGTGTACCGATAAAAAATACTTCCAAAACCAGTTGCAACATACGTTCCACGCATGCGACTCAGCGGGCAATCCAGCGGCGAACGTTATTCTGCGGAAGTCGAAATTCTGGTGCCGCAAAGGCTGACTTAGCGAGCCGTCAGCATATCGAATTCAGTCAAACGGCGTTATGTACCCGAATGGCGGATGTCATTCGACGTCGCGGCTTGCAAACTCGTTCGGAAATGGCTGGAATCTCCAGACGGCCCATATTTCTGGGCGAAGTGCGTCAAACATCATTCCAAAAAGGGGATAAAATGAACGTCAGACAATTCGTCGCTGGCCTGCTTGTGATGGCCAGCGCCGCACCGGGCTTTGCAGAAGACCTCGATATCGGACTCAAAGGGAAGCAGTACCAGGCTCGAGTCGTATTAAGCGGCCTCAGCAACCCGTCTTCCGTTAGCTTCAGCCCGGCTGGAGTTCTGACAGTTTGCGATTCAGCCAACGGTCAAGTCCTGTTGGTGAAAGATGGCAAGTCTGAAAAATATATCACAGGCTTTACCACTGAATACTGGAAAGTCGACGCCGAAACCGGCGCTAAGCGATTCAAGCTGGGACCACTTTCTTCCGTATGGGTCAACGAAAAAACTCTGGCAGTCACCAACGCCGGACTGGCTGATGGCGAAGAAACCGTTCTGTTCTTTGACGGTCCAGGCACTGCAGCCGAAGGCAAAGCCACCAACGCCGTTGGCCCAACTTCCGACGATCCAAAAGACAAGGGCGAAGGCAATCTTACCGGTCTGAGTCTTTCAGAAGACGGCAGCACAATCTACGTTGCAGGTCAGGGAGCTGATGCAAAGACATGGCTTTTGTCTGTTGACGTAGCCAGCAAAAAAATGACAGGGCTGGCTTCTGCTGATGCCGCGGGAATCGAAATCAATTCGCCGATGGCCACTATTCCATGGAACAAGCAAAGCATTCTGGCCTTGTATTCCGGAGCGGGCGGCAAAGACGACGGCCTGATCGTTCAGTGGAACGTCAAGACTGGAAAAGTGATCAAAAAATGGACACTGCCAGGTCTGACCGACCCAATGGGATTCGCAAAGCTGCCGGATGGACGCGGTCTTGTTGTTGTTGACAACAACTGGGCGCTGACAGAAGTGAAAGCTGGCCGCCTTGCTCGAGTCAGCTTCCCTAAAGAAGGCGACGAAGCAAAGGTTAATATCATCTCAGAAGGACTGCATGGCCCCGTATCGTGTGCTTTTGGTCCCGATGGTGATTTGTATATCGCTCAACTGGGTAGCGAATTCGACAAAGACAAAGGCCAGATCATTGCTGTATCCGGCATCAAGGCATTTCAGCCAAAGAAGCTACAGGCTGAATAGCATCGAAAACTGCTGAATTCGCGATCTCAAATTCCAGAAGCCTCGGTCATCAAAAGCGACCGAGGTTTTTTTTTGCCAGTTACATGCGGGCATCCAGTCTTCGGCACGAATGGCATTGTCCACGGGGATTTACGGGAGTTTTGCAAGCGCTGCGATCGCCGCGTGGTAGATCCGCCTAGCCACCGTCATCAGTTTGAGAACCTTGGGACGCCGCTTGTTTTCTCGAGGTTCAACGCGGTCCGGACGCTGACCTATGACGGCGCACGTGCCCTGCTGTT
>JBDNFN010000060.1:0-17859 GCA_041689795.1 Fuerstiella sp. | reverse complement strand
TCCAGATCCCGGTCGTTGTCCAGGTCAGCAACAATAACGCCAAGACCTTTGCCATCCGGCGTGATGGCAAACGCAGCAGAGACATCATCGAATGTTCCATCTGCTTGCCCCGCATACAAGGTGTCCGACAGCCCCTCAAAGGCACGAGGCGGACAAACGTCCCGTGTCGCGGGGGCTGGTCCGAGACACACGGGGTTATTGTCCCGTCCCCAGTTCACATAGTGACAGACATACAGGTCCAGATTACCATCAGCCGTGATGTCGCCCCATGCAGCACTGCTGCTCCAAAGACTGTCCGTCAACCCAACCGTGCCGCTAACTTCCTTAAAGGATCCGTCACCCTGATTGCGAAAGAGCTGAAGTCCGCCGTACCCGGTGATCACAGCGTCGGGAAAACCATCGTTGTTAAAGTCGCCGCATGCAACACCATGAGAATAGTATCGAGGATCTGCCACACCAGCATCCTGAGAGACATCGACAAAACGCCAATTGCCGCAGTTGCGAAACAATCCACACGGCAGTCCAGAGGGAGTTACTGCGTCGGCCATGTTTCCGCCGCCCGGCAGCAGCATGTCGTCCCAGCCGTCTCGGTCAAAGTCCATCACGCCGATGCCACCACCAAGCGATTCGACAATGGCACAGTGTCCGGCCGCCTCACCGTTTCTGTTCACAAAGTGAACGCCGGATTCCACAGTCACATCGGCAAATGAAATGCCGGCCGATCGATCGGAGGAAGACCTTGCATCACCAGCAGAGATTACGTCACTGGCCGGATTCTCTACACCAACCTGCGACGATGAATTCAAGACTGGAGTACGAGTGTCACGACAGCCGACGGTGCATGACACGATGGCGAATAGTGCAGCAACGCAACTCACCTTCCCGTGGATCATCCTGGCCCTGTTTTCTGCCGTAATTTCGCTGCTTACGTCCGGGGGGATTGTGTGCACTGCAGCGGCGTAAGGGCTTAGTCGGTTTGCGAAAATATAAGAAATGCGGCGCATGGCAACAATCATTATCCGCAGCAAAGTCCTACGACAAGGTTCATCGACAAACAAGACGTAGATTCCCTCTGACGGTTGCTCGCGAAGATGGCGAGGCTGGCTGTTGACGTGCGATCTTAAACAGCCCTGAGCCGGAGTCAATCTCGATATTTAACTGTTGCCAGCAACACAGGCAGTTCCGGTTAACTTGATTTTTTTTGTTGCTGTGCCGGACATATTCCTCATTATCGCGTAGACTCAGGCCGGAATTGCTTTGAACTGAATCGAATTCTACAACCATGCCACCACGGGAGTTGGTCACTTGAACGTTCGCTGGTTCGGGATTTTTCTTCTGGTGCTTGTCGTCGCAGTCGTCATGTTTGTCAGACGCAGTCCTCAGCAACAGAACACCGCCAGTCAGGCGCTTACCGCCGAGCAGCAGGCGGGCGTTGCCCGTTTCATGTCGGAAGCAGAGATGCTGGCGCCTCCGTTTCCGCCGCTGCGAGGCGTTCCTACAGCATCGATTGCCGAAGGGGACAAAGTGCTTGCTGCAAATGAGTTGGTCATCGGTGTCGAATTCAACGGAGTCGCTCGCGCGTACCCCATCAACATGCTGAATGATCCTGAGCGTAAGGTCGTCAATGATGTGATTGGAGAATCCGCGATCATGGTAACCTGGTGCGATCTGTGCCATTCGTGCGCCGTTTTTCGCCGCAGTGTCCGAACGGGGACAGCGCCGGAAGAGTACGGATGTTCGGGATTTTTGTGGAATGAATCACTCGTGATGTACGATGTTGAAACCCGTTCCTTCTGGAATCAAATCGCTGGTAAATGTATCGCCGGACTTCGGGCCGGAGAACAATTGGTTCCACTGCCGTCGGTTGTGACCAGTTGGAGTCAGTGGAAGGAAGCGTGGCCGAAAACGGATATCCTGGCTGCGAGCCATGTCTCAGAGTATCTGTATTCGTCGTTTTATCACGAGCCGAAACAGAGGAATAAGTTCTGCTATGCGCACTGGGCTCCTTACGACGGGATTGCGTTTACCTTGAACTTTCTTGCGAAGAACCCCGTGCTGACGCAGGAGATAAATGGAGACAGACTCGTGTTTACGACGAACCCGCAAACATTCGGCGTTCGCACATTCCGCTCAGACATCGACGGAAAGCGATTGACACTTCTATTGACAGATGGGGAAATGCAGGACGCAGAAACGTCTTCTGTCTGGAATATGCAAACCGGACTGGCAGTGTCTGGTCCGTACGCGGGCAAGCGACTGGAACATGTGCCTGGATATCTGGCAAATCAGTCTTCGTGGAACAGATTAAACCCCAACGGCACCGTGGTCTTCAGACTGGATTCTGTCGAGACGCAACTGTGAGCTGCAGTAGCAAGAATTCCGAAACCGTAAAAACGCAGAGAATCATGTCGCTTATTATTGTCGGTCTGATTTTCTGGATGTCCGGACTGGCGGGGCTGATCTATGAGGTCGTCTGGTTCCGTCAGCTGGCCACGACCTTCGGTTCAACGGGTCCTGCCATCGCTGCCACCACCGGCTCTTTCATGGCTGGTCTTGGATTAGGCAGTTGGGTCGTCTCACGGTATGCAGATCGTATTCGGTATCCTGTGCGATGGTATGCTGTGCTGGAATTGATGTTGGCTGCGTATGCATCGCTAATGGCCAACTGGATTGATCAGGTCAAGACGCTTTATCAGTGGGCCGCCGAACAGGGATATTCCGGATCGGTGATGGCGATTGGACAGTTCACCATGATCTTTGTAGCCCTGATCATTCCTACGGGATTGATGGGGGCGACATTGCCGCTGATGTGCCGGGCCCTTGTTCAGAAAGACTCCCACCTCGGCCGCCGATTCGCGTGGCTGTATGGCATGAACACGCTGGGCGCTGCGGTCGGTGCCGCTTTGGCCGGATTTGTGCTGATTCAGCAATACGGTCTTTCCACCACGTCCAGCATCGCTGTGGGGGTCAACATTGCCGCAGCGATTAGCGCCTTTCTGATTTCTAAATCAATGTTCGCCAGTCCCCGTAAGTCGTTGCTCGCAGTTAATGATCTGCTAACAAGCCGTGCATCATCCGATCCCCACGTATCCATCGGGACCGTTCGTTTAGGGGTGTTTGCCTGTGGTTTTGCTGGGCTTGCTGCGCAGAATTTGTGGGTCCGATCTCTGTTGTTCGGATTCGATCGATTGAAGAATACGACTTATAGTTTTTCTGCGGTGTTGACAGTCACACTGCTGGGTCTGGTGACGGGGACGGCCGTCGGCTATCTGCTTGTCGATCGGCTGCAACGACCGCAGCGGGCCTTTGCTGCTATTGTCGCCGGGTTGGGACTCAGTATTCTGTTGTCAGTTTTTATTCTGATGACCAGTCCAAAGATTCTTGACACAGTGGACCCTCAGACGCTGCAGGTTGATTTTGCTCAGGCGGTCAGTTCTGTTGTGCTAAGAACAGCGGCCGTCGTGGGACTTCCGTGTGTCCTGTTGGGACTGGCAATGCCTATCGCCGTTCGCTGTGTCGGCAGTCCACAGTCCATTGGCCGCGAGGTGGGTCGTCTGTATGCGTGGAACACGCTGGGTGCTGTGATTGGGGCAATGGCTGCCGCATTCCTGCTGCCTCCATTTCTCGGATTACTGCCATCGCTGTTATGGATCGGGGCTTCGCTGTTGATCGTCGCCGGTGTCATGCGACGGAAGTCACCCAGGATGGCGCGGCTCTACATCGCGGTCGCCGCGTTTCCCGCGCTGGCCGCCGTGTTGGCTCCCGCAGATTTCTGGTGGCTACAGTCACTCCGCGCCGGGGAAAAAATCATTGCGTTGCATGATGGCGTGACGGGGACCGTGTGTGTGATTGAAAATCCGGCGGGAGAACGACGAATTTGCGTCGACGATGTCCCGGTGGCCGGGACGTCCAACATTATGCAGACGGATCAAAAATGCCTTGCTCACTGGAGCATGCTGATTGCAGACCATGCGAAAACAGCCCTGACGGTTGGCTTCGGCAGCGGTGGAGCGTCTTATTCGTTTCTGTTGCACGATCAACTGGAGAAGCTGCACTGCGTTGAAATTTCGACGGATGTTCCTCGCATGGCTCCGCTGTTGAAAGACGCCAATCATGGACTTCTGGACAATCCGGATCCTCGATATCGCATTATCTACGAAGATGCGAGAGCTTATCTTGCCAGAGCGGTTGAGCGGTACGACGTCATCGTGTCCGACTGCACGGATTTGAGATACCGGTCCAGTGCAAATCTCTATGACACTGAGTACTTTCAGTTGTGTCGCGACAGGATGACAGAAGGTGGGTGCACCACCATCTGGATGCCTTTGGGAGGGTTGTCGACGGACGCATTTCGAATGACACTCAACACTTTCGACATGGTGTTCCCCAGCACGACCGTTTATTACCTGCACAACAGATGGACTCACTATGTGTTGCTGGTTGGTCGAAACTCAGCACCAAGGATTTCGGTCAGTCAGGTTCGTCGACAGCTGTCGGAAGTTGATGTTCGGCAGGACATGGCCGAAATCGGGATGACCGATCCTTACAAGGTGATTGCCACCTTCTTAACCTCAGGCAGTCGGTTGCAGGCATCGATACGATCTCTGCCGTTAAACACCGAAGACAGACCTCGACTGGAATTCGACGTGCCTCGTTTTGACATGGGGCCATGGTCCGCTCAGCAGAACCTCAACTTCCTGCGATTAAACCGTGCTGCGATTTCAGAAGTTCTGTCGTCTGCAACCACGCAGGAAGAATTTCTTACAGCAAGTCGTTATCAGCAGGCGGCCGAATACACCATGGCGGCTCAGGCAGCGGCACGTGCATTCCAATTCGAAGAAGCGACTCGTCAGTATCTTGCGGCACAGCGTTTGACGCCCAAAGATGCTGCACTCGAAATTGCTCTGCGTTTTCCCGATCTCCTGGCTCTTGCCGAACAAGGTCAACCAACGGCCACGTTGTTGCTCGGGCGGACAAAACAGCTGCAAGGTGACGTCACGGGAGCGCTGGAGGAAATGGACCGCTTTAACGAACGACTTGACGTATCTGCTGGCTCGGACGATTCAGAGCAGCAGCGGTGGTTTCAGCAGGGCGTGCAATGGGAAGCGACGGCAAATCTGTGGAGGCAGGAAATGAAATCTCAGCAGTCGGCCGAGCAATAAAGGAATCTTTGGTATGATTCTTCAACCGATGATTGCATGAACAGCCTGAAATCGTCACATGTCGTTACCGTTGGTTATGTCTTCCGATAAGAATGCTCAGCAGCATTCGATACTGAATTCTGAAACGAGTCGACTAGCTCGAAAGGACACAAATGCGTCATACAAGGGTTATCGTCCCCTTTCTGCTGATGGTCTGCGTGACTGGATGTCAACAGAAGGAAGAAGTTGTCGAAACACTGGAAATCTCTGGCGGCACGATCTCGCGGGGGCTGGATGGCAAGCCTCGGACGATTCGTTTTGTAGAGCGAAGTCCATCGAATGCTGAACTGGCGAAAATCAAAGGTGTCACCAGTCTCCAGGAAATCTATGCAGAAGCTCCGGATGCGGGCGATGCAGAGTTGGCTGTCTTTTGCAGTATGCCGTCCCTCACGGTTTTGTCACTGACCGGGACACAAGTCACGGGGAAGTCAATTGAAGCTTTGGCGACTTCAAAATCGCTGATGCATCTGGACCTGTCCGGTGCGGTCGGGATCACCGACGATGACTTGAAATCACTGTCTGGTCATGCTCATCTTCGCGTCCTGAAGCTGTCCCGGATACCGCTGACGGATGCGATTGCCGACGTTATTGTTTCGCTGCCCAAGCTGGAAGAACTGTCACTGGATGGCACAAAAATAACGCGCGTGACCATCAAGCGACTGGCGGAGCAGAGCCCCGAGCTTAAGTCGCTGTCAATAGGATCGGCTCTGATTACAGATGACGTCACCCCCTTAATTGCCAGGTTCAGCGATCTGGAGACTCTGGAAATCACACATTCGGCCATTACCGGTGCGTCATTGGCTGCGTTGAGCGATCTGGCCAAGCTGAAACTGATCCGATTAACTGACTGCGCCAGCGTAACCAACGCAGCCATCATGGATCTTGCCGATGTTGCAGTGCTTTATCATCTGGACGTGTCAGGGACTCAATTCACGGCGATTGGTCTGAATCAGAAAGGGTTCGCCAGCCTGAACATGCTCGAAGCAGACCGCACGAGTGTGACTGACGATGCGATCCCGCAGTTCAAGGGGCTGCCGGTCTTATATTCTGTCACACTACGTGATACGGCTGTCACCTTGCCGGGTGTCCGCAATCACTTTGCGGGCAACGGTCAGACGGCATTCACTGTCGGTGAATTGATCAAGGAATGATGTACGCTGTTGCAACATCATACTGAAGCAGGAGCGTGACCTGAATGCAAAGAAGAGGTTGCAGCACGGGGCTGCAACCTCTTCTTTTCCTGTCGCGGTTTTCATCTGAAGCCAATCAGTTACCACCCGCCTGTTCCTGCATCGCTGCTTCCATCCCCTTTTCTGCTTCTGCATCCACTGCCGCTTGCTCGGCGGGATCAACGACGGGGATGTCAGCGACGTTTCCACCACAGCCGGTGATGGTGCAAGTGGAGGCTGCGGTAAGTAACAACAGGGCAAATAAGTGTTTCATTAGAACAGACTTCTATAGTTCGAGTTAGCGGCGTAAGGGATAACAACGCCGTGCAGCATACAACCGTCATCGGACTGCCACAAACAAACACACGGCTGTTTTTTTGAAAACCAGAGGTCTATTCACACAGCAGCAGAACGAAAGCAAGCTGTGGCGTAGTGGCCTACGTAACCAAACACTCAGGCACCATTCCCCTCAGGCCGACGGGCTTGATTGGGAATCGAACTTTCCGAAACCTCGGCCGCTACAACTTAGAGTCCCCGCACATTGTCGAGTTGGCTCTTTCAGGGGCAACGTCGGCATTGATTTCGAATCAGCCACTCAAGTCAGTTTCTGATTTCTGGATTCCTGGATGACGACAGCCAGGCGAATAAGCATACCACTTACGCCAGCCGGAGCATTCGACCTACGGCTTAGATTCACTTGGCCATGTATTATTAGTAATAACCCCTGCGTGATAGTATGTTTCGCGTTTTTCGGAAAAAACAATAAACAATCTCCCCGAATTTAGTTTTTTGCTCAAAATCATGGTTGTGACTGCTGCAATAATGGACGAAGATCGAATGGCAATGCTGCTTGTTGCTCGCGGTGCCAGCCATGCTCGTGTGCAACAAACACGTGCCCTTGATGTCTCGTTTTTTTTAATACTCAATTTTGGAGGTGTCTTCACATGCACGAAACAGGAAAAAAAGTTCGGCCAGTCGGCAAGGGATTTACCTTGATCGAACTGCTTGTCGTGATTGCCATTATTGCAATCTTGATCGCATTGCTATTGCCTGCCGTCCAGCAGGCGCGTGAGGCGGCCAGACGAACTCAGTGTAAGAACAACATAAAGCAGCTGGGCCTCGCGCTTCATAACTATCATGATGTGTATGGGGCCTTCATCTTCGGTAAAGGTGGCACCGGCTGGGTGGCGGCGGATTCAGGGAACTGGGGTCGCCTGAGTGGCCTGCCCGGGCTTTTGCCATACCTCGACAACGCACCCCTCTACAATCAGATTAGTAGCGGCGGAGTGGCCACAAGCTCCAACGGTACGACCAACTATCCGCCGTTTGGGCCTGAGCCATGGAAGTCCGGTTTCACGCCATGGAGAACTCAGCTTGCGGCGTTCCTGTGTCCGTCTGATTCGGCGCCACTACAGGGGTCTGGCAACAGCAGTATAGCCAAGACGAATTACGGCTTCTCGAACGGAGATTCGATTAGTGGCTCGCAGAACTCAAGGATCAACCGTGGCATGTTTGCTCACTCCGCCACCTTTGGAATCCGCGACGCTCTGGATGGAAGCAGTAATACGATTCTGATGGCTGAACTGGTCAAGGCAAACGGAAGTGGTTTGTTCAAGCAAGGCGGAACGGCGATCATTGCGGGTGTGAATACTGATCCGACCTTGTGTTTGGCAGCTCTGGATCCGAATGACAAAAATGCATTTGCGCCCGGGACCACCATGCGGAATTGGTCCGGTGATCGCTGGTGTGACAGTAATACTTCCATGACCGGCTTCAACACGGTTTTGCCTCCCAACAGTCCGCGTTGTTCAAACGATACGTGGGACGGGCGATGGGGAGTTTACTCTGCTCAAAGTCGTCACACCGGTGGAGTTCAGGTGCTTCTGGGTGATGGCTCTGTTCGCTTCATTAGCGAAAACATTGACAGTGGTAACAAATCGGCTGCCGATCCCGGAAACAGCCCTGGCAGGAGCCCATACGGTGTCTGGGGAGCATTGGGAACGAAAAACGGTAGTGAAGTACTTGGTGAATTCTAGAATCTGATCGCTGTAAACGTTGAACAACTGAACCGATGGGCACGTTGTGCCCATCGGTTTTCGTTTATCAAAATGAAACATCGGCTACTCCTTCTCTTCGCAGCTTTGTTGATTGGCGCTCTGGGTGTCTGGAGGGTTTTTCTATACGCGCCCCCATGGTCTGCCGACATGTTTGTCAGGCAGGTCCGCGCGGCCATGATGAGAGATCCCCAGCAAGGCTGGGCGACGGCTCGACAGGCGATGCGTGTCTACCCGGATGATCCGAATGTTCTGACCCTGGCTGCAGAAGCGGCAGCACGTGCAGAACATGTGACAGACATGATCGATATCGTCACCCGCAACGCAGGCCGGTTGTTAAGCGCTGACGTGCCGCCAGGCTCCGCGACCATTCACGTCCTGATCGACAACGGCTATCACCGGGCCGCGCAGAGACTGCTGGATGATCGTCTGAGTAAAGATCCAGATGACCCGTTCGCCGTCCGTACACGAAGTGATCTCCTGCTGCGGCATGGTCGTCATTTTCTGGCAACAGGCGACCTGAGACACTTGCTGTTGCTGGGGGAAATCCAGCTGGATGAATTGGTGTTTCTCTCCAGCCGCAGAGAATTTCTGGAAGACAAAATGGGGCTTGATCGGGCTGCGGCGCAAGACCCGGAGTTTATTCCCGTCATAGTTGGCCTCGGCAGCCTTGCTGCAACTCAGGGGAATTTGCAGGACGCGACAGCGTTATTGCAGAAAGCCACTTCCAGTAATCAGGCGCCGGCGGAAGCATGGGCCGCATTGGGATTAGTTTACTATCGATTGGGATTGATTTCGAAGGAACTGCAGACGTGGCGCGAAAGCGTCCGTGCCAGGGAGTTTAATCATCCAGACATACACTTTGTCACAGGATGGATGGCGGCACAGGAGGGGGCCTACCGAGATTCGGTGCGCGATCTTTGTCGTGCAGTGCAACTTGCACCATTGCATCGCCCCGCCTGTCAGCTGGTTTCCGAATTACTGGCGCAGTACAGTCGTGCGGGCATGGAGGCTGAATTCTTTTCAGAACGAGCGGCGGTGATTCATGAACTGGAACAGCTGGCTCACAGCGTCCTGTTCGGTGATCGCAGTTTTACCTCGATGGAGAAGCTGGCTCAGTTGTGTGAGCAGCTGGGCGAATCGCGACTGGCTGAGGCATGGTGGAAAGCGGCGGATCTGTTTCGTCCAAAGTCCGGTCGGCATGTTGCTGCACTTCGGGAATCTCAACAGCGAAACTCGGTCAGGCAATCGATGGCTGTGACTGATCGCCTGCAACTGCTCTTGTCACGTGGAATTACTGACCAATTTCAGATTGCCAACAGGACTGATCAAACATCCCCGCAGCCTGGCATGCGATCCGGATCCGAGTCCTCAACTGAGTTGCAGTTTCATGACGTCGCCGCTTCCGTTGGCATTGTAGAACGCTATTTTGGTGGCTTCGATGGTCCGCCAGCGGGACTGTGGATCTATCAGGGCTTTGGCGGTGGCGTGGCCGTTATCGATTTCGATGGTGACGACGCGCCGGATTTGTGTTTCACTCAGGCCAGCGACTGGCCTTCCGGAAACGAGTTGCCGTGGAATCATCAGGATTTACTTTACAGAAACCGCGTGGGTGTTTTTGATCAGGTGAATCGTCTGGCATTCGACAGCGAACACAGCTTTGGCCAGGGAGTCGCAGTCGGCGACGCCGATCGAGACGGATTCCCGGATCTCTACGTTGCCAATATTGGTCCGAATCGCCTGTTGATAAACAATGGGGATGGGACGTTTCGATCGGTCGATCTTCCGGTCACAAGTGAATCGCCGCCCGGCTGGACCACAAGCTGCCTATTGGCGGATCTGGATGCCGATGGTTTTGACGATCTTTATGACGTGCAATATGTCGAGGGCACTGATCCATTCAAAAGAATCTGCCACAGCGGACCGGAGGGAGCCGTTCGAGGATGTCTGCCTTCGCTGTTCAATCCAGCCCATGACGAATTTTTACACAATCAGGGAGATGGGCGATTTGCTGTGCAGACTCGGAGCAGCGGTTTATCGGAACTGAAGGGGCGAGGGCTCGGCATTCTGGCGGCCAATCTGGATGGTGATCCGGGGTTAGAGGTTTTCGTCAGCAACGACATGACCTCGAATCATTTTCTGAAGATTCGCCCCACGGAGACAGGCGTCCGATTCACCGACCATGCGGACAGTCTGGGGCTGGCCGGAAACGGCGAAGGGCAAGTGGAAGCGTGTATGGGAATTGCGGCAGCTGACGTTTCCGGAGATGGCGCGTTGGATTTGTTCGTGACGAATTTCTTCGAAGAAACGAACACGTATTACGAGTCTCAGCCCGGCGGTTTTTTCCGTGATCAAACGCGAATCGCAAAACTGGGGGCGGTGTCATTGAAGCAGCTTGGTTTTGGCTCGCAACTACTGGATGCAGATCTTGACGGAGATTGGGATCTGTTGGTCGCCAACGGTCATATTGATGACTACCGACACTCTGGCATTCCGTGGAAAATGACTTGTGACCTCCTGCAGAACACAGGCAGTGCGGGCTTTCTTCACTGCAGCGCTGACAATCTTGGAGGATATGGTGAGATTGGAGTTCTTGGCCGAGCGATGGCCAGAGTGGACTGGAATCGAGACGGTTTGCCAGACGCGATCATCACTCATCTGGACCGTCCTCCCGCGCTGCTGGAGAATCGTACCCATACCCGCCATCACTCCCTGAGCCTGCGTCTGACGGGGACCGCTTCAAATCGGCCGGCCGTGGGAGCTGTTTTAACGATAAGTTTGGGCGATCAGGATCTGGTGCTTCAGTGTGTCGCCGGAGATGGATACTATTGCTCAAACGATAAAACTTTGTTGGTCGGCACCGGACAATTGGCTGTGGTTCCGAGAATTGTAATCCGTTGGCCTTCGGGGGCCGTGCAGGAATTCCTGGACGTACAGACCGACTGTCGAATTCGCGCGATTGAAGGCCACGACGTGCTTTACACAATATGTCCATGACTGACACATCACGGGAGCCGGACAAGGTATTGAAACCACAGGCACGCAGGCCGCTACGGTTTACGTGGCAGAAACTGCTGATGATTCTCCTGTGCCTGTTGGGCGTTACGGCGTTTGCAGCCAGAGACTGGGCGTATTGCCTGTATGTCAGACACCATCTTTCGACGTTGTTGAATGAGATCCGACTGCAGGAGGCCGTTGCAACCGCAGAGCGGTACGGGGCGGCACTCGCCTGTCCGCAAGTCCGATTGTTGTCAATTCAGGCTTATCGTCAGAGCGGGGATCTTCAGAGGGCCGAACGCCTGCTCGCCGACAGTGCACGTCTGATTTCCGCCCCCGATCGTGTCTTGCAGGAACGCACCCTGATTCATGTCCGCATGGGACGGCTGTCTTCAGGCGAAGCTCTGCTGCCTCGTCTGCTGCGTGATACAAATCTTGACTCACGTGATGTGTGTGAAGCGTTTGCAATCGGTTTTCGACTGAACCGTCGTTTTGAAGAAGCAGCCGTACTGCTTGATGCGTGGAAAGCAGACTGGCCGGCAGACTTTCGGCCGCACTATCACGATGGCCTGATGCGACAGACTCTGACGGACTGGCAGACAGCTGTTACGTCCTATCGGAAGGCGATCGACCTGCATTCAGATGCTGACCAGTGCCGTGTGAGACTTGGAGAGTGTCTGAACCAGATTCGACGTCACGAGGAGGCGTGCGAGCAGTTTCAAATCGTGACGTCACGTGATTCGACAAACGTTGAGGCGTGGCAAGGATTGGCAGAGGGGCTGCAGCAGCAGGGACAACATGTAGCTGCCAGAAGCGTGCACCTTCAGATCCTTGCACTGGATCCGGGAAGTTTTGAAGCACGTCTGGCAATTGCTGAAATCGATTTTGACGAGGGTGACGTCGCAGCGGCGGAAAAAAATATTGGCGAACTGGCAGCTCTTTGGCCTGATGACACCAGGACTCTATACCTTCAGTCAAGAATTGCAGCGTGGAGTGGACGTCACGAGGAATCGAAAAAGCTCCACGCGGCATGGAAGGTTGCAGACCTTGCTGTGCAGCAGATGGAAAAGGAAATTCAACTACTGGCGCATTCCCCGGACAATATTGACTTACAGGTTTCGATCGGAACCGCTATGTTGTATTATCATTCGCGAGAGCTGGGGTATCAGTATATTGCGGCAGCACTGCAGATGACGCCGAACCATGCGGTAGCCAGAGCGGTCCTTGCCGAATTTGATGCAAGACGGAAACAGCTGAAGATGATTCCGATTCCTGATTCAGGAATCGGCCAGGCATCCGACGCGAGGCACCATGGACAGCGTCATGAATAAGTTTCGAATGTCACATGGCCATGTGGAATTCACTGCCGCTTCCAACCCTCGTTGTGGTCCGAATCCAGGTTCTGGCCGCTCTGCGGCGAAGTGTGTATTCTTCTGCAGCTGCCTGTTGTTGCTCGGATGTGAAAAAAGTCCTCAACGTGGCACGACCTCTATAGAGGCAGATTCTAAGGAATCTCAAAAAGGAGCGTTAGAACAACGCCTTGTTGCGGCGTTGCCGGCTCGCCCGGATTCGCCGTTTCTGAATACAGCAGCCAATGTACAGTATGTCGGCAGCGACACATGCAAAAACTGCCACGCTGACGTTCACAAGTCGTTTCTTCAGACGCGTCACGGCAGAGCCCTGTCTACGGCCGAGCAACAAAATTCTCCGGACGCCCACATTCGCCATGAGGCATCGGGATACGAATATACGACCAGAACGACGGCCGATGGCAAACTGATGCAGGCGGAGATTGTCTTACTGGGGGAGCAGAAGAAGACGGCTCGAGAAGTTCTGATCGACTATGTCGTCGGTTCGGGGCGGTTCGGGAAAAGTTATCTGACGCAGCTCGACGGCTTTTTAGTGCAGTCTCCTTTGACGTGGTATTCAGACCGCAAAGAATGGGGGATGTCGCCGGGTTTCGATAGTCCATCGCAGTTTTCGTTTCGGCGGGCTGTTTCATCGCAGTGTCTATACTGCCACGCAGGCCAAGTCGAAGTCCTGGATCACAACGATTACCACTCCAGGATTCATGAGCAATTTGTCAGTTGCGAACGATGTCACGGACCAGGGCAACTGCATGTTGAAAAACACCTCAATGAGACCGTTGACACTCGTGACGATATTCAGCGGGACTTCGATGAAACGATCGTGAACCCGTCCCGTCTTGAACGTGATCTGCAGGAAGGAATTTGCCAGCAATGCCATCTGCAGGCGGACGCTCAGGTCGCTGTTCGTGGCTACAACTTCGATGACTTTCGTCCCGGATTGCCGATTCAGGAATTCCGTCAGGACTACAGGTACGGGCAGTTAGGCGATGGCATGACGGTGGTTGGTCATGTTGAGCAGATGCGCCGAAGTCGCTGTTTTACGGAAACGTCGACATTGACCTGTACAACATGCCACAATCCTCATTCCGGAGATTCGCCTGTCGAAACACTGACTGCGTTTCGACAGAAGTGTCTGCAATGCCACACTGATGAGTCATGTTCCGAACAGCCGGATCTGCGGCATGCGAAGACGCAGAATCAGTGCACGATCTGTCATATGCCGTCGGCTCCCACAGAAGTACCGCATGTCGCCTTCACGCACCATCGTATTGGCATTCACCGGCCGAGCGACCAGAACGAAGTCGTGACCAACGCGTCAGAGAAATTGATTCTTCCCATTCTGGATGATAGCAGGCTGTCGGAAGCAGACCGTGCCCGGTGCACGGGTCTGGCAGCGTTAAAGATTTTTCTGGGTCATTCTGACGCAACTCACAGCCAGACGCTTCGGATCGCTCAGGAGTCTCTGCAAAGGGCATGGGATCTGGGAGCCGGCGACGCAGACGTCGCTGCAGGGCTGGCAACCGTTGCTTTGGAAGTCGGGTGGTCGGAAAAGATCGAAGACTGGTCGCGCCAGGCCCTGAAACTTGACCAGACAGCATCAGAGGCCAGAAGTTCTGCGTTGTCACTGCTTTCGGAATTGCAATTCCAGCAGGGGAAGTACGAAGATGCGTTTCAGGGATTCAAGGAACTGACGACGATTCGCCGTGACGCCAGAGCGTGGTTTTTTCGGGGCATCGCAGCTCAGAATCTTAACGATACGGCGGAGGCGATTTTGTCTTTGAAGAAGTCCGTTGAAATTGATCCTCGCAACCATGCGGCACACGTGGCACTCGCCGCGTTGTTCGAAGTGAGCGGCGATCAGCAATTGCGAGATCTACACAAACAAACGGCGGACGATCTGATACGATCAAGTCGGTGACCGAGGTGTCGCGAACCGAAGCCGTGTTTTGGTCAGTGTGCCTTGGCGGTTGCTCCACGTCCAGCCGTACATTTTTCACATGGGTTGTTAACGGATGAAACAGTCAGGACATGCCGCAAACTCATTTGCCAGCCGCAGTCTGATTCTTCTGGCGTTTCCGTTCGCCGTCGTTGGTGTCGCCTGGTTCCTGCTGATGCCGCCCATTCCGGAACAGGCCGGCGATCCGGTTGAAGAAGCCTCCGCAGCTCTTGATGCCGGTGATATTGAAAAGGCGTTTCGTATCGTGGAACAACTCCACAGTGCGTCAGCCGATTCGGACGTCACCTATCTTATGGCCGTTATTGAGGGGCTTCGTGGCAACAACGTACGTGCTCTGGAAGTCATTCAGGAATTGCCCGACTTCCGGACGGATCCGCGATTGCTGACGATGGCCGCTCAGTTTGCCCTTGCCGTTCCCCGGTTGTCGGTAGCGCGTAGGCTGTTGAATCAGGTTCTGGAAATCTCTCCTGAGCATGAGGATGCCATCAGAATGCTGATCGGTCTGGAAGGTAATCTTCTGAACGTACAAAAAGTCAGAACGTTGATCGCAGATCTCGATCGGCGAGACAAGGCCACTGCGGAAGACGTATTCCTGTTCTGTGCCGGCAGTCGCGTCAGCTACGACCTGTATGAGAACGTGAAGCGACTGGAACCGGCCTATCAGAATGAACCCGATCAGGGCGAGATCGCGTATGCACTGATTAACAACTATCTGGCAATGAATCGGCTGCCGGCTGCCCAAAAAATCATCGATGCAGCAACAGATCAGCATTTAGCCAGCAAGGGTTGGTTGATTAGTCTGGCTGCGGCAGAGCTGGCGGTAATTTCGGACGACTTTCCACTGGCCGGGAAAAAGTTGCTGGAAATCAAAACATCGGACGCGAAGTCTGCCAACTACTGGATTTTTCTGGGTCGAGTGTTGAAGGCACGCGGCGCGGCCACAGCAGCCGTTCAAGCCTATCGGAATGCTGCACAGCTGGCACCATTTGATCCTGAACCGATCTACGCTCTGTCCACACTGCTGATGGATTCGTCGCCTGAAGAGGCAGAGCGGATGAAGAAAAAGACTCGACTGTTACAGCAGCTCAGCGTTCAGGTGGAAGCGGTGATCTCACTGGACTCTCTTGAAGAGGCGGTGGAAAGATTTCCACTGATCGTGGAAAAACTTATTGATGCAGCCGCCTACCGGGAAGCGAGAGTCTGTTTGAACTGGCTGCAGGCAGAAGGCTATCGTTCGCGTGAAGCGACTGCTCAGGATGATCGACTGAAGCAGCTGACTGCATCTCCACCACCAAGGCTTGTGCCGCCTGCGACATCGGAATTGCGTGTGGTCGATACGTCGTCTTTGGCACTCAGTCAGGCAGGCACTTCGGCAGCACTCGACTTGATTTCCTTCGTGGATGTCACCGACGACCTGCAGATCCAGTTTCAATATGGCTGTCCGTCAGCCGAAAACTCAACGATTCTGACATCACTTGGCGGCGGCGTGGCGGCGTTCGACTTTGATTGTGACGGGGCAGTCGATTTCTTTTTTCCACAGGGAGGATCTCTGCCTGACATCGAGGATCGGTCAGCCGATGGAGATTGTCTGCTACGAAGAACGCGGGACGTTCTCGTTGACGTGTCCTCTGTGGCAATTCCAGCTGTCAGCGACTATGGACATGGAGCAACTGTAGGAGACTTGAACAATGATGGGTTTCCTGATCTGTTTGTGACGAACTTTGGATTGAATCAACTGCTGCTCAACAATGGTGACGGCACCTTCTCGGATGCGACCATCGCCTCGGGACTGAGTGAATCGGCGTGGAGTGTCAGTTCTGCGTTTGAGGATTTTGACAATGATGGAGATCTGGATATCTACGTTGTCAACTATCTAACGATCGGTATCCACGAGGTGGAAGCGTGTACCGACGAGCGATCGACTCCGTGTGGCCCGCTGAATGTCCCCGCATGCCAGGATCGACTTTATGAAAATCTGTCCAATTGCACGTTTCGCGATGTTACCGAATCTTCAGGTGTTGTTGTGCCGAACGGAAAAGGCCTCGGAGTGGTCGTGAGGGACTTTGATGGAGACGGACGAAGGGATATTTTTGTGGGCAATGACACCACTCAAAACAGGCTGTTCTTCAATCAGTCGATCGATCAGCAGCTGGACTTTCAGGAAGCGTCAGCAATTGCCGGCGTAGCTGTTGGAGGCGACGGAAAGTCGGAAGCCTGCATGGGCATCGCAAGTGCAGACCTTGATAATAATGGTTTCCCGGAAATCTTCGTCACGAACTTTGCGGGGGAAACCAACACGCTGTACACGAATATGGGCGGCCGAACGTTTGTTGACAGCACGGAAGCCATGGAGTTAGGTAGAAGTAGCTATACAATGATGGGCTGGGGGGCCCAGTTTCTGGATATCGATGATGATTCGATGCTGGATCTGGTGGTTCTGAACGGTCATCTTCACAAAAAAAACATGATGGCCCACGTGTACCTACAGAAAAACGCGCGGTTCAATCTTCAGTCATTCGATCAGGGTGACTACTTCAACGGGGAATGGCTGGGACGAGCACTTGCTGTTGCCGACGTTAACCGTGATGCTCGCCCCGACCTGATATTGACGCATCGCACCGGTCAGCCGCGTATTCTCTTGAATCAATCGGGAACGCAGCAACGGTTCGCGATACGCTTGATTGCCACCGATTCGCATCGAGACGCCTTGGGAGCTAAGGTGTCGGTGAAGTCAGATGACTCAATTGTCACGCGTGTTCTGAGTAACGACGGTGGTTATTTAACAGCTAATGAACGAGCGCTTTGGTTTGTTGTCCCGACATCAGGCGTCGTTGACACTCTCACCATCGAATGGCCATCGGGGCATCGGCAGCAACTCCGGAACCTGAGTCCGCAGACGGACACAACGATCGTGGAAACGGACACGCAGCACGTCCGCCTGATGACGTCACCCAGATAGGTAGCTGTCCAGAATGGCACTGCCGTTTGGTATCCAAGGGTTTACGTCATGCAGCGGCTTTCAGTTCCTTTCGAAGTTCGTGCCTGGGTTTCTGCATGAGTGCGAGCACCTTGGGTCTGCGTTTGTTGACTCGCGGTTCGGTGCGGCCATCG
>JBDNFN010000059.1:0-4651 GCA_041689795.1 Fuerstiella sp. | reverse complement strand
GCCTGAAGGGGCTCACGGTAATCTGCGGATGACTGGCCGTGGCCGACAGTAGCTGAAGTGGATGACTGCCAGTCCGGTCGACAATCTTCACTGATCGTGAGCCAGCAGCCTTCATGGCGATCTCACGGAGTTCTGTGGCTGAGTTGGTCCCACTGGCCTTTGAGAAGGCGGAATCTGATAGACAAATGTGGAGTACCCAATCATATCCTTCGGTTCGTACTGCAAGAAATACTCATGCCGCCCACTTCGGTGATGAACTCGGTCCGCACTGATAATCCATGTTCCGGGTGTGGGCTGGTTCGGAATTGGCTGGGCGTCCGCAAACATGTAGCTCGCGGGGTAGATAAGTTCGTATCCGTCAATTTTGGGATCGTCGTTTCGCTTTAGCCAGCGTTCGAGGAAAATCAAATCCTGCCCCCAATCGATATTGCTGTTGATCAGATAGCGGTGCCCATTCGTTGGGCCACCAATCACGCAGTTAAAGTACGAAAGACTGTGTGGAAAAACATAGAGACTACTGCCCACAAACGCTGCAAGAGCGACAAGCGTTAGACGGTGTCGTCCGGCTAAGGAACCTACACCAGTGACCGACGATACAGCTGTCCCGGCTAGGATATACAAGAATGGGAACGCGGGCAGGACGTAGCGGAGATGATGGTTGAAACCCGTCTGAGCACTCACAAGCACCAGCACGATTGTGGGCAATCCGATCAGAATGATCCGGGTTGTGCGCGGAACATCCGGATCACAGATGAACGTCGCGGTCCCGATAACAAAGGCTATCCAAAGCCCAATCGGCTCCTTGATTAGCAAGCCGACGACATAGTAATTCCACCAGCCGCCGTCGCGGTGCTCGCCACAGAAATACGATGAAAATCGATTCTCGAAGTCACACTTTTGCCGGTCGATTCCAAGCACCACGTCTTCTGGAACTGGGATTGGAAAATCCTTCAAAATCGGCATGGATGATAGCGTGTGCAATGCTCGGCTGTCCGGGTGCAGTTGAGCCAAAGATTGGCCTGTTCCCTTGAATCCGTACTGAGCGTTGACCAAGTAGAGGACAATGAGAAGCACGGCTACTGACTTCCACCAAATTGAAGTGACCCTGTTCCGAAAAAAATGGTTCCCGCCCATGACAGCTGGAATGAACAATATCAGCACCAGCCAAGTGAACTTTGTCAGGACCGCGAACGATACGGCCAATCCTAGCCAAAGCGTTCTCTTCCAAGACGGATCCCGCACCCAAGACCAGAGGGCAAACCCCACGATGACCCCCGCACTGGTTGCCGCGACGTCGGGTGTAATCATGGAACCGTGGGCGATTATGTTTGGAGAAAAGCACCAAAACGTTGCTGCTACGTGTGCCGTCGGTTTGGTGAACATTCGATAGGCCCATGTGTGCAACGCGACCATTCCGATCAGACTAAATGGCAAACACAACATGCGGCCTGCAATGAGATAGAGCAGCAATTTCCGACCGTGTTTTTGGTAGAATTCATGGCCTACGTAATACTCGGCACGATAGCTACCCTTGGAAACACCCGCGTTAAACTGGTCGGTGGGCTCGCCAATCAATAGTGGTACGGCAGCGACCATTCGCACGAGTGGTGGATTGACCCGGTAGGCATCAAAGCGGCCTTTCCAGTTTAGATAGCCAGAGGGCAAATGGCCGCACTCATCCAACCCTGGACTATGGCAAAAAACGGAAACCCCTAGCAGTATGGAGTGAACCACAAGCAAACAGATAAGAACTCTATGCTCTCGAACCCATGCCATGACTAGAGACTTTTTCGATCAGACGACTGCAATCCAAAATAGAGTGTCAGCAATAGGCCGATACCACACGCCAGAGAAATCAACCACGTATATTGATTCTCAACTGGGCTTTGCTTCACGCCAATTGTTGCAGGGTCGAATAAACTCAATTGAGCGCTGCCAAACTCGACGATGCTAATTTCCACATCCTGACGCCATGTCGTGTTACCGCTTCGTTCCTCCGACCGAGTTGCATTCCTTAAGACTGGACGACCGCCAACATTGTCGTATTCGACGGTGCCTGTCTCAATCCATCCAGAATCACGGGCTATTCTGAACTGCGTCACGACATATCGACCTACTTCTTCAAACTCAATTTGCAGGTCGTACCCCTTGGGCAGATCGGCATTCAGGAATCGGGCTGAGATCGTGACATGGTTGACGCCGTTGCGAAGCTCCTTCTTGATCAGAAGATCTTGGATGGTGTCACTGGCCACCTCACGCAACCACTCTTCGACCTCGAGAAGGCCGACCGTATATGGAAATTCGAAGAACTGTCCTGCATCGAAATGTGCGCCTCGCTGCATTGACGTCACTAGTGCCTCCGGTCCATCAGCTTTCGCGGAAATCGAACCATTGGGAGACGTCAGAACATAGCGCAGCTGTCCAGTCGTGCAGTCGGTTTCGTCGAGGCGCATATACCGTCCGTCGGAACTGACATTTCCGTAGAATACGCAGTCGCGTTGTGAAGTATCACTGCGTTCACTTCTCTCGCTCCCCTGCAATGTCACCGTCGCGTGAATCACTGAGTTTTGGTAGTCCGATTGGACCTGCCGGAGCCCGGCCAAAATGTCATTCAACACCGCCTCGTTTTCGGGCGATCCTGCGTTGTCAAAGATGGTTCCCGCACCTGTCGCGGGGGCAGAGGCCCACGAAATCATGGTGACCGTCATGACGATGAAGGCCTTGCGGGCTTGCGGAAGTCGAATGCACATTTTGACGGCCCCTATCAAGACAACAATCCAACCATTTCGAACAGAGCATGGCGTCAATCGACCTGTGAGAGACGCGCAAGACGAGTTAGATATCACAGGCGCAGTATCTCACTTGGCTTGAGCCAGTGTTGTTGCCTACGTATTTCATCGTTTTGCAAGTGCCGCTGGACTCATCGCGATCGCAACCAGTCCCAAAGTTACTACACCCGTAGCCAAATTGAGGCTGACCCGCTACGTATTCCTCCTCTTCACAGTCCCCAATTACAGCGGCCTTTGCCGCTGCGATTTCTTCAGCGGAGTACGGGCATCCAAGTAGTCCGCCCAAGCTCATGATCAGGCAAACGCACGCCAAGTTATGGAATCCACCTGTCAATTCTTTGACGAAATCACGCATTGTACTATTTCCTGCTTGAAAGACTCGAAACTGTGGTCAATTGCCGTACCAGTCGACAATCGCCGTCACATAAATTGTTTTCTTGTTGCTCAAGTAAAATGCAGTCCCGACAGCTTGTGTGGCGGGGCTACCGTCAAGCGTCCGTCGGATACGAATGTTCGCAACAAACGTAGTGCCAGGCGTCAGATCGTGTGGCAAATTGTCTGTCGCCGAACAACGGCAGGATGACTGGGCACCGTTAATGCAAATCGTTCGCGTTCCCTTGTTGGTTAGCAGAAACGGAATCACAGCCTCGTCCCCGGTCGTATTCTCAACACGTTTCGCCCGTTGATCGACGACAATTCGCTCGCCGGACACATATTGTATTGCCTCGTCGAAACTGCGGACGAACAGTGCGCCTACACAGCAGGTAAGAAGAAATGCCACGGTGGTCCCTCGGAGAAGCCCCCACACCTTTCCCGCAGAATCACCTTCAGCATAAATATCGTTGAGACGGCGATTCGTGTCGTGTTTCCACGAAGCAACCATAAGGACGGCTAGGCAGACATCGATTAGCAGCATTCTGTAGAGTGGCACTTCAAGTCCCGGCAAGCAACCACAGCTGGATAATCCGAAAGCGGCCCGGGCAGTCAATACGAAAATGAACGCCAGATACCACAGCGCGGTACACGTGCGGACTCGCTTCGATCCTGGGCGGGCAATCAGAGCCATTCCTATCACCAATTCCAATAGGCCGATCGCTACCACACCGCGACGGGGAACGACAACGTACGGGAAAAGATGCAACGACTGCGTTGACCACAGCTTGGAAACTCCACCGACCACGAGAAGCATTGCCGCAACAGCGCACCCCAACATGATTACTCGCGAGAAAAGGCCGATGGAATTCGCATCCGCCGAATGGAGCTGTCCCGCGTGGCGGCGGTTTGATAACGCGAACACTGCTATTTTCTCGTTCTCCGCGCGGGTTGTGGGGCTCCATTTGCGCCATCTAACTAGGGCAATAACTGCCGTCCATCCGTCGGACCATCTGAGTTTTTTGCCAGCATCCTGCCCGCGGCTTTCATACGAAATCGGCACCTCTACGATTTGCAACCCCAACGCGGTCACTTTTGCGGTCACCTCCGGGCAAAAGTCGAACTTTTCAGCCGCCAGATCCATTCGCTTAAGATCACGCACACGAAAAAGTTTGTAGCACGTCGCCTCGTCTGTCAGAGTGACTCCGAATAGGAATCGCACTAAAACATTGAGCAATCTAATTCCGCTCTGCAGAACCCAACGCCCTTTCTGCAGCTTAGGATTGTCCAAATAGCGGCTGCCGAAAACCGCGTCGGCTGCACCGGACTGCATGACGGTCCACAGTTTGGGAATATCGGCTGGGTCGTATTCCAAGTCCGCATCTTGAATGATCACATGGCTGCAGGTCACGCACTCCAGACCCGTGCGAATAGCTCGCCCTTTGCCACGGTTGCCAGTATGGTGCAACAGGGTAATCCGATCGCGGGTC
>JBDNFN010000058.1:0-15727 GCA_041689795.1 Fuerstiella sp. | reverse complement strand
GATGAGTCGCCATTGACAGCTGGTTCGACATGCGGACCTCCCCCGACACTTCGCGTGCCGAAATTGATCAACATACCCAACCCCTCAGTGGCCGGTTTTAACCCGCACATCAATGGCTGGTTTTAAACGCTCACTGACACACAGTAGCATCGTTGCATTTTAAGTTTGAATTCGCCACTGCACTTGCGATTTGACTGATACAACTGTTCTAACTTCCATGATTTTGCCGGACGTTTCGCAACGATTCGCTGATTTTCCGTGATGTGTGCCAGAGCGATCTATGTTTCGCAAAAGCAACATCGAGAAACTCCCGCGAATACGTCATGTGGAATACTGATCTAAAACTCAAGTTTTTTCTGATCTCGCTCACAGGCAGTGCAGCCTGTGTGTTGCTGCTTCGACATGGTATGCGATTCGACTATTCGTCAGCCGGTCCGGCGATAGCAACAATTGGTGGATTGCTGCCATTTGCAATTGTGTTTGACGTTCGCAAACTGAACCAGTTTTCGAACCTGTTGACCGGCTTCCTGTGTATGGTTGCGTTTAACCTGTGCCTTGCTGTACTTACATACGCGGGGACTCCGCTAAATGCTCCGCTGGCAGATTGGTGGCTGATCAGGGCCGATGCTGCCATGGGGGTCCACCTTCCGTCTATCGTTGAGTGGTCGAGTGATCATCCGTGGATCTCGATGGCGATGAACCGAGCATACTACTCAGTGTTGCCCTCAACGTTACTGGCATTGATTGTGCTTGGACTCGATTCTGACGTTCGAAAGCTGCGTGACTTTGTAAGTCATTTCATGCTTGCCGGACTCATCACGACGGCAATCTATTTTCTATTTCCGGCAGAGGCTCCGACGGCCGCCTTTGGTTACGAGGCGACTGTTGCACAGCAGCGATTCATTGAGCATTTTCACGGACTGCGATCCGGGCACATGTCCACTGTTTCGATGAATAATCTTGAAGGGCTGATTACATTTCCCTCGTTTCACACTAGCTGGGCGATCGTTCTTGCCTATGCGTTTCGATCGTATCGCTGGTTATGGTTGCCCATGATTGTGCTGAATGTGGCAGTGTGCATTTCGACGGTTACGACGGGCTGGCACTACGCCACAGATGTTTTGGGGGGAATTGTCGTGGCTGTAGCCGCTGTTCAGATCACCAGGTTTCTCGGGCAATGGGTGCATTGTCAGCCGAGCGTCGAACCCGGTCAGGTTGTTCTGCAGTGATTTGTTCGCCATTTCTTCGGAAAAAACTGCAAATTCCAACACATCTCGAAGTCAGTCAACTTCCAACAAAATACCGCCGATATCGAATCTGATGCACCACAGCAGTTTTAGCCGATGAGCCTTCAGATTTGGCAAAATCCATACATACAACCGCTGCCGGTGTTAACTTCTTGACTCACTCGGATGCTGGAGTCACGATACAAATGGCCGAGCCGTCCGATCGGTGTTCGGTCGGCCATTAATACAGAAATATGCATCTGGGAGACGTTGCGAAAAAGCAACAGACACTCAGATCCAACAATGTTAAATCCTGACTTTGCTAACGAATTTGTGCTAACTCCCATGTTGAGAGTTCAGTGGAAGAATTGCGTAGTAGAGTTGAGACTGATCAATATTAAGTAAATCAGTAGGTTACTGAACAAAGAATCCGGGGACACTGGCATGGCTCAAAATAAGAATGGCCCGATCATCGGCCTAGCGATCTTCATGGTCCTGTCGGTCGTGTTTGCCGTGTTCTGGTACATGACCGCCGCAGACAACCAACTTAAAGTTGCAGCGCTGGCCAAGGCTGCGAACGACAATCAAAATCTGACCGGAACGGTGAGAGTTCAGACAGAGCAACTCAATACTCTGAAAAGGCTTATTGGTCGCGGTGAAGGTGAGGATGTTGGCGAAGGCGAATCGGCGGGCGACACCATCAACGGCAGCGTCAAGGTGATGTTGCAGGATCTTGCTGCCGACGGAACGGACGCACCGCTGAATCTGGAAGGTGCCGTGAGGCGAACTGCATCTGAGAGCGACAAGAACAATCGATCGGCAACAGACCGTCTTGAGCAGGTCAAAGCACGAACACGCGATCGGGACAACATTATCGTTTCCAAAGACGGCGAAATTCTGCAGATCAAAACGGCACTCAGTAAAGCCGAAGCAGAATTGGTTAAACAGGAAGCAAAGCACAGTGAAGAACTGGCTCAGCGAGAAGAAGAAATCAAGGGGCTTCGAGCGAAAAATATTCAGCTCGATAATGATCTTGCTGCATTGAGAGTTTCCTCAGACCTTATTATCGAAGACCTCAATATAGATATCAGAGCGAAACGCCAGGCGATTATCGAACTGCGAAAGCGACTACGGCAGCAGGAAGACCTTTCGTTTTCGACACCAGACGGACTTGTGACAACAGTCGACCACAATCAGAGCCGCTGCTATGTTGACCTTGGATCTGCCGACGGCCTACGAACCGGTGTCACGTTCTCTGTTTACAAACAGGACAATTCGGGTGTTGGTCGCACCAACACAACGGACATCAAAGGTAAGATTGAAATCGTTAGCATACTTGGTGCTCATCGTGCGGCAGCTCGCATCGTCAGCCAAAAATCAGGCCAGCCGATTGGCGAGGATGATCTTATCTATTCGCCAATCTTCCAAACGGGTCAGGCACTGGAAATCGCTGTGGTTGGCAAGATCTCGACGGAAGGCCTCGATCGAGATCAGTTCCGACGACTTGTATCTGCCGCCGGTGCCAGAATCGTTTCAGAAGTCGATGACCTGGGCGATTTTGGTGATGGCAAGGGAAACAACATTAGCCGCGAGGACGCTGTGTCTCGAATAACGTCTCGAACACGATACATTGTGATTGCTGATCTGGGTGACCTTGATACTCAGGATCTGGAGCTGCAGACCTTATACAAGAAGATCAAGGACAACAGCCAGGAGCTGAAGGACGAGGCGCTGAACCTTGGTATTCACGAAGTGGGGTTGTCAACTTTCCTTGAACACATTGGCTACAGCCGAAAGCAGATTTCGTGGACACCGGAAAGCGGCCTCAGCTTTCCAGGAAAGTTGTCCAACGGTTCTCGAAGCTCAGCTGTGAACGCGACATTTGGCGATCGTCAGAGTTCCAGCGTGATCTCGGGACAGTTTTCACAGAGACAGGCTGCACCGACAATTTCGTCAGGCCAGACCAGCAAAGCCTACAGCAACTAATGTGATTCTCACAGAACATGGACGGCCCTCGGTGCGATGCACCGTGGGCCGTTTTTTTGTGCCTACCGAACGGTTACTGAAGGTTCCGTGTCGGTTAGCAAATGCTCTTCGATATTGCCCACCGCAGATAGCATCGTGTTTGGGCCAAGAGCTCCCAAAACAGATTTGTCGAACTTCAACACCCGTTTTAGTACAACGCCCTTGTTCAGGTCGAAAGTGATTGTGCCCAGAGGTGTTGCCTGCAGCAGCTGAGCTTTTACAGCCGGGGATTTCACAGGCGAACTCAGAGATGTTGCGAATGTAATTGTGGCTATGCCATCGTCTACCGATTCAAGGCGGTAAGTTCGCAGCAGAAGTATTTCACGGATGACGCCCTCAGCAATTCGTGGCTTAACCATCATGTTTACCTTCCACGTCTCACCGACCGCCAACTGTTGTTTGGGCAACGGCATCATGAAACTTGCCTGACCGCCATCGGGGACGAGCTCAAGACCAAGTTCAGACACAGGCGTGCCATCGGCCTGTAGCGTATATTTTGGCGCACTGCCTTTTAGTTTATCTGCAGTGTGGCGGAATTTTTGGGGAACAAGCTGATCAGGCATTTTTGAGTCAAATACTTCGAGTTCGCCCTGCCCTGACTTCAATTCCATTCGCACGTGTTCGAACTGCATCGAAACATTGGCCGCTCCGTCTTCTGTGACTTTGGTTATCCTGAATACTCGAGTCTGTTCGACTTTTGTTGTGTCGACTTTTTGCCCGGCTGCTGCGGCAGCAGTCTGTGTTACACAATGTAGGCTTTGGTAACGCAACTGTTCGTCAGGTTGAAACTTGAACCGAATCAGATACGTCTGCTCCGCGGCGCATACTTGGCTAAGGCACAGCAATGCTGTCGCGGCGAGAACGTTCTTACGTATAAGGGGCAGTGAGTTCATCCTTGAATCTCCTGAATTACGGCGGACACTTCTGAGAAGCCTAACACATTCGCAGTCACCAAATCGAGAGCATTCTTCTTCGCATTTTTGCCTAAAAAGCCAGAATCGTGCTATCTGCTGCAAACAGCGGTAGATTGTGTGTCGCGGCTAGGAAACGAAGCAAATGCAGCGATGTTGGCTTTTCACTGTTTTCACCATACTTTATTTGCTTCCTGATTTCACACAAAGCCCGCTTCACCATGACTGAATTTTTTCCGGACGTACCACAGATTTGTTACGAAGGTTCGACCTCGAAAAATCCGCTGGCATTTAAGCACTACAACCCGGAAGAACTTGTCGAAGGCCGTTCCATGAAGGAATGGATGCGATTCAGTGTTTGCTATTGGCACACGTTTCGCTGCACCGGAGTGGATCCGTTTGGCGCACCAACTCTGAATCGACCATGGGAAGACGGCACAGATTCTCTTGGAGCGGCGCTGACTCGGGTTGATGTTGCATTTGAGTTTATTACTAAACTCGGCGTGCCCTATTATTGCTTTCACGATCGTGATGTTGCTCCGGAAGGTGTGAGCCTTTCCGAATCCAATGCAAACCTCGATATTGTCGCTGCAAAGCTGAAGGATGCTCAGGCGGCGACCGGAGTCAAGCTTCTTTGGGGCACGGCAAATTTATTTTCAAACCCACGTTTCATGCATGGTGCTGCGACCAGCCCAAACGCCGATGTCTTTGCGTATGCAGCTGCTCAGGTCAAAAAGGCACTGGAAGTAACGCACGAACTTGGTGGTGAAAATTACGTTTTTTGGGGCGGCCGCGAAGGTTACATGAACCTTTACAATACTGACATGAAGCGAGAACTCGACCATCTTGCTCGTTTCATGCATCTGGCCCACGACTACGCGAAAGAGATTGGCTTTGAAGGGCAGTTTCTGTTTGAACCCAAGCCGAAAGAACCGACGAAGCATCAATACGATTTCGATGCGGCCGCCTGCATGAACTTCATTCGTCAGTATGGCCTGCTGGACGTGGTGAAATTGAACATCGAAACAAACCACGCCACTCTAGCTGGGCATTCGATGATGCATGAACTTGAATACGCTCGCATACAGGGAGCGTTGGGTAGCATCGATGCTAACACCGGCGACCCGCTGCTTGGATGGGACACTGACCAGTTTCCCACTGATCTTTACCTCACATCCCAGGTAATGCTGGTGATTATGGAACAAGGTGGCATCGCGCCAGGAGGTACAAACTTTGATGCTAAAGTTCGACGCGAAAGCGTTGATCCGGTGGACCTGTTCCATGCCCACATCGGAGGCATGGATGCCTTTGCGCGTGGTCTGAGAATCGCTTCGAAGATCCGCGCTGATAATGCTCTGTCAGACTTTGTGAAACAACGATATCGCTCGTTTAATGATGGCATCGGAAAGCGAATCGATCAGGGATACGCCTCATTTGCTGAGCTTGAAACATATATGCTTAAAAAGGGTGAAGCTGATCCAAACGAAAGTGGCCGACAGGAATTGCTGGAGAACATCATCAACTACTACATTTAGTATGTGGATAGAAGCATCCACCCGCTTATCTGAGGTTGGTATGCAAGAGCGAAAGACTTTCGACTGAACAGTGCGGACGCAGCTGGATGGAGTACGCTCCGGCTTTATTGTCGCACGCAGCCCTGCTGAAAATTACTAACAGGAGTGTGTGGTTAAAACCAGACGATACAACAGATTTCATCAGGCGGCGTGTTGAGTCACCACTGCATTATTGCCTGAATTTTCCGGATTGAGTACGGCTTCCAGAAGCTTGACCGTTCTGTCGACGGCGCCTTGTTGTGACAGCACTGTGGCTTTCGCGGCCTGCCCCAGTTGGCTGCGTTTGAGTGGTGAGTCAACCAGGTCATAAAGCTTTGTTTGCAGCTCGGGTTCAGACTGGAGCTGAATGATGCCTTTTGCCTGAAGTAACTGGTGCACAATTTCCTTGAAGTTTGATGTGTTTGGGCCAACCATGATTGCCGCACCGTATGCGGCTGGTTCAAGCATGTTCTGGCCACCTCGCGGGCCAAAGCTGCCTCCAACAAAGGCCACATCAGCAAGGCCCCAGCAGGCAGTGAGTTCACCGATTGTGTCCAGAAGAATCACAGAATCTGCCGTTGGCATGTTTTCCGTCGTGATAGTTGACCTGCGGCTGAGCTTGCAGCCAGATGCAGAAACCATCGCGGCAACGTCGTCAAAACGTTCTCGATGCCTGGGAACCAGAATCAGCCTCAGATCGGCGTGGTCTTTGCGAAGGGATTTCCAGGCTTTCAGTGCCAACTGTTCTTCAGGGTGTTGCGTGCTTCCTGCGATAAACACAGTGTCTTCCTGCTGAAGACCGAACAGCTCTGCCAGTTGCAGTGTCGCCTTACCTTCGCGATCTGAACAGACTCCGTCGAATTTTACAGAGCCCGTTACTGTCACAACATCGGGACGTGCCCCAAGTCCGATAAGTCGATCCGCGTACTCTTCGTTCTGAGCCGCAATGACTGAAAACTGGTGAAGCAAAGGTGCCACAAGGCGACGTATTCTAGAATAACCACGATAGCTGCGGTCGCTCATTCGAGCGTTGATTAATGTCGTACTGACTTCAGAATTGGCGCATTCCCGAAGAAAGTTTGGCCAAAGTTCGAGTTCAACCAGAACCACCATGTGTGGGTTAACTCGTCGAATAGCGTTGGAAACAGCCCACGAAAAATCCAAAGGAAACCAAGAAACAGAACAGTCTGGGAACCGTGATGTTGCCAGTTCAAAACCAGTGTCAGTTGATGTGGTTATGAGTATTCGCGTTTTCGGCGGCGCGTGTCTTTGAAAATTGGTTACAACTTTCTGCAGCTGAAGCACTTCACCAACACTAACCGCATGGAACCAGACGACTTTTTCGTCGACCGCAAATACTGGCAGGTTGCCAAATAGTTTTGCCTTCCAACCCTGGCGATAGCGACCGTGACGGAAGCTTCGCCACAGAATCACTGGCGACAGCAACGCCAGTAGAGCGACGTAGACGATGTTCAATATCCATTTCATCAGGAATCCATTCCTTGATGTACTCAAACCACGACTTGGCATGCGGCATTGTGATTTAGTCACGTCCTGATCAAGCCGCGTCGCTCCTCTGGCGGGAAAAAACGCAGAGAAGCGACATCGACCGTCATTCACCAGACTTTATTTGCCGCAACACTTCTTGTACTTCTTACCACTTCCACATGGACATGCGTCGTTACGTCCGATCTTTGGTTGATCATTCACAATTGGATCAATCGTTTTACTACCTTCGCCGGACTCAGAGCTATTCGTTTGAAGCTGGTCGCCTGTGTCCTCAATCGGTGGTGCCACATCCTGTTCGGTCGCGGTAATCTTCCACAACGAACCGACAAACGCGGGGCTTTCCTGTTCGATGCGAAACGTGGCCTGCGTCACCTGTTCTGAAATTCGTTGCCACATTCCAAGAAAGGCTTTGCGACCTTCACGTTTGTACTCTGTCTTCGGATCCTTCTGAGCATAGCCGACGAAGCCAATGCCCTGACGAAGGTGTCCCATGAAGTACAAATGGTCTTTCCACCCAGTGTCTACGATTTCGAGCAAGACAGAACGTTCCGTTTGTCGCAACTCGGGGCGGTAGACATAGTCAATGCCCTGTACAAAGTTGGCTCGGGCTTCCGCCGGGTGCATGCTCTGTAGCTTTTGCTCGTCAACATTCCACTTTATGGCTGAACTGGCCCATTCAGCGACAGCCTTTGCCTGATTCGGTGTGACCAGGTCAGCTTCGACATCAGAATCGGGAATCACTTGCAGTAACTTTTGTTCAACCGCTGCAACGTCCGGTTTGGTACGCAGGAAATCTCGACTGGTTTCGATCAACAACGATTGAATGTCCGTCGCTGACATCTGAGCGAAATGTTCCGGCAGAAAGTCACGCTTGAAGCGTGTGTTCGCCCATCGGCAGAGTTTTTCGCGGTTGTACTTTTCTCCGTGAGCACCATCGCCTGACAGAAAACTGCTCATGCCGACGTTGACTGGGAATGTGACTTCTTTTTCGTCGTAAAGCTGTCGCACCTTTTCCTGCAGAAACTTCTCGATTTCTTCCTGCTCTTTGCCTTCAAAGTCTTCAACGCTGACGTTCAGCATGAAGTGATGCTGTGCCCATCCGCAGAGAGACTTTCGTTCGAAAGCAGGGTCGACGAAGTCGTCCAGATCCGTGAGATCCCATCGCGAAATTGATCCTCGCGCCAATTCAAGAAGGTGATTCTGGAGGTCCTTGCGATCGACCTTCTGTAAGTCGCGATCATGGAGATTAAGAGCGAAATGTCTATTGGCCCATTTCGTCAGTGCAATCCAGTTCCACTCACGCTTCAGATCTTCAGCGTCGTCGTCATCACCGACCGGAAGGTTGACATCAAGTTGTTCGCTGATGACCGCAGCATACTGCCGATCGGCTTCCTGCTTAATGTAATCTTCAAGCTGTTCGCGATTTCGATCCTTAATCTGATGAGCTGGCAGGTCAAGATGCAGCTTTTGACTTGCCCATTGCAGTAACGTGTCCGTTCGGTAATCTGAATTTAGAAAATGGTTGACGGAATGAGTAATTTGGTCATCCATCATGCCTACCAGCAACGCTCGACAGTCTGCTCCATCCAGAATTTGCTGGCGGTAGGAATAGGTGCGTTTGCGTTGTTCGTCCATCACCTCGTCGTATTCCAGCAGATTTTTGCGCTGGTCGAAGTGACGTTCTTCGATTTTCTTTTGAGCCCCTTCGACTCGACGAGTTACCATTGGGCTGATAATCGGTTCGCCATCCTGCAGCCCGGCCCATTGCATGACTCGTTTCACAAAGTCACCGGCGAACAGTCGCATCAGTTTGTCATCAAGCGAGATGAAAAAGCGGCTGGACCCTGGGTCTCCCTGGCGTCCGGCTCGTCCGCGTAGCTGCAGGTCAATTCGTCGCGAATCGTGTCGTTCGGTGCCAACAACATGAAGTCCGCCCAACTGCTGAACTTCCTGAGCTTCCTTCTTCATTCCGTCGCGAACTGCAATTTGGTCTGTCAGTTCGTCCCATTCGCTTTTAGGAACCTCCAGTCGTGATTCATACTTTTCTTTAAGTTCTTCCCACGCTGAATGTTCGGGGTTACCCCCAAGCACGATGTCCGTACCTCGGCCCGCCATGTTAGTTGCAATTGTGACAGCTGCCTTGCGTCCAGCCTGAGCAACAATTTCGGCTTCGCGTTCGTGGTGTTTGGCGTTGAGTACGTTGTGCTTAATGCCTCGTTTGACGAGCTTGTTGCTGACGAGTTCTGAGGTTTCGATCGAGGTCGTTCCGACAAGAACAGGGCGCCCTGTCTTGTGTGTTTCTTCGATTTCACTAACAACAGCGTTCCATTTTTCCTTATCACTGCCGAAGATGTTGTCCGGGAAATTAATTCGCTGCATCGTGCGGTTGGTAGGCACGGCCATGACGTCCAGCTTATAGATTTTCCAGAACTCTTCAGCTTCTGTCATGGCAGTACCTGTCATCCCGGACAGCTTACCGTACAGCTTGAAGTAGTTTTGCAGAGTAATCGTGGCCAGAGTCTGCGACTCTTCTTTGATCTTGACGCCTTCTTTGGCTTCGACAGCCTGATGAAGTCCGTCGCTCCATTGTCGGCCTTCCATTTTACGGCCTGTGTTTTCGTCCACGATGACGACCTCACCGCGTTCGACCACGTAACTCACGTCTTTCTTGTAAAGATGATGCGCCTTTAAGGCGTTGTCGATCAGGTGCGGCCATTCCATGTTTCCAGCTGTGTAAAAGCTGTCAACTCCCGCCAGCTCTTCAGCGCGGCGAGTACCTTCTTCTGTTAAGTGGCAGGTGTGTTCTTTTTCTTTGAGTTCAAAGTCAACTTCGGTACGAAGCTGTCGCGCGATGGTATTGGCTTTCGGATACTTCTCAAGGTTATCGTGTGCCGGTCCTGAAATGATCAGGGGGGTTCGAGCTTCGTCGATAAGAATATTGTCGATTTCGTCTACCACAGCATAATCAAGCGGACCCTGCACCTGCAGTTCTTTGGTCGGCTTCATGTTGTCACGAAGGTAGTCGAATCCGAACTGGTTGCTGGTGCCGTAAGTGATGTCACAGGCGTAATGTTTTTGACGTTCCTGAGGACCCATTTCAGATTGAATGGCACCGATGGTCATGCCCAGATTGATATGAATCGGTCCCATCCACTCCATGTCGCGGCGGGCGAGATAATCGTTGACTGTGATGACATGCACTTTGCCGGCAATTGCGTTCAGAAACGTTGATAAGGTCGCTACCAGCGTCTTACCTTCTCCGGTAACCATTTCCGCAATCATGCCGTTATGCAGAATCCAGCCACCAACCATCTGAACGTCGTAGTGACGCATTTTAAGAAACCGTCGTCCCGATTCTCGCACGGCAGCGAAGGCTTCGGGAAGCAGGTCCTCCACGGTTTCGCCGTGTCGCAGTCGTTCACGAAACATGGCCGTCGACTGGCGTAGTTCGTCGTCTGATTTTGTCATCCACGCGGGTTCAAGCTTGTTAATTCTGTCAATCAACGATTCCGGCTTGATGACGGTATTACCGTGCTTGTCACGCAGAAAACCAATCTTTCTGATTCGGTTTTCGTTCGACGAACCAAAAATCGACGTGAGACTGCGTTCGATTCTCCCGGTCGCCGTTGTGAAGAAGTCACCAACTTTTTCGAGAAACTCCATGGCCGAGCTGTGCCCTTAATTTGACGAACCGTCTGTTTGGTTCGCTTTCAATTGTTGTGATATTTATTCTTGTCGGGTTGTGCGAACGTGTTTGAAAATTCTGTACCCTGCGAATAGTGCAGGCGGGGTCTGATTCATCTGCCCAAATGGCGTGTTTGAAACGTTTGGGGTTGTCCTGCTATTTTCCCTAAGTTCAAGCGCCAGAAGTATATTTGATCAAACGAAAATGGGTCAATGGAGACCAAATTGTCACTTCACGTTTCTTGAGGGCAATTCGCATACCGCCGCGGCGATTCGTGAACGGATCCAAGGCGAAAGTGGCTGACTTATCGATACGAAGCCTAGCGTGCTGGTCTGGTGTGAACGAACGAGGACTTCTATGAGATTTGCCTTTGTGACTGAAAATACGCCAGTTTTTGCTGAAATTCACGATTGATGAAGCATGGTTTGCATCAAAAACGATCAATCACCACCACTCCGGTTCCGGGGAACGAGTCCATTTTGGGCAGGATTTCACAGGCCTCTTCGAGGCTAACCTGCCGTTGGATCAGCTTCTGTGGAGTCAGCTTACCGTCCTGAACCATTCTCAACATTGGTCCATATTCGTGCGCCGGCATCCCGTGGCTTCCCAAAATTTCCAGTTCCCTGCCAATTACCAGGGACATTGGAATTGGTGGATCTGTTTCAGAACCAAGTGTCAGGCCAACTTGAACATGTCGCCCGCGTTTGGCAAGGCAGGCAATTGAGTTGTAGCACGTTGTTCGACTGCCCAACGCATCAATGGACATAGACGCTCCGCTGCCACCGTTTATGTTGTGAATTTCGAGCGGTATATCTTCGCAATTTGTGGCGTTCAGCACCGCATCTGCTCCGCACTTGCGGGCTAACTGCAGTCGAGATTCGTCAATGTCGACTGCAATGACTCGTGCTCCCAAGGCCGCCGCAATCATCACCGCTGACAATCCCACGCCACCGCATCCGTGAATCGCTAAAACATCACCTGCCCGCACACGCCCCTGATGAACAACGGCTCGAAACGACGTTGCAAACCGGCATCCAAGGCTTGCCGCAGTGACTGAATCAATCGAATCCGGCAACGCCACCAGGTTCACATTGGCGTGACGAATCTCAACGTATTCCGCAAAAGCGCCCCACTGAGTAAACCCCGGCTGAGTGTATTGGTCGCAGATTTGCTGGTTACCACAAACGCATTGGGGACAAATGCCGCAACCGCAACTAAAGGGCACAGTAACTCTTTGTCCGGGCCGCCAATCGGTGACGGTATTTCCAACTTCGGCTACGACTCCGGCAAGTTCATGGCCGGGAACATGCGGCAGCTGCACATCGCTGTCATGCCCCATCCAGCCATGCCAATCACTGCGACAAATCCCGCAGGCTTCAACCTTGATAATGGCAGAATCCGGATGCAGCTTAGGCGAATCTACGTTGCAAACGCTTAGTGGCGATTGAAAAGCATCAAACAGTGCAGCACGCATTTCATGACTTTCAGCGAATTGTTCTTTTGGTCGATTCGACAGAAGAAAACCAGCATCTTTTTTGGTTGGCAATTCGATTTGGTGAATGCGAACTCGGTAGGCTTTGGACGCAGACTATGCCGGACTTTGTGGTTTGTGCGATAGAAAGTTTTTCTTTTTGTCGTTTATAAAACGACGGAATGCGGATTGGAAATGCCTGGATATTGTATGCAGGTTGCTTTGTTTGCACAAAATCATCGATTTGCTTTACAGCGAAGCTGGTCTTGACTAATCTTCCGTGCTCAAACAGCGGGATGGGATTCTGCTGTCACTTGTTGTTAGCGAAAAATCATGAGGTTCAACGAGTCATCGTTGACCGTGCTGAAAGGAATCGGCAATTGCATTACGCACCCGCCTGCCCTTTCGTGGCATTGCCGCTCAAGTAACTTGAGCTGGCCTCATATTAGTCGCCGACCAGGGCCGTAACCTTGCGCTTTTGCCAGGCCGGTGTGATTATCCAGGGAGGGATTCAAAATGAGTAATATTAAACCAATCGTCGGCATCACCGGAGATTTTCGTCCAGAACGATATAACGGAGCCGCCCTGAGCTGGTTCAATTCAGGCTACTACGACAGCGCGATCGGTGCGGGCGGCATTCCAATGATGCTTCCGCCATACGATAACGATGACGACCTGCGACAGGCTCTCAGCATACTTGGCGGAATCGTTCTTGGCGGTTGTAACCTGGACCTTGATCCAGTTCGACAGGGTATGCACCCGAGCCCAGCCGCTCGAATTATGCCAAAGCGTCGCGAAGATTTTGACCGACGCATTGCCAAAATGGCTATCGAAATGAAGTTGCCGATTCTTGCCATCGGATCTGGCATGCAGCTTGTGAATGTTCTTTGCGGAGGAACACTGTTTCAGGATATTCCTGAAAACTGCCCGCGTGCTTTGCATCATCGAGACGAAGTCGAAAAAAATCTGCGACATGTTCTGGAAATCGTACCCGGCACACATCTGGACGATGTTTTTGGGCCTGGGGAAGTTCGCGTCAACAGTCATCATCATATGGCCGTGAATGACCTTGCTCGTCCCTTTCGAGTTTCCGCCACTTGCCCGGATGGAATCATCGAGGCCTACGAATCAATCAGCGAAGACTGGTACTGCCTCGGTGTTCAGTGGCATCCGGAAAGTAACACCGCCTCAGCCCTGGATATTCAGATTTTCGAATCGTTTATCGCAGCGGCTGGTCGCCAGCAAAGTGTAGACGTCATTCCAATGTCGTCTGTCATGCGAAGAGCGGCCGCTTAAGCTGACTGAAAAAGTTGATCATTCAAGCATTGTCAAACGAGCACATGTTGTCATGTGCTCGTCTTTTTTTTTACCCACAAACGGTATTCCAATCCAAGGGAGAATTGCATTGGACCGGTTTCTTGCAGAAGCACTGAGTGAAGCTCGGAAAAGCCTGGAACAGGGCGGAATTCCGATTGGATCTGTGCTTGTGATCGATGGCGAAATCGTTGGTCGCGGACACAATCAGCGAGTCCAACGACAAAGTCCAATACTGCACGCCGAAATGGACTGTATTGAAAACGCCGGTCGACTTAGGGCGCGTGAATATCGACAAGCTACTTTGTACTCCACGCTTTCACCGTGTGACATGTGCAGCGGAACGGTGTTGCTGTTCGGCATTCCCAAAATTATTGCGGGTGAGAACAAAAGTTTTCAAGGGCCGGAAGGTTACGTTCGCGGTCGCAGCGTGTCCCTCGAAGTTCTTGACAGTGAAGAGTGCTATCAACTTCTGCAGGAGTTTATTAAAGAGAATCCAACTTTGTGGTATGAAGATATTGGCACCATTGTTTAATGAATGGTGGTCATTCTCCGTGGTTTGGCTGTTGCCATGGAATCTGACCGCCACGCTGTAACTGCACTCTCATTGCTGAATTTAATCGATTGACAACGCCCTTGTTTTCCGCTGCGAGGTTGTTTTTTTCCTGCGGATCGAGGTCCAGATTATATAGCTCCAGTGGCTGCCATGGCGAGTTCTGTAGCAGTTTCCATGGCCATTCGATAACGGCTTCAATTGTCTTACCGCCGTATTGCAGTCCGCCTTCGCGGCGACAGAAGAATAGTTGTTCACGTAGCGACTGTTGAGTTTCTCCCATAAGTGTCGGAAGAAAACTTCGTCCTTCGATGGTATGAGGAATGTTGATATTCGTTGCTTCAAATAACGTAGGCAGGATGTCCATCGATAAAGCTCGAAGTTCACTGGTTGTTCCGGCCTTGATTTTGTTTGGCCACACAACTGCGGTTGGGACTTTCAGGCCACCTTCGTAGACACTCTGCTTGCCATCACGCAGGGCTCCATTGTTGGCTCCGACGCTTAACTGCCCTCCGTTGTCTGATGTGAACACCACGATCGTGTTTTTCGTTTGCCCGTTCGCTTCCATGGCTTCCAGCAGCTTGCCGATTCCATCATCCATGTGCTCAATCAGGGCCACCAGCTTGGCGCGTTTTGGATCGATACCGGGTTCTCGCTTCAGCACAGGATCTTCCCATTCCGGTGGCGGCTGAATTGGTGTGTGTGGTGCGTTATAGGCGAGGTAAAGCAGAAACGGATTGGCTTCGTTCTTTCGGCTGTTTACGTAATCGATTGACCATTGAGTAAACAGATCTGTTGCATGACCTTCCGGATCGATCTTCTGATGGTCGCGGTACATATAATTGTTACCGTGCCGGCGGTGATTGTAATAGTCATCCATCATATCGCCGAGAAAGCCATGAAAGTGCTGAAAGCCTCGGTCCATAGGAGTGTTTGGTGATTCGAGCCCAAGGTGCCACTTGCCGATAATTGCAGTGTGATATCCGGCTCCGGCGGCCACTTTGGGCAACATCGTGGCGGTGGGAGACAGGTATCCCCAGCTGTTTTCGGCGTGGGTTCGAATCACACCTGGAACGCCGACAAGTTCCTGGTACCGTCCGCTTAACAGGGCGGCTCGCGTTGGTGAACAAACGGGACAGTTCGCATAGAAGTTTTCGAACCTCATACCACGAGCAAACAGCCGGTCAAGGTTTGGCGTCCGCATGTCTTTTGCACCGCAGCACGCGAGGTCTCCGTAACCAAGATCGTCGGCAAGTATGAGTACGATGTTTGGATGAGTAGTTGACGCGGCGGCAAGTTGTTGCGTAAAAAGCACTTGCAGGATGACACACGAAAACGACGAAAACGCGAGTGTCGTTATTCTGTGTAGCATTTGACAATGGAATAACCGGCGGCAACCGGCCAGAGTCTTGGTAAGGAATTGAAACATGTTGAATCCGTATTCGTAGTTCGTGCGCATGCTGCGCACTGATCGCACGCG
>JBDNFN010000057.1:0-8617 GCA_041689795.1 Fuerstiella sp. | reverse complement strand
TTGTACAATTCACGCTCACTGGTCATGTCCGATCTCCGGATCAACAGTTTTGAACTCTGCGAATCAGACCAACACGACCACCTATCCTGAAATCTAATCTAAGCAAATACTTACCACACGCACTGCATTTCGCGCAGATCCCGTTTTCCACGCTCGCGGGCGATGTCGCTCACCAGGGGCGGCTCTCCATGGGCCGACTGATCAGGGGCCGGCTTACCAAAAATTCCAAACTTTTCAGCCCCGCTATGCACCCTGCGGAAATTTAATTCCCGGACAACCTGCTAGGTGAAACCTTTGAAATCGTCGCACGATCGAACTGAGAGTCCACCCAACGGAAGTCTCCACGCTGCTCGTTCTGACAGGAATCCCGGGGGAGATAGCAGGTCCCTGGATCCCTCCAGTTTTCTACAGGCCGGCCTCTTCAATCGCGAAATTGCACTCACACGAATCATTTATTGCATTGCGATTTGTGTTGCTTTAGGCCTGCTGGTTTTCGCCATACGGGCCGACTGGGTCTCCACACAACGCGCGAAGGCGACCACCAGAGCCCATGTTCAAAACGAATTGGCTGCCATCCGGAGTCGTCTTGAAAGCAACCTGACCGGCAACATTCAAATGATACGTGGACTCCCGGGACTGTTTGCTCTGGACCCCAATCTTACCCAGCAGGAATTCGAACGCGCTGTCGAGCCTCTGTTACAGGGACGGTCCCTGATTCGAAACATCGCGGCTGCCCCTGACATGGTCATAACTTTGATGCATCCGATTTGGGGGAACGAGCAGGCAATTGGCCTCGACTATCGTAAGATTCCGGCACAGTTCGAAGCCGCCGATCGATCCCGGCGGCTACGCCGATTGGTACTCGCTGGACCGGTCGATCTGGTGCAGGGAGGTAAGGCATTTATTAGTCGCATTCCAATTTTTCAAAACACGGCCGATGGAGAGGAGCGGTTCTGGGGAATTGTGTCGACAGTGCTTGATGCCCAGCAACTCTACCTGGAAAGCGGGCTTCTGGATCCAGACGGACCTGTTGAAATCGCAATTCGCGGCAAAGACGGATTGGGGGCGGATGGCGAGCATTTTTTCGGCCGTCCGGAGATATTCGAAAACGCTCCTGTGCTGGCCGAAATTCAATTACCGCAAGGAACCTGGTTGCTGGGAGCAATACCCAACGGGGGCTGGGAAGGACAGCCAGATGGAATCTGGCTTCAGCGAGGAACCTTCTTTTTAGCAGCCGCTATGACGATCGTCCCATTGCTGATGCTGGCCAGGACGCGAGATCAGCTCATGAAGGTCGCCCAGCGAAGGCAGGAGGCAGAAGAGTTGCGGCAAAAAATAGAACAACAGATGCTCCATTCTCAAAAGTTCGAGAGCCTGGGCGTCATGGCAGGTGGTATTGCCCACGACTTCAACAATATCTTAACCGCCATTATGGGCTACACGCAGTTGCTGGCCAACAGTCCTTGGCTGAGTTCGGAGTCTGCAGGCTACCTCAGAAACATCGATGGCGCAGCCGTACGAGCGGCGGAACTCTGCAACCGATTGCTCGCCTATTCAGGGAAGGGGCTGTTTGCCATCGAACCAGTCGACCTGTCCGAACTCATCTGCGAAACGGAAGAACTACTCCGCGTCTCAGTGCCCAAGAAAACAGAAGTTCAACTCAAGCTGAAGAATGACAATCCGATGATCGAAGCGGACGCATCGCAATTGCGTCAGGTGGTCATGAATTTGATTACGAATGCGATTGACGCAATTGGTGACGAGCAAGGTACCGTAACAATCGAAACAGGTTTTGAGCCCATCACGCAAGCGGCCCTGCAAAAGAACCTGGCAGGCAATGAATGCCTGTCGAGGAAATACGTTTTCGTCAAAGTGACAGACACGGGGTGTGGAATGGGTGACTCGACACTCGCGAAGGTTTTCGACCCGTTCTATACAACAAAGTCGAGCGGACATGGTTTAGGTATGGCGGCGGTGCTCGGAGTTGTGCGGAGTCATCGCGGAGCGATTTTTTGTGACTCGAAAATCGGCCAGGGATCAACATTCACAGTAGCCTTTCCCCCCACTGACAAACTTCGTGAGCCAACAACTGAAACACGAGCGAACCCACCGGTTAACCGCCAGGCCACGATACTGGTTATCGACGATGAACCGGCCGTGCGATCAGTCGTTGAGGCAGCACTTACGGCCCTTGGGCACACTGTTATTGCAGCCGAAGATGGACAGCAGGGTGTTGAGCTTTTTGAGCAACACTGCGACGAAATCTCGCTGTGCATCGTCGATATGGCGATGCCGAGGATGGGAGGAATGGAAACACTCCGTGCCATGCGAAGCCTCCAACCCAATGTACGTGTGATACTGATAAGTGGCTATTCTGAAGAGGATCTCGATACTGCCACCGGCCAGCAACAACCAAACTCGTTTATCAAGAAACCATTCCGAATTGCTGAATTCACTCGAATCGTGAACGAAGTCTTAGGTTAGACGAGATTCGTGCAATCATCACTGCGATACAGACGCTAAGCCCGATTCCCCGGGGGAGACGCTCAAAAGTCTCCAATACCAAACAAAGTCTTCGCTAAGCGGCTAACCAGTCCGGATAAGCTTTGCAGAAGCGTTTGATATCGGCCCAGGATTCGCCACGTACTCGGCCCGCAGATTGTGCCGCACAGCACGCGTCCCGGCCTATCAATCCGCAAAGGACTGTTGCCGCGATCCTCGCCAGCGTCTTGCAGATCAACAAAGTGTGTCAGGAATGCAAAATATCCATTCGTTTGCAGCGCTGCGATTCCGTTCTGGTTCTGGTTCTGGTTCTGGTTCACAGGAACAGGAACAGGACAGTTGCCACCTGACCAGAAAACAAATCACGCAAAACTCGAACCGTACGACATAAATCCGACGTGCGATTGCCCCGGCCATCCTGCTCAGCTGGCAGACTGCTACTGACCGCCACCTGGCCGCTGTCTTCGGCCACCTCTTCCCGGGCTTTGGCCACCTGATCCGCCGCGACGACTCATGACGCGACCAGCATCTTTGTCAATTTCCAGTGAGACGACGAATTCCTGAGTCAGTTCACGGCACCAGGTCTCGTTGTCATCGCAGCCGACGTACATCAGTTTCACATGAATGGGTGCCTTCGCCGAAACATCAATCACGAATTCCCGCGGATCTGCGTCAGCAGCAGCAATCACAAAGGGACCGGTGTAGGACTCACCATTCACTGTGATTGACACTGGTCCGGCTTGATTGTTCCAGTGAACCCGATGAAGTGGATCGACAAAGAATCCAAGGTACAGCTTTCCTGTGCCGCTGCGCAGCAAGCCCGCGTCGGCTTCGGCTCGAAGTTTGACATATGCCGCCGACTGTGTGGCAGTCGCTTCGATTTTAACGGCCGTCATCTGTCCTGCTTTCTGAATCCGATCAACGACTCCCCGAGCGACCTCGGTTTGGTTAAAGTTGATTTTGAGATTCAGACTGCGAGGATCTGTTGGGTTCTGCACGGGGCCCACCAGTTCGACCAGATCGGCTCGAACCAACTCGGGATTGCTCCAGTCTCGCATGCGCACAATGCGTCCATCGGGCCCCACGATGAATTCTGAATTATTCCGGTCTCCCATGGCGTGCTTCAGCTGGTTGTCCATGGTGTCCACGATCCAGGGGATTGTGGTTCCCAACGATTCGCTGGCTTTCTGAGCGTGCATCAACCGTTCATCAAGCGTGGCCGGGTTGACGAATCCATTACCTTCAGGATGAGCAAGAGTCTTGTAAACGAAGTAGAAGTCGACGTTCTTGTTTTTGTAATCACGATAGACGGCCTCCAAACTGGAAGCATTTCGAAGAAAGGGTGGTCAGGTCAGGCAGCCGAAAACGAGCACCGAATACTGGCCCTTCAAGTCTGCCATGCGAAAGGGCTTGCCCCTGGCGTCGTGAATCGTGATGTCCGGCAGACGTTGACCGACTGCCAGTCCCACGCCAGCGAGCCCGTTTGAACCTGAAGTCCCCGGCCCACCGGCACGTTGCGCAACACGGTTGCTCTGATTGCCGAGCCCTTGCGGTTGAGCGTTAAGCGGAGTGGCAATCAACAAAGCGATCGCGGAAGCAGAGAATATAGCTCTCATGGTGACTTTCTGGATGTGACATGTAGACAGGAAGTGCAGGCAACCAAACTCACAAACCCCCAGGGCGAAGAAATCTACCGCTGAAATTCCAAAAAACCGCGAGAACTCTGTACATGACACGCCCCACAAGCGAAAGAACGACGAATGCAAACGACTATTGGGGAAAGCCCAGTCCCGTCCGACCTGCGTTTGTGCTGCCACGAATTCACGCCATGGACTGGATTCGTTCTCAGGTCGCCAGCACAGAAATCCCACGAAGCCATCCTGGCTGGAACACCGCAGCTTCTCGCTTCTGCAGAGGCAACCTGTGCAGCGGTTCCCGCGGCACTTACTGCAGTTTGCGACGCGGCCGCTCATTTTGGCGACCGGTCGATTACTGCAGGCCAGTTCAGCATCGGTCGTGGCATGCCATGTCCGCCGAAATAACAGCCTCTCATCCGCCCCCGGCACCAACGTCTCCCCGGCGATTCCTCACTGATTGCGGCAGTGGCTGACATTCGGACAGTTGTGTTCATGCCTGGGGGATAACTGAATGGAATCGGCATCCGGGCGACCCCCCGGCCGGCGCACGTGAACACAGCCTGCCCACCGATTCGTCAGACTAGTGAGAGGGGCCGGAGTGGCCGGCACGTGAATTCAGGTGCCGGCATGGCGGCGGCGAACATGGCGCATAAAAAAACTCACTTCGAATGATCATTCGAAGTGAGTCAGCCATTCACGGTTGTTAGTAACCGCTGCCGGTGACGTGATATCGACCACGGCCGTCCTGGACATCGATATGATTACCGTGTCGGTAAGCGACAGGCTGCTGACCGCTGTTACCGTAGCTGTTGCCATAGCCGGATCCGGTGTTGTAGCGGCCATAGCCCGAGTTGTAGCCGGAATTGCGATAGCCGCTGTTGTAACCGCCACCCCGTGACAGCGAGGAGGGATTGTTGGAATAGCTGTTGTAGCTGCCATAGCCGGAATTGTATCCGGAGTTGCTCCCGCTGTTGTAGCTGTTGCCTGTGTAGCTGTTGCCACGGTAGCCGGTGTTGTAACCAGTGTTGTAGCCGGAGCCTGGGCCATAACCATAGCCGCCGTATCCGCTGCCGGAGCGACACTGCTGAGCGAATGCGCTGCCGGTTGTCATTGTTCCGAGGGCCAGTGCGGCACATGCGACAAGAACCATATTTTTCGTATTCATTTTGTTTCCCTTTCTCCGGGTTTGAAATTTGTTTGCGGCGTCTTTGCCGAGAGAAAAGAAAAGCGATTCCCGTGCCGCAGGGAACTTTGGTCCTCAAGTCGCTGCGACACCACGACTTACGACGTTCGCGCCGTTTATGGCGTGACTCACGAACGATGTCCAACTGATCACAGCTGTAATCACTGAGAGGACAATCTCCGCTGATTGCTTTGATCAAACTGCGACACATCAGGCTCAGCTTGATGTTGATGACGGCAGACGGACTCACCCTGGTGGCCCTGCAGGAATTTGACATCCATGTCAGAGAACGCGGCTCTGATTCACCGATCATCGTCCGGAACGCAGTCTTTGTCAGGGCCATTCGCAACGTTGCCCTGTGGCTGTCCTGTGGCTGCTTGTCGTCCGGAGTCGTCGGGGCTAATCACGCATCAGAAAAGCGGCGGCTTCAGGGGCAATGGCTTCAGGGGCAATGGGAGGTCACTGAGCTTGTCGAAGATGGCAACGTCATTCGCTGGGCAGCCATTCGCGTCTGGTTGCCGTCCGGCGGAAAAATTGAGAGCAACGAGAACGCTCTGATTTTCAACGCACCCGGAAGACGGAAAAACACGCGTCCAGCTGTTTTCGATTGACGCCACGTCGTACCCGAAGAGCATCGACCCGAATACCCGGGAAAAGAAAGACGGACTGGGCATCTATCAGTTCGACAAAGGAAAACGGATTGTCTGGCTGGCTGACCCGGACGTCTCTGCACGCCGCAGGGAATTTTCGGCCACACAGGGGTCCCGGCAACTGCTGATGATTCTAGAGCGGGCCGTTCAAAGCGGGCCAGCCGCAGCGCCAGCCGGACAGCCGTCGCCGGGGATCACAGCAAAACGGCTGACGGATGCTCGGGTGACGCAAATGCTTCACGGCACGTGGCAGTTCTCAGACAGCATCGGCAACCTGTACACGACATTCCACACCAATGGAACGTTCAGCACGGTGCGTGAAGTGAAGGAACTGCGTCTGTTCCAGCAGGTGTTCGTGCAGACGCCGGTCTCGTCAGGACTGTGGACCGTCAGCAACGGCAAAGTTTCCTTTGTCGTGCTGACCTCCATTCACTGGGAGCGGGTGAACAAGACGGCCGATTTTGCCAATCGGTCCATCAACCGCCACCGACCTGATTTTCGTTGATCCACTGGGCTATGGTTGGTCCACTGGGCCACGTTGATCCACTGGGCTTCGTCGGCAAAAGCGTCAGGGTCAGATAGCTCCAAAAATCCAGGAGGCCGCCGACTGTTTCCGGGCCTGCAGGAAACCTGGCCGACGTGTAAACGGCGAGGCACACACGTCGGCCACCGTGCTTCCGGAACAGCCGGCGGTTCACCATCGGGCCGGCTGCTGGCACAGTTCGCCAACTGTTGCTGCACCACTGTTGCTCCGGGGCTGTTGCTCCGGGGCAGGCCACGGACTTAGAAATGAGTCCATCGAAGGACTGTGCGACTGTGCACAACGTCAGCGGGGCAACATGAGAGCATGCGGTTTAGCCCATCAGTTCCGGGATGGGGCGGCCGTGGTCGACAATCGGCGTTGGTCGGCCATTGAAGTCTTTGATGAACACGTTGTGCGCATCAATGCCCAGGTGGTGGTAAATGGTGGCCAGAAAATCGCCAGGCCCGCAGATCCGCTCAATCGCATCCTCGCCGCGTTTGTCGGTCGCCCCGATGAAGCGGCCGGTTTCGATACCGCCGCCCGCCCAGATATTAGAGAACGCGCGGGGCCAGTGATCGCGACCCGGCTGACGCGTGCCCGCCGCAGCACTCGCATTGCCGGCACCGGTGCTGGGCTGATAGCTGATCTTCGGCGTCCGACCGAATTCTCCGGTCACCACCACCAGCACACGTTGATCGAGTCCCCGGTCGTAAATATCTTCAATCAGCGCCGACACGGCCTGATCGTAAGCCTGAGCGCGAAATTTCAGCGCGTCAAACACATGATGATTGACCGCGTGATCGTCCCAGTTACTGACACGACCACACAGGGGGCCATGCAGACTGCTGGTCAGCACCTCGACACCGGCTTCCACCAGTCGCCGCGCCAGCAGCAGTTGCTGGCCCCAGGTATTGCGGCCGTAGCGGTCCCGTGTTTTTTCACTTTCCTGACTCAGATCGAAGGCTTCCTTGGTCTTCGAATTGGTCAGCAGCGTCATCGCCTGAGTTTCAAATTCGTCCAGTGCCTGTAATTCCTGGGCCTGATCGAAGGCCCGTTCCAGCGTGTCCAGACTCTGTCGCAGGGAAACGCGGCGACCGAGGTTTTTGATTTCACCGGCGTCAGACAGTCCAATATTGGGCACCGAAAAACCGGCCGCACTCGGGTCGCCTTTGACCTCAAACGGTGAATAGGCATCGCCCAGATACGCGGCTCCCGTGTAGTTCGTCGGCGGATTCACTCCGACATACGCGGGCAGGGGATTATTCCGCTGTTTGTTCTGCGACAGCAGATAATTGGCCACCGACATCCAGTCGGGCAAACGGGGTTTGGGTTTGTCGCGTGTATCTGAATCACCGGACAGCAGCTGCATGGACCCGGCCGGATGACCACCGGCCGTCTGACGCATGGAACGCAGCACGGTGAACTTATCGGCGATCGCCGCCTGCATGGGCAGCAGTTCGGTGAAGTCCAGTCCCGGCACTTTGGTCTGAATGGTCGCAAACGGACCGCTGTATTCGCTGCCGGCATTGGGCTTCGGATCGTACGTATCGATGTGGGAACAGCCGCCTGGTTTCCAGACCATAATGACGGCTTTCTGGTCACGCTCGGCCGCCGGAGTTTCGGCGCGCAGCCGCAGCAGTCCTGGCAGACTCAGCGAGCCGAAGCCGGCCAGTCCCATTCTCATGAAGCCGCGACGCGAACCGGGTCCGTCACAGAAATTTGTAGAGGCGTGGAAGGGATGAGTCATTGACTGGCTGCCTGTGTCTGTTCCGCAGAAAGCACGCGGATGGAAATCGGCGTGGATACAACAATGTCGACGATGTCTTTGGGCTTGGCCTGCGCGGTCGCGGCTTGCAGCCGTTTGTTAGCGGCTGTCACCGCGGCAGCGGCTATTTTCTGTTTCACGGAGGCCATCTGAGCCTCGGCCGCCACAGCCGCTTTCTGTTCTTCCGGGGCCGTCTTTGCCGCCTCAGCCAGATTCTCAGCTGCCAGCAGGGCCGCCGCGGCCTGCTCTGTGGCCTGATTCAGCACGGCTTCCGCCGCCGTCACGGCTTCTGGATGGTAGCCGTATTTCGCGACAGCGCTGCCGTAGCACGCGAGCGTGTAATCTCCAGGCGGCGTC
>JBDNFN010000056.1:0-17545 GCA_041689795.1 Fuerstiella sp. | reverse complement strand
CTTCGCAAAAGGACATCAAACCTTCGGCTTGTGGTGTTTTGAAGTAACAACACCGTTCATCTATAATCCGTACTTGCTGATTCATCGTCGGGCTCCCACGCTGTCCGCAAATACACCGGCAGCAAAAAAATGACTCCGGCCATGCGCACTCGACAATCAACGTCCTGTTGTGAAAATTTCCAGAAACCTCACGATCTCAGGAATCCGTCGTGGCAAAATTCACAAAACAATCCGTGAACTTACTGAACCTGACATCAACACGCAACAAATGTGCCTAAACCTAAGGCTGACAGCCCGCCGCGTCAGACGATAAAAAACGGGATCGGAAATATTGCCAAGCCACAAAGTTCGCCACTGCAAATCATCGACATCAGCGAATTCCCCGAACTCGCTCGGAAGTATAAAGTCGAAGTCAGTCCAACATTAACAGCAGTGAAAGAAGAGCCTGAAATAAGGCGAACCAAGGATCTGATAACAGAGGATGAGTTGACTGAATTCAAGCGGGTCGCCGCTGCCGCCGCAACCAACTGAAGACATCACTGAGCCGACTGACGAATAGACCTCATGAAATCCGTCCGGAGAACGTTTACACCACGGAAGCCTGCCACGAAACTTGTTTTTTCGGTCGCGTTACGGTTGCTGATTCTCTATGGCACGTTTTAGCAGGTTGGTCGTGATTTTTTGAACTCGTTCGTCGGGGCCATGCGGTCGGCTGTGGTGTGACCACGGCAGTGTGTGGCCAGGCGGATCGCCAAGTGCCTGAGCCCACCAGATAGTTGCTGCGTTGAAGACGAAATTCTTCTTCGGTCCCGGGTAAATTGTGGCTGTCCATTGCTGAGGATTTACTCCGCCCTGCCACGCAGTGCCTGTGCCGACAATTTGCAGACCAGGAATATTTGCGGGCTGACCGTGGTATTCCCAGCCAATCAAGCCTGGGATGAATTCACCATTCTTCATCCCCGTGCCCGTAAATATCCAGTGATCCGCTTTTGAAGCCACCCAGTCGCCGCCACCGTTAACGGGTTCGACATTGCGAGCCCCCATTAGCAGTCCTTCGTCGGGCCCTCGATGCGGAAACGGTCCGTTCTGCTTTTCGCGAAGTCTGGCGTATTCGTTTTCTGCTCCATAGGGGCCACCGCGAAAGAACACTCGATTGGGTTCGCCGGTTGAGCTTTCACGCAACGGTGTCACCCAACACACGCTGTTGCCGGACAGAAACAGCAGGTCAACGCCTTCGTCACGCATACGGCTGATACTGTTGAATTGGCGAATATCCCAGTACTCGTCATGTCCGATGCTTACAAACGCCTTGCATTTCAGTCCGCGGTCCGGAGTCAGCATGTCGCTGTTGGAACAATACGTAACGTCATAGCCCTGTTGTTCCAGCCAGTACGTCATCGGAAATTCATAGGGAATGAACTCGCCGGATCCAACCGTTAACGGATCATTGACAACCGATGTGTACTGCGATTCGCGTCCGTATGGCCGGTCAAAACTGACTTCCGCCCATGGGCCCTGACTGCCTTTTGGATGAGTGTAGACAGAGTAGTGACTGGGCCAGACGTTGTAGGCTTGCCACGTGTTATCGGAACACTGAAACAGAACATCGGCCGGTCTGTCATCACGCACGATGAAGATTACATAGCTCTGCCAGTACGGTTCGTTGCCCTGTGTAATCGTCGTCATTCGTCCCAGATAGACGCCGCTGATCCAGTCGTCCGGAATTGTCAGTGAAACTGAAGGTGTCCAGCGACATTCGTGAAGATCCTTTTCTGCAATCTTCGGTTCGGGCTGAGTAACGCCGACCACTCGGTCAATTGTCTTCATCAGTCTCGCGCCTCGCCCGCCGTAGTATCCGGTGCGAAAGATCTCCAGCTTAAAGTCGCGAACTGGGTTGGCCGAAACCATGATGTCGATGGACTCGCCAGCGACAACACTTTGTTTCGAACAATAGCCTTCGACGTTCGCCGCACGGCAACCACCCGCTTCGACCATCACTCGAGTCAGCTGCCAATCGGTAGAACCAGGAAGTCGGTTTTCTGCCTGAATCAGATTCTCGGCATGCGGTTCTTTCGCGGGGGCGGACATCGTTAAGCAGCAGGCAACGATGCACAGGCAGCCTGTTTTGAGTGTCGCGAGTTTGAATGAGTAGTAGTCCGTGATGGAAACCATATGACCGCTCCGTGAAAGACGATTAAGACATCTACGGCAAGCCCGCATACTGCGCCGATCGACAATCCAGATATTCTCTTGATACTGGATCGCTGGAACAAGTCACTATGCGGCGGCGGTGCCGGGGCGTTTTTGTGGGCCGAACGCTGATCGCGCAACTAACCGACACCAGAAAAGGTATTGCTGCCTTTGTCTGAAAGTCGTTCGGCATTCAACTCTCGCCGTTTTCTGAATTCGAGGCGATAAAACGCGGCTCTGGCGAACGAATCATCTGCCGCGCGTTAAATACGCAGACGTGGCAATTGTGGCGTGATGCAGATTCTGAGGAGCGGAGTACGAAAACCACCCGAAGCACGAACACAGCAGCCAGACCGGGTGTGCTGTGATATCGCTTCGGGTGTCAATCCGTTTTCGTTGTCGATGCGTCTCGCGTCGTTTAAGCAGCTCTAGGCGGAAAAGCTGCTTCCGCAACCGCAGCTCTTCACGGCATTTGGGTTGTTGAACGTGAAGCCTCGTTTTTCGAGACCTGTGTAGAAGTCGACAGTTGTTCCATCAAGAAACAGATCGCTCTTCTTGTCAACAACGACGCCGACGCCGTGCTGTTCAGATACAATATCGACCTTTTCGTCATAAACGCTCGTGAAGTCGAAAGCGTACTGGAAGCCGCTGCACCCGCCGCCAGCTACACCGACGCGAACGTATTTTAGCTCGGGACGGTTTTGCTCTCCCATAACTCGCTTGATTTCGATGGCGGCGGTTTCGGTTAGAGTAATTCCCATTTGATCAGGCTCCTGAATATTCTGGCAGATTTGATGTTTTGATTTGTTTTCGCGGTGCGCCGGGCAATCGCCGCGTTCGACGTCACGTATAGTTTATTCGACGTAAGGTACGAACTGTCAAGGACGTCCTTTCTGCTGATCGTTGGTTTTTTTCAGAAGATTCGGGTTTCTCTTCTGACAGATGCCTGTTTTTCAATGTGCTGGAGATTCAGATGCACCAATTTGCCGATTTCGCAAAAAACCTCAGTGTGGCAGCCCTACTGGCGTGTCCGTTTTTTCTGATCGGTTGTCAGGAGCCGGCTGCGATAGTCGAGCCGTCGGCGGCTGTAGATGGGAGTGCCGTCAGGCTGACTTTCGATCCGGCAACCGGCGTCATGGGACACGAAGATGTCAGTCTGAATGAAGCTCTGAAGATCCAGGAAAAGACCGTTCTGGTAGATTTTTGGGCCACTCGGTGTGGACCGTGTGTAATGATGTCACCAGAGCTTGAAGAAGTTGCCAGAACTCACGCTGATGACGTTGTGGTTATCAAAGTTGATGTTGACGCAAATCCTGAACTGTCAGCTCATTATCAGATAACGTCGATCCCGGATGTCCGGATATTTCGTGACGGTAAAGCGATCGGCGGCTTCGGCGGGTTTCGGCGGGCTGGCGAAATCGTCAAACAACTAAACGTGCATTAACACACCATCAGTCCTTCGTTTTTGGACTCGTTCCTGATGGTTGCGAGCGGCACTGACGGATTCGCATCTGAAGTAATGTCCCAGCGCAAACGCGGATGTTCCTGTTGATGCGTTGGCAAACCGTGTCCTGTTGAACGGCACGCTAACTCGGCAGTCGTGAACGCAAGTGCAGGTACAACCGCGCTGATTGAAGCTCAGCCGACATAGACGCGCCGGTTTTGCGTCCGCGTCACTGCCCCAGCTGCGACGAGGTCAGTCGGCGCGGAAGCTGGATGTGTTGCCGACTCCGTAACCGTTAACGAATGCAGCAGCGTCCATGGCTTTTTTGCCGTCCGGCTGGATTGAATTCACCAGCAGCCAGCCCTTACCGGTCGCTACTCGCAGAGTTTTCTCGGTCACGTCAATACCTCCGGGCTCGGCAGTTCCAGTTGAATCCGGCAGCGCCACAGCTTCCGTGAAAATGCAACGCAACGGCTTTCGGCCATCGCTATGCAACCACGCGCATGCTTTGGGCCACGGCTGCATCGCTCTGACATGGCAGTTGATCTGTTCGGCTGACTGCGACCAATCGATGATGCCTGCTTCCTTGGGAATCTTCGGAGCGAGCGTCACCATAGATGCGTCCTGTGGTTGGAACACGGCCGTTGCCGCATCAAGTTGATCGACTACGCGAAGCGTCAGGTCAACGCAAAGATCAGCCAGTCGCAGCATCAATTCGCCTGACGTTTCCTGATCGCCGATATCGGTTGTCACCATGCCGACAACAGGGCCGGAATCGAGGGCTGGTGCGATCTGGAACATGGTAACGCCCGCCAGCTTGTCGCCTTTCCAGATAGAATACTGAACCGGTGCGGCTCCACGATGTCGAGGCAGCAACGAACCATGTAGGTTGAATGCTCCCAGCCGTGGGACAGCCAGAAACTCGGGCTTCATAATCTGGCCATACGCTGCAACGACGAACACGTCTGCCTGTAGGGCTCGGAGTTCCTGCAATGCACCCGGAGCGTTAACACGCTCGGGCTGGAACACAGGAATACCGTGCTCTTCTGCCAATACCCTGACTCTATTTACGTGTTGATGGTGGCCCCGGCCCGTGCGATCAGGCTGAGTGTAGACGCCTACAACCTGATGCGTGGAAGTTTCCATCAACGCCCGAAACGGAGGCAAGGCGAATTCACCAGTGCCCATTAAAACGATTCGCAATGACACTTTGGCATCCCTTGTCTATTGATTCGTCACGAAAAACCTGCCAGCAGGTAACGTCCGTGGCAACATGCGTGCCAGTAAACGGCCAGCCTTAATCTTGGTCTGAAAACCAAGCCATTCCACGACTGAATCAATATCGCCCCAAGCAACCGTGTCCGTTTGGCGCCAATCTGCGAGTCGTCGCTTAGCCCCAGAACTTTTCGCCGTGCCAGTTGATCGGCGGATTGGTTTCCACTTCAACGTCACCGTGCACGTGCGTCTGGCAGGCAAGCCGAACGTCTTTGTCTGGATTGCTCAGCATTTTCAAGCCGAGCAGTGGGTTGATCCACTTGTTGAGTATTTCGCGAATGCCCTTTTTGCTGCATGAATCGCCGCCTTTTTTGACAACCACATTGCAACTACAGCACATGCCCATGCCCATGCAGTTCACCACTTTGTGCGGCCCGGAATACAGCTGCACGCCGTTTTTGCGAGCCACCGTGCGGATGTCTTCACCGTCCTGAGCTTCGGCGGTGATTTTTTCGTTTACAAAGTTGACAGTGGGCATGGCAATTTCGTGATCGGGATGAAGTGAAACGGGGCGACTCCGATCGAGCCGCTGCTGGGAAATCCTAGCTTGAAAATCCAGATATTACCAGATAACTCACGATCTCCCCAGCACTGAGAAGCATGCGTCTCAATCGGCGAGGCGATCACCGGTTGCTTTTTATCGGATGTTCGGGGCTGAACCGTGGGCTCAATGAAAACAGGGCCTGACAAAATCACTGCGACTCAGTTTTTCAAACGGCGTAGTTTACAGACACTCAATGCCAGCGAGTATGTCTCGCAATCGCCGAAAAGTCGCCCAGTCGCAAGGCGTGTTCCCGAGGCTATTGCTTACCGATGTTCAAAATGTGAATCTCTGTGCTTGCAAATTCGACCCTCAGCCGGGCGTAATTGCAAATCTGATAGCAATTTGCCGTTCACTTATGCGAGTTGACAGGTATAAATTGTCTTGGCCTTTAGCACTTCATTACTAATTCGGCGGTGTTTCCCACGAATGTCCGAGACGCGGTTTAAACGTTTCCGAATGGAAATCGATCTTCGAAAGATCGATTTGTCCAAATCGGAACTGCCGGAAGGCTATCGCTGGCTAGCATGGAGGCCCTTGCTGGCAGAACGGCATGCTCAGATAAAGTGGCGTTCCTTCCGCGACGACCTGGACGGACAGGTGTTCGGATGCCTAAGCAATATTGAAGGCTGTCGACGTCTGATCACTGAAATTAGCAATCAGCCAGGGTTTTCTGTGCCAGCGACATGGATGGTAGCTTTTCAACCAGAACCAACCTGGCCTGCAGATGACTGCGGCACTATTCAGGGAATTGCCAGAACAGGCGGAGTTGGTTCAATTCAAAACGTCGGCATCGTGCCTGAACACCGCGGCAACGGACTTGGACGAGCCATCGTAGTGAAGACCCTACAGGGGTTTTGGCAATCGGGAATGAACTTCGCAACTTTAGAAGTGACCGCCCTGAACCGCGTGGCCGTTTTGCTGTACAAGTCGCTGGGATTTCGAGTTACCCGAGTTCTTTATCGCGATGCCAACGGCGGGGCAATTATTCGAGGCAGCGAACGAGCTCCGGTGGCAGCCGACGCCGAAATGACGTCGGCCGGTTAGCTAATTTTGGCAGGGTTGGACTACTCGGCACTTTCCGAGGCTTCCGGAACGCTCTCCGGACTGTTCTCTGAACTGTTGGGTGTGGGCGGATTCGCTGGGGCAACCGTGGCTTTGCGACGGGGCCAATTGACTGACAGGATTACGCTTTGGCTGTGGTGGCCGGGCGTGCTGTAGCTGTCAATTTGTTCCACGGTGCCGTTCACCATCAGGCCGTCATCCTGAGCTTCGTCGGCTTCATGGATCCATTTTGGCCCTTTAATTATTAGCATCTGATCAAAGGAATCGGCTGATCGCTGAAACCAGAACATCAGTTTTCGCAACGACGCAACGGCTCGCATTGTGACCACGTCAAACTTTTCCGACTTCAGCACCGCTTCGCCGCGTTTGGCGTGAACCGGAGCGTCCACCTTCAACCTCTTCACAATCGCTTCCAGAACGCGCGCTTTTTTGACGACGGATTCGGCCATCGAAACCTTCAGGTCCGGACGCACAATTGCCAGAATCACGCCCGGCACGCCGCCACCAGACCCAATGTCCAGCACTTTACTGCCTTCCGGGATATGTGCTGACAGCCGCATCGTGTCGATCATGTCACGGGTTACAAATGTCTTTACATCTGTGTGCCGCGTCAGATTTATTCGGGTATTCCAGTCCCACAGCAGGCCACAGTAGCGGCACAGGTTTTCGTAGTGTTCAGGAGAAACAAGAACGTTGTGGCGATCAAGCATTGCTGCCAGTTCGCTGGGTGTTGGTGGGTTCATTGATTATTGATTCACAGCAGTCTTAAACAAGGCCAAAGGCCACATCCATATTGGCGGAAATTTCTTTCAACCGATTCAGGTCTCCACCGCCAACTTCTGCGGCCGCCCAACCGGTGTAATTTATTTCCAAAAGAGCCTTGCGAACGTCCGCCCAGTCAAGATCGCCTTCGCCGATCTTGGTGAACTTGTCTTTTGATCGTGAGAAGCCCTTCAGGTCCAGCTTAACAATGCGGCGGCCCAGTTGTCGGATCCAGTCACCCATGCTGCCGTATTTCCAATGATTGCCAATATCAAATTGCATTCCCACCCAAGGCGAGTTCAATTCGTCGACAAACTTTACGAACTTTGCCGCCGATTGAGTGGAATCTCCATCGTGATCGTACAAAAACTGGTTCCACACGTTTTCTATCGCGATGTACACGCCAAGTTCAGAGGCCAGAGGCAGTGCCTGCGAAATATTGTCGATGGAACGTTTCCAAATTTCTGCTTCCGCACCGTCTTTGCCGTGACCAACCACCAGCAGAGCTGTATTTCCGCCGACGGCGTGCGTCATTCGGATTGCGTTTTTTAGTGATTCCAGAGCGTTAGCTCGAACCGTCGCATCCGCATCTGTGTGGCGGACCTGCCAGTGAGTCGAATTGACGGTACCATCCACGGGAAGCCCGGTTTCGGCGATGGCTTTCTTTGTTTCTTCCACGTCCATTCCCGGAGCGTTCATTTCGACACCATGAAAGCCAGCCGTTTTGGCTGCATTGAACTTGTCAATCAGCGAACCTTCGACGTTCACCATGCCGATTTTTAGAGTCTTGTACAGTCGCCCCTTCAGTGTTGGTTCATCGACCGTCAGTGTCGATGACGGTGTGAATGCTGCAATCAGCGGGCTCGAAACCATGCCGCTCATCGCGACAGCGGAAGCAGACTGAATAAAAGCACGACGAGAAGTGTTGAGGCTGGACATCGGTGAAACCTTGCTGAATAAAGGCGGTGAGAACTGGTAATCTATCGTTCTGCGGCTGCAGATAAAAGCGAAAACGAAGAACGCACATCTGTTGGAGACATCTGCCCAGTCGCATGTCGTGTTTCTAATACCGACCTGCTGCCATTTTGCAAAAGAGCAACGGTTTCCGCTGCTTTGCATCGTCCACGATCACTTCTTTTGCAACGCGGACGAACATGCGGGAAGGAAATATTTGCCGTAACTTCTGGCAGCGAGACTTAACCGACCAGCCGCGAAGTACGCAAACGTTGCAAAAAGGGCGATCGAATCCGGTAATTGGCGGCGGTCGGTTTACTCTGCGTCGGGGCGACGAAGTATCAGAACCGCGCAGTCAGCCGACCTGACAACTTGTTCTGCGACCGAACCAAGCAATAGTCTTTTGAAGCCGCCGTAGCCATGAGACGGAATCACAATCAGCTCAGCACCAACCTCTGTTACATACCTGCCAATTTCGGTGCCTGGTTGACCGTCCAGCACGAAATTCCGCACACCCTGGAAGCCATGTTCTCTAAGAAACTCCGTAAAGTGTTCTCGGACCGCCGTGCGCCGATCTTTGTCCGTGGGTAAGCCATGTCCTGGGGCAATTTGATCCAGCGTCGGCACCACATGCACCACATGCACCACATGCACCAGATCGTGTGACCTGGCAAGTTCACACGCCTTCCTGACAGCGGCATACGACATTCCGGAAAAATCAATCGGGACAGCGATGGGCTGTGTGATTTCCCCGGCCATGTCCTGCTTCCATGCTAAGAGACTTTGACAAACATTGCGTCATCAGTTACCGCGTCATCGTACGCGATGTGACGATGTTTCATGCGTCAACCTTCAATTCCAACAAAGTCACCTCGGGGCGGCAGTTCCATCTAAGTGAATCCTTGCCACCAACGCCCTTTGAAACATGGATCAACAGATCGCCGTGTTCAAACAATCCGCCCGCATATCGAACTCCGTAAATACTGGGAGAATATACGGGACCAACCATGGGCAGCACTACCTGGCCACCGTGATTGTGTCCACACAGCATCAGGTCAAATCTGTTCTCAAGGGCGTAGTTACGCTGGTCGGGAGCGTGACTCAGCAGCAATCGAAGTTGTTCACTTGCGGGCGGAGCCACCTCAGGATTGGCACCAATCCAGGGAGTTTCCGTTCCCGCCAGCAATGTAGAACATCCGCCAATGTCTGCGATCAGGCTTCGTTCACCCAGATCCTGCCAACCGGTGCCAGACAGCTGCTTTCGGATGTCCGAGTAATTCAGGTGCCAGTCATGGTTTCCCAGAATAAAATACCCCGGAGCAATCGCTGCCATTCTGGAAAAGGAGTCCACGGCCCAGTCAACGAGTTCATGTTTATCAAGCAGATCGCCGGTGAAGATAAAAGCATCGGGCTGCAGTCTGCACAACTCATTGGTTACGAAATCATGGTAGCCTCTGCCTGGGCAGCCGATCAGATGAACGTCAGAAAAATGAGCAATTCTAATGATCCTGCCAGAATCTGATTCTGTAGTCGCTCTGTTTTTTTGCCAATGCGAAGTCGTTTCCGCGTGACTTCCAATTGATAGATCTGATTCAGCGGAAACCTGGCCAGCAACGGCGGACGTTCGCCCTTTATGTGAGCGACCTCAGCATCAGTTGCTGCCAGCGCCAGTACATCATAAACCGTGGTACAAGAGTCAAGCTGTCGGGTTGGGGGCTGACGGAGCGTCCATCGCATCACCGCATAGCAAAACGGAAACAGTCCAACAAACGTCACCGCTATGATGCCTTGAAGGCTGACGCTAACATCACTGATCGTACCGCCGCGCAGCAATCCATTGTCGCTTACGCCGGCATAGTTCAGAAGAAACGCAGGATACAGCAGCAGTGCGGCATCGTGAAAATAGCGAGCGAGTTTCAGGCGGTGATGCCTGTATCGCATCGCGTGAATCCGATTCATCAGAATCACCCACAATTCGGCGTTGCCAATGCAGGACAGCAGCAACACCGCGATTCCTGCAGCCGGACTCATATTCAATGCTCCGTCGAAATTCAAATTGTTCGTGTTGCCACCTAAGATCAACTGCCACAGCGTCGGGAGCAGGCTGGATGTTAGCGAAGTTCCGATTAACGAAACGTGATTTATGCGACGAGTTTTAGCAACCTGCCCCATTCGGTGAGAGTCCAAGTTTGGCCGCATTTGACTCGTGCAAAGAACTCCAAACTCGAATTTTTGTGTACTGAGTCCAATGTTGTGACTGGATGTACAGCAGCCGCACGCACAACGGCACGGGCATATTGCGTCAATAGATAAGCTGTCTGTTTTTTTGACACACGGGACTTTGTCAAAGCTTAATTTTAGCACATTGACAAACGCCCTGCCGCGCAGTAACCTGGCTTTTGATTCAGAGTTCCTTTCGAAACACACTCAGGAATCAACGTTATGCCTCGACTGGAAAAGTTGGCGTTCGTGTGCATGTTTTGTTTGATTACTTTGCCGACCAGCTACTCGGAGGCGTGCGATGAACAGACATCCGGCGGTCAGGCGTCTGCGCGCGTCGCAGCAGAAGCGGAAGCCCAAGACGCACATGTCCAGCAGCTTGTGACCCGGTCGCAGGTCGAAGCTGCTATGGATCTGCCATGCCCGGCAATCATGATTCACAGAGACGCTGCGCTGTCGACGGTTTTGGCGCTGCTCGAAGAACACATGATTAAGACGTCCGGTGTTTCGCTCGCAGTTGTCCCGGATACAGCGGAACTCGAATTAGAATCGATTAGTTCGCTTGAGGATGTGACTATTCCGGGACTGCTACTTCAGGCGGGCACTCACACCTGTCGCGACGTATTGGAGATTCTCTGGAGCCGTACAACGGATCCGGCACTTACAGCAGTCCCAATGCCCGGGCATCTTATTGTTACAACAAAGGCTAAAGCTGAAGAGATGCTGGAATCGCGGATTTACGACTTGGGCGACCTGCTGATTCTCTCTCAGAAACGATCTGAAAACAGCACAGCTGTTGATCCATTTAAGTCGTCGGACGATTCGAAGAAAAAGCGTCGCCGCCGAAAAGCATCCGTCGCTCGCGGCAGTAGTGAGTCGCAGCCGATGATTATGACGAAACAGCTTGGTGGCGGTGGGCTTGGTGGATCCGGTGCTGCGGATCTCGGAAGCCCAGCATCCATGCGGCTTAGTGCGATGCTGGACCTGATTCAGGAACAGACGTCTCCGCCTGCAAAGTGGCTTGAAGTTGATGGCGAAGGCGGGACGATTTCCGTTTATGGACAGTATGCCATGATCCGGCAGACCTATGCGACACATTAAAACATTAAAACACTTCTCGCCGACCTGCGTGCTGCTGTCTCAATGGGCGGTCAGCCAATTGAGATTGAGAACCAGATAAGCGGACATGTGGAAGGTGGAGACATGGGCATGGAGCCCGCGACGAGCAGAGGCGGAGGCGGGCAGTTTTCCATCTCACCCGCGACAGCTGAGATGCAGAAATAGCAAATTCATGGGAACGTGCAGCTTTGAGACTGCTTCATAATCAGTCTCAAGGCTGCAGTCACGTTTGAGGGCGAACACCGAATGCTGCTGGATTCCAATATGGTTCAGTATTCGTAGAACTTCGGTATTAGTCGAGCGCTAACGAGCCAATGCATGCGGTGACCTGTCGAACGGGCTATTGCGTTTTATGAAATGACGTAGCGAAACTTATGTAGAGTTTTGGCCGCCGAAACCAGAGGACAGGACCGAAAGTCTTGACGATCTTCCCTACGAGTGACCGCATCTTTTCGTAACTTGTTATGAGGTTGCACAAGCAACTGACATCGATGTCACGTTTGCTACAATTGTCGAATTAATCAACGTCCTGCAGTGAAGTGTTCACGCGGCTCGTTTGGGTTCGCTCCGATATTCAGTTAAGCAGACGTCTAATCCGATGGAACTTCGCGCCTTTGCAGAAATGGTACTGTTTTCTGATTCACTTGATGAGAAGGTCCAGCGGCCGAAAGACAAATTGACGGACCAGATTCCGGGTGAATCCCTTCGTGTGGCCGCTCCGGTTCGGCCGGCGAATCTGCAGTTCGCGGCTCGCCGTACCGCTCCGTTGATGCCGAAGCCGCAGGCATTGGCAGATCCCGCCAAACGGGCAATCGCTCACCATATTATGGCCAATCATGAACTTCAGGCATTGGAAGTAATGGCCATGATTTTGGTTACGTTTCCTGATGCCGCACCGGAGTTTCGCCAGGGAATGGTAGATATCATGTTCGACGAACAACGCCACACTCGCATGCACGTTCAGCGAGCCGCCGAGCTAGGGCTCAACTTCGGTGACCTGCCTGTTAATTCATACATCTGGACCAAAGCCACCGAATACGACAATGTGTTGCAATACGTGGCCGGTTTGCCATTGGTTTTTGAAGGAGCAAATCTGGATCACACAGTCGAACTGGAAGATTGCTTTCTACAGAAAAACGACAGGCGCAGTGCCGCCATTATGCGAGCAATTCATAAGGATGAAATCGGCCACGTGCAGTTCGGCATGGACTGGCTAAGAAAACTGAAGGACCCGCAACTCAGCGATTTTGATGCATGGCAGCAGGCTTTGCACTGGCCCATTCGCCCCAAAAATGCGAAGGGAAATTCCATTCAACGAGACGCTCGATTAGCTGCTGGCATGGACGCTGACTTTGTGGATCAACTGACTGCATGGCAGGACAACGCTGCAGCACCATAACGTGTTGGACAACGCAGATGCAAATGACCAGTTTGTGGTGACGAACGCTATCTGCCGAAATGTGCAAAATGGAAAACCGCAGTTGCTGCGACGCGACACACATGGTGGGCAGAAACGTCCAGGTCATTGTGGCGTGCTCCCCGAATTCGGTACCCGTTAGAATGAGAGTCTTCAGAGCCCCATACCGGGCGCGGAGATTTTAATGAGCACTACGAAACGAGAACGTCGCAGCCCTGAGCAAGTTGTGAAGGGTTTAGCCGAAGGTGAGTCATGCTTGCCGCCGGCAAGTCATCCGCGGAGGTTTACCAGAAGCTTGAGGTCGCTGAATCGACATGGATGCGTTGAAAGCAACAGTACGGCGGGATGAAGTCGGCCGCGAGACCGACCTAAAGCGTGATCTTCCGGTTCCAGGAGATGCCTTTTTTTTCCGCCGCCTCCGGCACACCGAGCCGCTCGAATGATCGTCCCGTCAACACACCACAAATCTTTATCGACACCATCAGCGTCAACGATCTTTCTCAGCAGCGTCTGTTTGATCTCGTCCAGTGGGCCATCGGAATTCCATTTGTCGAAGTGCTTGTAAACTGTCTCCCACGGACCGAATTATTCCGGAAGGTCGCACCACGGAGTTCCAGCTCGTAAACGCCAAAGAATTCCATCCACCATTGTGCCAGCATCCGCCGGAGGTCGTCCCGTTGCTGCCGGTTCTGGAAAAATATCCTCTATCAACTTCCACTGCTTGTCCGTTGATCGATGACGAGCCATCCTTGCCCTCCCGTACTCACAATACAAAACCGACAATATGATCGCACAGCAACTCAAATTCAAAAATACGCGTTTAGAAACAGAACCTAATCAACAGCAACCTTCGCTACCAGTTCGAGGATCTGGCGCGACGCTATCCGGATTCATTTACCGCAGCTTATAGTGAAGCACCAGGCGGAGAAGCGGAACACGATGACTGGTGGAACGGAAAATGTACGGAAGCTCTGCGTGATGGGCACAAACTTTACGTTGGCGAAGGCTGCTGGCACTGGCACTGGCACTGGCACTGGCACTGGCACTGGCAGTTTGTTCGCCCAGTGTCCAACGAAGAACAGCGTTTGGGGGGCCGGTTTCACCTTCTGAAGAGTATCAAAACGAACTGCAGCGTCCCGTGCTGTTTGGTACGCGTTGAGTCGGACCGGACCTTTGCCGAGAAGACGGACGTTGCAGTAACAACTGGCACGCAGTGCATTTCCATCGGCCGCTGAATCTGTCTCTGGGTTCACCGATGCCTGATTATCCGTGGTTCTTCGATGGATCGCCAGACAAGCCCAGTGCCAAAGGTTTGGCAATTATCACCTATGTGCAATGGCTGGCTTCGTGGCAGGAATGCTACCCGTACAACGAAGATTACTTACAATCTATTGAACGTCCCAGGACTAAAGGCGAATTCGCCATAGCGACGAAGAAGACAACGCTGCCGCCACGGCCGATGACGAGTGAGTTAATGCAGCTCGTTGTGAGACTCAAACTTCATGACGACAAACTGGTTCGCTTGAGTTTTGAAATACTTAAAGAAATAACATGCCAACTTCAGCTGCTCCCGATGCCAATTCCACTTCGCGACGAAAAGGGCTTGCGTGGATTATCATAATCGTGTCTGCCGTTCTGATTCTGATTCCGAGCATGATTGGATTTGTGATGAAGTTCATGGAACTCATCAATTTGTCTCAGGGAGAAACCGACGGCGGATTCGCAATTACACCAGTCGTCAATTACCTGCTTGCCGGTGCCGGATTCTTCTTTCTACTACTGTGGGCAGCCGTTAATGGCATGTTCAATGATCTTAAAAAACCAAAGTACTTAATGTTCAAAAATGAAGAACGGCTGGATACTGAAGAACGGCATCACACGTAATCGCCGAAACTGAGGCCTTAAGCTTCAGGCTATCAGGTGACAAAAACTACACAGTTCCGGCACCAACTCACACAAGTGATCGGACACTTGACTTTTGAACTTAATTCCATAAGTCATTCGGCCCAAAAATCTGCGATCCCGCCATGATTGACGTCACAAACAGTAAAACGGTTGAGCAGGCAACGCCAGAATCCGAACACAACTTTCACCATTATCGCGGCAACGTGATTCCCTGGTATGTAAGAATGATCTGGATCGGGTTCTGGATATTTACCGTTTACTACATCATCACCTACTTCTTTCGGGCGATGCAAATTAAACTCACTTCCCCTCCGTGATTACTCGTCGGCATGATTACTGTTCGGCGTGTTAATCGCTGAAGGCAGATGAAAATGAGATCGGCTGGTACCCAATCTGGTGGTAAACTTACACCACCGGCAGATGCCGGTGGCTTGTGTTGCTGCACATATTGCGGATTGCCGGTCAGGCCGCAGTCAACAGGCAAAGCTGGCTCCAGCTATCAGAACGACCAAAGCATATATTGCTGTTATGGTTGCCGATTCGCCCACGCTGTTGTCCAGGAACAGGGTTCTGAGGGAGCAATCCGCTGGACCGTGTTACGACTTGGTCTCGCCATATTTTTTACGATGAATCTGATGGCGCTCAAGATGACCATGTGGTCCCTGGACGTCTACGACATCGAGCCTCTTCCGTTTCAGCTGACTCTTTTCGAAGCGTTCCGCCGGCTGAGTATGATTTTTGCTCTGCCGGTCCTGCTTCTGCTGGGAGTCCCCCTGCTGCAGAACGCGATTGAAAGCTGGCGTCAGAATATCTATTCAACCGACCTACTAATTGCGTTGGCGGTCACAACGGCCTATGTGACTTCGTTGGTCAGTGTCGTGCGAGAATCCGGAACGATCTACTTCGAAGTTGGCGCCACTGTACTGGTTATAATCACGCTTGGGCGCGGGATCGAAGCGGCCGGTCAGCAAAAGGCAACTGAAGCTCTGGACAAGTTGCTTACGTTACTGCCAGAGTCAGTTTTCCTAACCAGCGCCAACGAACCGCCCATTGAACTATCAATCGCATCAACGAACATCGTTGTGGGAAATGTGTTGCGTACTCGTGCGGGAGAACGATTTCCTGTTGACGCGATTATTGTGCGTGGCGAAACAACCGTAGACGAACAGGTTTTCACGGGAGAGAGTCTTCCGGTATCCAAGTCGCCAGGGGACAGACTGCTCGCTGAAACAGTGAATCTTGACGGGATATTCTTGTCGAAGCGACTTCACCGTTCCGGCAGGGCTCGTTGGGACGACTGTTGAACGTGCTACAGGAAGCTCGAAACACTCGCGGTTATTAACAGCGACTAGCGGATCGAGTCGCCTCAATGTTCTTTCCTCTGATAACACTTTTGGCTATCAGCAGCTTTGCATGGCACCTGTCACCAAGAATCGGCGTTGCTCTGCAGGTTACCATGTCTGTGCTATTGATTGCCTGCCCATGTGCTCTGGGCCTCGCGACGCCACTGACGGTCTGGACTGCACTTAGCACGGCCATTAAGCATCAGGTCCTGTTTCGCAGCGGTGAGGCCGTTGAACGTCTGGCGGAAGCGAAAGCTGTTTGTTTCGACAAGACAGGAACGCTCACAACCGGCACGCCACCTGTCAGCCAGACAGTATTCTTTGGAGAAGGCAATCGTAACGCAGCGTTGAACATTGCAGCTAGCCTGGCGGCTTCGTCGTCACATCCGTTTTCGAAGGCGGTGGCTGCCTATGTAGCAAAATCGACTGCCGAAACACCCAAAAATAACAGCGTTACTGTGGGCCATAGTACTATTCCGTGGTTGGCGTTGCGGACCGTAAGTGGCGGTGGAGTTGAGGCAACGGGCTGGGACAGACGCCTTGTGCGGCTGGGCAGCGTCGAGTTTTCGCGCTACAACGCACATCAGCAACCGAAATCTCAGCAAAATCAGGTACCTGATTTATGTGTGGCCTGTCGAGCTGGTGTGTCTTTGGACATTCGCGTTCAGCTGGACAGTCTCAGAATGGCGGCCGATCAACAGGCTGCATCGATTATTCTGCTATCTGTAGATCGCCATCCTGCGATTGGCTTTCTAATCGCTGAATCAATTTGCCCAGAAGCGCAAACAGCACTGCAGCAGCTTTCCAAATCTGAAACGTCGCTACGTGTACTGTCTGGCGATCGGCCAGCAAAGAGCAGATTTGTTTCGGCACAACTTCAGGTGCGAGGACTGAACATCGAATGCCGCCTGAACCCTGAGCAAAAGGTTCAGAAAGTGATCAGCGTACGACAGCAATTTGGCACAACAGTGATGGTAGGCGATACCAATATCACGCACCGGCTCTGGCGGCGCGTGATATTGGTATCGCCATGGGCTGTGGAGCGGACGTGTCGCGAGATTCAGCTGAGGTATGTTTGCTTGGCAACGATTTGACGAGAATCCCGTGGGCCATCGATTTAGCGCGGCGAACTCGTTCAGTGATTCGGCAAAACATTTTCTGGGCCTTTGGCCCAGCCCTTTGAAGGTGAGTTTTTAGGTGTTTCTTCTGGCGAGTAGCTTTGCCGTGGCGACGTGTTGTCCGTTGCCGGAGTACTTGCGTTGGGGTTGCTGGCGTTTGGGTCCGCGTTTGCTTTTCTGGAATTTCGCCAG
>JBDNFN010000055.1:0-6929 GCA_041689795.1 Fuerstiella sp. | reverse complement strand
GGGCTATGGGCCTATTGCTCGATCGCCCACACTTGACTTGCGGCAGTGAAATTATTGTGGTCGGTAAGCATCCAGGTGATCTCCTTGTCTTTGGATAGAATAAAGGCATGTGCGCCGCGACCTGAATTACCCCGCAGAAAGTTGGTAATCAGAATGGATCCGTCTCTCAGCTTTTGGAGATTACAGGCATTGGTGAAATTGAGTTCCGGATGATTACTCCCGGTGAACTCCCAGACGATCTTTCCTGAACGATCTACTTCCAGCAAACGAGCCTGTGTGCCGCAGGCAAGGAGGGTGTTGCCGTTGTCTAATCGTAGAAGATCCTGAAGGGTCCCCTCGGGATAGGGTCCCTTTCCTGCTTTTGGCACTTGATATCGCCAAACTTCTTTTCCGTTTTTATCGACTTCAAGAGCCGTCCCTTCGCCCCAAAGCTGGGCCAGATAGTGCTTGTTGCCGACGTCATACACGTTTCCCAACTGGCCATGATGATGCTTGTACTTAGCGGGAATTGGCAGCCTTTTCTGAATCTTTCCATCCATATCCATCAGAATGGCCTGGGGCGGTTTCTGGCCGCTCACAATCAGTTGTGATTGATGCTTTGTGATATTGATGATCTCTCTGAAATTATTGGCATAGGGCCAGGACCATTTCACTTGTTTTTGAAAATCAATGCAGCGGACTTCCTGCTTGTCGGTGATGATCGGGTAGATGAGCTTGTTGTCGTCCGTAAGAACAAAGTCCCATACTTTTCCTTCCGGCGAATGCTCCCAGATGACTTTTCCACGCTTGTCGACTCTGGATAGTTTGAAGCGAACGTAGTCGCAGATCATTAGCTCGTAAGGATGTTCCTGCGGTTCAGGTTTATTGCCCGCAGCATCCTTCGGCGGTTGCCCTTTTTCCTGAGCCTGTACCGCGCTTCCGAGACCCAATGCCGACGTAGCGAGTCCAACAGATTTCAAGAATTCACGGCGTGACGGTGTTTGACTCATTAGATTTTCCATGGCAAGTTGGGATGGGGAGATCCGGGGACTGCGAGCCGGCGCGTTCTCAATGAAACGTATCACGAACAAACTGAATCAAATCGGCGAGATCCTGCGGTTTGAGACCTTGTTCCAGTCCTTCAGGCATCAGAGATTTGGAGGATGCCTGAAGAATATCAATGTCACGGCGCAGGACGGTTTTGCGTTTTCCCTCGGCGGCAAGCAACGTGATGCTGCTGCCGGTCTCGGTTTCCAGCTGTCCATTAAAACTTCGACCGTCTTCGGTAAGGATCGAGTAGCTGAAATACTTTGCGTCGACTGCAGCGCTGGGGTCGAGAATTGCAGTTAGTAGTGCTTCCGGTGTTTTGTTGGTGATTGATGCCAGTTGAGGCCCCACCTCGTGTCCCTCGTCCTTGACCCTGTGACAGTTGATGCACGACTTGCGAAACACAATAGCCCCGCGTTTGCTATCACCACTGAGTGTCAGGGCAGTCTGGAATTTGCGCAGAACTTCGGCGCGATTCGTCGAAGCTTTCGTTGCCAAAGCCTTCTGCCATTGCGGTGCATTTTCGCTGCGATCCAGCAATCGCTGTCGAACGGGAGCACTTAACTCACTGGCTCCGATCGTTCCGGCTTCGAGGCTTTGCCGAAGCGACTCGGCCCACGGTCCGCGACTCGCGAGCACGTCCAGAATCTGGCTGCGTAGCTCCGGGCTGTGTGACCGCCAACCCGTGATGAGAATTCCCGCGATCGCAGGCTCGCTGCGCCGCGCGAGATGCGCCACGATAGCCCGCTGAAGAACCAAGGGCGATTGAGGAACCAACAGTTGCTGCATCAATTGGAAATCATCTTCGCGACCTGTCTCTGCCCGTCCCAATAATTGGACGGACGCGACGCGAACGTCTTCAGCCGTCTCGTGATTCGCAGCAGCGGTACGCGATTGCTGGATCGTTTCGGCAACGCGGTCACTGGCTGTGTCCGAAAGCGTGTTTGCAGACAGCCCACGCGACTGAAGACCATCAAGGATGCGTGCGAGCGACTCAAACCTGTTTCTTGCAGCATGCTCGCTCTTCCGCGAACACACCAGTTCGATGACGCGGCTGATGGTTTCTTTTTCACCCATCACAACGGATTGTTCGATCAGTTCTAAAGTGCCCGGCGCGTTGCTGCCTTCTGATAACTCAATGACCGAAGCGAGAACAGCCGAGACGTTTTTCGCGTTCAGGGAACTCATCGCGGAGGCCATCAGGTATTGGTCGTTGCCGGCTCCAATGACCAATTTGGCGAGCGCGGTGCTGGCTTCCGGGGTGTCGTATGCTCCCAATGTGGAGGCGAGTTCCAGGCGAACCTTGGCATCTGGATCATTGACCAGCGGTGTTAACTTCTTTGCATCAACGACGACTCGCGACGCGATTTGCACGGCGTTACGTCTGACGCCAGCATGACTGTCTATGAACGCGGCTTCGAGTGTCGTGGCCGAAAGTGCGCCGAGACCGTCCAGGGTACAAAGCGCGTGAAGCCGAGCCAGTGGTTGTTTGCTGTTTGCCGCCAGCTCTTTTAGTGGTTCCGTGGCGGCTTGCTGCTTCCCACGGACCAGCATTCGCTGCGCCGCATCGCGTTGCCAGCCATTAGGGCTTTCGAGTACGGCAACAAGTTCTCGTGCTGAGAAATCGGTGAGCCGGGGCGTTTTTCGTGCTGGCCGATCACTGCGAACGATTCGGTAGATTCGTCCACGGTCGTCGCCCGATCGGAACCATGGCCGAAGTTCGTCCTTGCCGTTTTGCGGCAACCACTCTGGATGCTCGATCATATAGCGGTACATGTCAACGATCCAGAGAGCTCCATCGGGGCCCGTTCGCGCCATGACGGGACGACACCAGCGATCTTCGCTGGCAAAGAAGTCCGTCTTCTGTTCGGCGGGATCGCGACGAAATTTAAAGCTGACGCCCTCATCCGAAATCAGGTTGTGCTGAACAAGATTATGGAAGGGCTCGCAGGTAAACGCGTGTTGCTCGCTGCCTCGATCAAACAAAAGGTCGTCGCGGTAAATCATCGGCGAGCAGGCCGAGGTAAACCGGCCTGACTGAGTGAAGCTGTGATATCGTTTTTGCAGCTTGCTGGCCGGATAGACTCGCGGGTTTGCCGGCGTGACGACTTGGTGCTTTGGATCGGGCGGAGCGAAGTGCGGATTGCGGCGAATGTTTTGATCGGCCAGCACGTAATGCCAGAGCGGATGGCTGTTCTGCACGCCGAACCAGTTGCCCCAGTCGTCACGACTTCGACCGTATTGTGATGGTCCGCTTTGCGGATCGATGGCGCCAGTGTCCGGGTGAACTCGAAAGTCACGACTGCCGATCTGGTGTTTCTGTCCCGTAATGCGTGAAGTGATCTGGCTATCTTGTCCGTAGCCGCCGTGATGGCTTCCGCTGGCGCAATAGACCCAGTTGTCGAGTCCCCACCGCAAACCATTCACACGCAATTGCTGATTTCCTTCGAGAAATCCTGAATACAAAACACGCTGAATATCGGCTTTGCCGTCACCCGAGCTGTCTTCCAGATAAATGATCTGCGGAGCGGCCGTCACCAGAATGCCACGGCCCCAGACCAGAACGCCGTTGGGAAAACTCAGCCCGTCAGCAAACAGCGTGGAGTTGTCGTACTGTCCATCGTTGTTGGTGTCTTCCAGGTACCGCACTCGTCCGCCCGGCCGGCCCTTGCCATCGATGCCCAGCGGATAGTCGGCCATTTCCACAACCCACAGCTTGCCGTCCGGCCCCCAGTCGATGGCCACTGGGTCCATCACAAGCGGTTCAGCGGCGACAAGTTGCACCGCAAATCCTTCGCGGACCTGGATCGTTCTGAGCGCTTTACCAACCTCCGTAGGAGTTGGTTCTGCAGGTGGATCTGCCTGCGCACTGGCCGCCTTTTCAACTTGTTTCGCACCCGCGGCGTCGAAGTGGGATTCCACTTCACGCGGCGTCAGCGGTCTGTCATAGAGAGCCACCTCTTCCAGCATGCCTTGAAGATTGGCGAAGTTGTCGGCGCGGCCGCCGAGCAGAATCTGGTCGCTGTCTTCGGGATATCCGACTGGCAGGTCGGCAGCGATCTCTGGCTTTGGATCGCCATTCAGGTACACCGTGATTTTTTGATCCTGCCGGACCATAACCACGTGCGCCCAGCTACCGGTTGGGATACTTGTGAGCCCGGCGACCAATTGATCGCGCTTGTTGCCGTTAAACACGAGCAGCCTGCCCGTGTTTGAATGTGTCCCGCCGAGTCCCAGGTTGTCGCCGAATGCACCTTCCACTCCGTCAACAGCTCGCGAAAACACATACGCTGCCACCAGACGCGAATGGACCGGCAGTTCATTTCGGAACCAAAGTTCGACGCTGTAAGTGTTACCCAGTTTGGGGACGTACGTTTTTACTCGACCGCCGGTGAAGTTCGGTTTTGTGACTCCTAGCTGAAGCGGCGAGGATCCGTTTTCGTATTTCGCCTCGTGCTGCCCCGCCGAGTCTTTCGCGGATTGATTCGATGCGTCGTGCAGTCGCCAGTAGGCGATGGGTTTTGATGCAAGGACGGCGTCCGCATACTTTTTGCGTGATTCTTCGTCCGTCGGTTTCGGGCCGAGAATAATCGTCGGTTTGGGACCTGGTGGAGGACTCATGCCCGAGATTTTGTACAACTCGACAACATCGGCGGTTGCCAATCCGCGATCGAACAACGCGACCTCGTCAACTTTACCATCGAAGGTCGCTGCGGAACTTCCATCGCTGCCGATCAACACTCGTTTTGGTGGGTTCGGCGATTTGACTTCTACATCGATTTCCGGTTCTGCCCTGCCGTCCAGATACACGCGGACTTGTTGCTTGTCTCTGGTGATCGTTACCTGTTGCCAGTGCTTTGTGGACACGCGTGTCTTGCCAACAAAAGACTGTTGGCCGGACTTCAGAATCAGCTTTCCCGACTGATCGCCTGCGGCATTGCCGGCAATCAACAACGTTTCGGCTTCGGTCGAAAGCAGGATGCCTGTGGTCTCGCGAGCGTCTGTGGGTAAAGCGTTGTAAAACCACATGGCCGCGCTGTAGTCACTTCCGAAGTGTTCAGGATTTGCTTCAACATATCCGCCGGCAAGGTAGACCGAACGGTTTCCGTAATCCGGTGCCGCGAAGCCAGAACCACTTGGCCCCGGCAGAAACAAGGCCACACCGCCTCGGTAACGAGCATGATTTTCACCAATGGCGTCCTTTACCTGCATCGAGTCCATGTCTTCCATTCGCCAGTAGGCGATTGGGTTTTTTCTGGTTACTGCATCTGAATAGGGCGAGTGCGAAGCCGCGAGCGTTCGCCGTTTTTTTTCAGCGACGGTTTCCAGCAGGCTCAGTAGTGTCTCGACGATCAGCGGTTCCGCCTGTTCAACAAGTCCTGCCGTGCGCGCCGGCCAGGTCGTGTATCCGCCCAGCCGATGTTGTTCCGGTGGAGGAATGTAACCCGTGGCTCCGTTGGCAAGTTCCAGGTTGAACGTTGTTGTCAGCGGGCTCTGCCTTTTCAGTTTCAATCCGGTGATTCCATAGACTTCGTTGGGAATCGCAGTGATTCCCAGTTCGCCGATGCGAACGGCTTGAAGGACAACTTCCGCTTTGGGATTGTCGTGAATCCATTCCGCCTGTTGTGCGTAAACTTCGACTTGGTTTCGTGGTGGAACATCGCCACGACCAGCGTTGATCGGTCGCGCCCATTCGCGGCGATCCTGCGATGGAGTTCGCCGGTCGATCGTGAGCCGTTTTTCGGACATGGCGATCGATAGGCTCGGCCGATGTTCGATTGCCTTCCAGCCCTGCAGAACGCGGTCGGCTACGTCTTCTGAGTATTGCTGCCGACTAATCCCGCGACGTGGTTGGCTGTAATCCATCCAGTGAAGATCACCACTGGTTCCCTGAGACATGATGCCCACAAAACCGGGCGACGCCTTCCCGCTGATCTTTCCGATTTGAGCCTCCAGTAATCGGGCAACCTCACCAAAGTAGCCCGCTGAAAACGCTCCACCGCCGAAGTAGTGCATCGACAAATTTGCCATCACGCAGATCGGCGATTCGTCTTTCGCAGACACGACGCTCAAGACCGACAGCAAGGAATCGATCGGCCCGGCGGGACTGGTGTAGTCGGGATTCTGATAGCCTGGATGCATCATTGCTCGTACTGTGCGTTCTCCGAAGGGGTCAGTTCCCATTCGATCGCTGCGGGTGATCCAGCGTCGGCAGTTCGTTAAATCGGCTCCGTTGACGGTTGTCCAACCGATTTTTGCGGGCTGAAGGTTCTTGTAAGCATCCACAATCGACTGGGCAACTCGGGCCGGCACAAACTTCACATAGGCCTCGTCCGGCGGGCAGCCCAGACACATCGTCATGGCTGAGGGCGCCATATGAGTATGTGTTGCGCTGATCAGAATACGATCGGGCGGTATGCCGGTTTCCTTCGACGCCAGCTGTTTAATTTCGTCGCAGAGCGTTGCGGGGAACATGCACGAATCCACAATCACGATCGCGATGGTTTCCTGCCCGTCACTGACGACCAGCGACCGTGCATGAAGTGGATCCAAAACGCGATTCGCGCTGCTCTGCAAAAAACCACCATTATGTAAGGCCGGCAGGGTTTGGGGAGAGATATCCACCGTGGCCGCTCCCGCTCGGAATGTTGATTCTTCCGCAGCCAACATCCGGGTCGCACTGGTAAAGATCAACAGCAGGATGATTCCGGAAAAGAAGAGTGAGTGTTTCATGCTGATTCCTTGATGTGATGGCTCAGGAGAGAATCTCCCGAATTACGTTGCCATGGACGTCCGTGAGACGGAAGTCGCGGCCACCATGGCGGTACGTCAACTCTTCGTGATTTACGCCGAGCAAGTGCAGGACGGTCGCCCACAGATCATATACCGTCGAGACGTTCTCG
>JBDNFN010000054.1:0-4793 GCA_041689795.1 Fuerstiella sp. | reverse complement strand
CAGTGCGGGCAACAATTGATCGAATTTCACTCCAAATCGCAGTCGCGGGCACCCTTCGGTCGTTCAACCGATCGCCGAGTTATGAATCAGCGATACGAAAAAAATCTCAGCCCGACGGAACGGCGCGGTGCGCAATGCAGGTTAGGCTGGGTGGCAGTTATCACCGATTGTGGCCAACATCGCACGGGGCGGAATGACTGCGGAGGGCAGCAGCGATGACTTTTTTTCTTTGTAGCTCCAATGGTACGTATGTTGTGGCCGCTGTCATGGGCAGGATCGGAATGTCGGCAGCTGCAAACTCTGAATCATCAAATTCATCTCGCAATTGAAATTAAGCCGGATTGTTGACGTAAATCCTTGTGGCCAAACAGTTCCGCGATCTTGGAGACAGCCCGGAGCAAACAACTCAGTTGTCGTGGCGTTGGAGCAAGGTGCGAGGAATCCCCGTGTTCCGCCCCACTTCAATCAGACACTCACTAGCCAGCCAGCTCTGTAATAATCCGCAACCACACCAAATACCTAAGGTGCAAGATTGACGATTTGACCATTCCGGGACTCACGAATAGACTGGGTTGTTCGAGAACGTTTAGAACGCAGAAGGTTGTGGACGGTCGCCTGTACCTTACCGAGTCGTTTGGACGAGTTCAGGCATTCTGCAAAAGCCGGTTGAACGCATGGGCACGAAGGCCTTACAGCATCAAATTTCGACTGTTGGTGTTGACCGGCAAAAACAAAAGGGGCAGTGATGAACGATCATGACCGGCCGAAAGCATCAATCCATGGCGACTCAGGAGAGGTCAAGAGCATCTTGATGGGGTTCCGTCAGGCGCTGGTCGCAAATCGAGAAGCGACGGCAGAGGAATTTCTGGCCAACAGCTCTCCGGGACAGCGTGATTCCGTTTTGATTGCACTTTTGCAGCTGGAAATCGATCATCGCAAACGATTGGGGCAGCGACCATCGCTTCAGGAGTTTGCAGTTCGATTCCCCAATGACTTGGAGCTGCTCAATAGAAATCTGATTCCCCTGATTGGTTCTGCGGACAAGGGCACGACCGTCACAATTTTGAGCAAACCGACTGACGTCGACATAACACTCGCGCCGACGGTGGCAGTCAAATTCACACACGGAACATTCGTAGGGCGTTACCTCTTAAAACGCATCGCTGGCGTAGGTTCGTTTGGAGTCGTCTGGGAAGCCGAGGACCCGGAATTGCATCGCGTGGTGGCCCTAAAAATGCCTCGGCCCGACGTACAACTAACAAAGGAGATTCAACAGCAATTTGTCGCCGAAGCCCGCAACGTAGCGCGATTGACGCACCCCAGTATTGTCGCTATCTACGATGCAGGCACTGCGGATGGAACCTGCTTTATCGTTTCGCAGTTTGTGAGCGGCATGACCCTGCGAAACAGAATCCGGCAGGGGACATTGGCGACCGTCGATGCGATAGAAATTGCCAGAAAGCTCGCAGACGCTCTCCATTACGCTCACCAACAGCAGGTCGTTCATCGCGATATCAAACCAGCGAACGTCCTGTTGAACGAAGACGGCGAGCCTCTGATCACAGACTTTGGACTGGCAAAGTTTGAACTTAGCGACGAATCGCTGTTTAAACCCGGCGAAATTGCTGGTACTCCAGCGTATATGTCACCCGAACAGGCGCTCGTGGGGGCTCACGACGTTGATGCTCGCGCCGACATCTTTTCACTAGGAATCGTTCTCAGTGAAATGTTGACAGGAATTCGGCCGCGTGTGGGATCTTCGGCACAGGCCATACGCAACTACCATCAACAAACTCAGGAATTACCACTCCCCTCTGAAAATTCCTCTGACGTTCCGGCAGAACTGGATGAGGTGTTTTCTCGCGCCACATCGGTCGACCCCGACGCACGATACAGCACGGCAGAGCAAATGGCTCAGGCACTGGCGGCCATTCAGGAGGCTTACGGACGCCCTGTCAGGAAGACTCAAACAGGGCTAATTTCCCGTCGCGTGCTGCTGGTCGGCGCTGCGATGATTGGGCTGGGATTTCTGGCGGCCAACACTTTTCAAAATTCCCCATCGACGATTCTACCGACAAACGATGGCCGAGTGGCTGTCAAGCTCCTGACGGAGCCGATGGGAGCCGAAGTGACCTTTATCCCACTCACATCAGACACTGGGTTTCCCCGGCCTGCAGAAGCTGTCAAAGCGGAAAGCATTGACGAACCAGAAGAATCGGAGTTGGTTGGAATTCTTGACCGCCCCAACACTCACGATATCGCGGCTCCGGGTCTCTCCACTGGCCGCATGCAGAAAGTAGCAAGCACTAGGTTGTCGCCAGGCGAATACCTCGTTGTGACCGTGTGGGACAAAGATAGCTTCCACGAAGTCCGCCGCACCGTTCCCGCGCCAGATGCAACCTCCACTAGTGCTCCGTTCTTCCACATGTTCTGGCGAAGGTACGTCGATGGAACAGTACGCTTGCCAAACGTGCGTATGGTCAACAGGGGCGAAGGCAATGATGCGATTCCCCTCGTCACGATGTCAGAAACACCTGTGTTTCAAATCCACAGACCGAACGTAGATATAAAGTGTTCCGTACCACGATTCAGAATCGCTAAGAGAAAAATGAACTGGGCAGCTCTGCTGACGATCTACGGAGAAATCAATCAAGATGGCCGACTTGACGTGACACCATCTCGGCTAATCGGCATGGACCGCGACGCAACCTACTTGAAGCGTTTTCAAGCGGGCGAAGTTCCGCTGGTCTATGTCTCATGGAATGAAGCCATGCAACATGCGGAATGCAGCGGGTTTCGGCTGCCCAACCAGCTTGAAACACAGGTTGCCGCATCCCAATCACTGCACTCAGCTGAGAAAGATCTGACGACGGATTGGAATGACGGAACCAGCGAATGGACCATCAATCGTGGCGTGTCTCTGCCGGTATCAATCGAACATGATCACTTGCGGGGAGTCGTTAGTTCGTCAATGGATCGTGTTCACCTGCGAATGAAGGCGAAGCAATCCGAAGGTGATCGGGCGGTATTACCAACGGAAGTCATGGAAGCCAAAACACTCGATCGTCGAGACAACAGCGATGCTTCCATTGCTGTCCGCTTCGCGAAAAGTGCCCGTCCGCGGCTCACCCCTAAAGACTTCATTCAGGCCACCGAAGTCGTGGAGCTTTCTCAGAAACCGAAGTAGCGTCCAACAGTGATTCACTCCGTGTCAGGTTGAGTCCCAAAACCTAGGGATGCGATTGCAAGTTCCTCAAAGCGGGTGAGCTCAGCGACGAAACACAACCCAAACGATCGGCTCTATGAAATCACGAGATTCACCGCGGGACGAATTCAGCCGAGAGCGATCTGAGTGACAATAGAATCACGAAGTGATTGCCGCCAAAAACGCGAGATGCTTGTCGTTCGACTCTCAATGCTGTAGAACAATACTCGCCCAGTACGACCAGAAATGCGGCACGCGGGTGGGGTGTAAAATCGCACACCCAGCGAGTGGATTTCACTAACGAACAGGAGTCAATAAAAATGAGAGTCTTACTTTTAACGTGTCTTGTAAGCATTTGCGGACTGCAATGCCAAGATGCTTTGGCTCAACTTAATCCCTCGTGCATTTACCCGCAATGGGAGTGGGGCCAGACCGGGCCGATCCACCACTATTACTCTGAATATGTATTCATGGAAGGCGGTACTCACGAGTGTTCACTGTCGTACTGGGATAACTATGACGGCGGACCAGACCTTGTCGTCTGGGATGGATGTGAAACGAACAAAACGAATTGTGATACTGGCGGGATCAACACCGTTCTTAAACAAGAAACGGTTGATCCGACAGCGAAAGCAGAGGACCGTCCGAAACCGACGGAATACGGCAAAGACACGCTGAACCGAAAGGGATATGGGTCTCTAGTGGGAGGCATGTTGACCGCGGACAGTGCCAAACTCCTGCTCACAAACAACGGGCGCGATGTCGTGGTTGATACGTCGCGAGAACACATAATCTCGATTGACCACGAGTGGTATGGGAATTCCGCGGGTGTCAAAAACGTTAAGTACTTCAAACTGTTTAAGACACCCGTTACGGCCCGTCGACGAGATCCGGGCACACCGAAGTTGACGCGTAACGGCGGTGACCCGTTACCCATCATTGCGTGCACCGGGGTCGAAATCAAAGACCCCGGCGGATCACCATTGCCGGTCAGCGCGTCTGCCATAGAAGTCATCTACCTCAATGGACTCTTCGTGCTCGACTTCGGACGCGATCAATTTGTGGTCCGTTTGCACGGCTCTTGACTTCTGCTATCGGAGCGCTGAGTTGTTTTTCCGCTCGCCGGTGAGCGGTCGCAGTGCAGTGAAAAGTCGTGAACGGGACGTTATCCGTATTGAAGCCAGATACTGCTGGTCGCGTTGCGGACATGCATCGGTGTCCCCATCAGGCACTTCTGCCGCGAACGGCCATAGGGTTCTTATTCAGCAGGTCAGTGCGGTGTGTTGAAAATCCGAAACGTTGACTTAGAAGACTCAAAGAGGTCAGGCGTCTTTTATTACACCGCAAGGGGTGCCCAAGGCGAGCACGCACATTAGGCCGGTTTGGTAATTTAGAGTGGTTTCACTTTGGGGTTGTTTTGAGTATACCTCTGCCGCATACGAACGATCATCGCATGCTCTGGAGAGAAACCTGTGTCACAGTCAGATGTCAATATTCGGCTGAGTGAAATTGTCGGTCACTTTGAACAGTTGGAAGATCCTCGATCGACCATTAATCGGCATCATCCTTTGCCGAGTGTCCTCACGAT
>JBDNFN010000053.1:0-17874 GCA_041689795.1 Fuerstiella sp. | reverse complement strand
GTAGCTTCCATGATGGGCAATTCCTTTTGCCAGAGAGTCAGAATGGGCAATCCAGGTTAAGATTTTTACAACTCCGTTTACGAAACGGAAGTTCATAATCCCCCGTAATTCACGCCAAATCTCATCCACCGGGAATTGCTGTTTGCAAGCACAGACAGCGTTAACAGAAGAACCATCCAGCCAGCACCGGGAAAACGTAAATTATACAAAGCCGCGATGATTGATTCTCCAAATACGGCGGCAATGACACACACGGAACCGATCGGAAGTACGCTAAACCACAGCATTCTTTTCAGTCTGCGACGAAGGTCCGAAATTGCTCCTCTGGCATAAGCGGCAACTGCTCGAGGACTTGAAAAGTCGGACATGCCGCCCAGCAGAATATTAGCGATTCCTACAATCACGCTGCACGACGCCAGATAACCGGTGGCTCGTTCACCATGTATTAGAAACAGAACCCACGGCAGCATGTATGGAGTTGATGTGCCGGCAATATGAGTCGCCAGTGCCCAGCGTCCGAACGTCCAGTTGCTTCGCCAGTCAACAATTGTGGTTCGCTTGCTGACTGCGACTGCGAGCGATCCAGATCCATGCCGTGACTACGCACGAACAGCCAGGAACGGCATAGATTATTGGCAGGTTAACGCTGTCGGTTGCGAACAGGCAGGCAATTGCGACCACTCAAGTAACGCAGACTGCGGCGGCAACCGAACGATGGAAAGAACGTCGCAATGAGCCAGCGAGAATTCTCAAATGAAAGTTCGCAACAGGATTCCCGGAGTCGCCAGAAGGAAAATCGACGTCACAATCCTCACGGTATCGTCTGCATTTCTTACGGCGAATCTACGGCAGAACATGCCCATCAGCATCAGCATCATGAATATGCGGTGATGAATCAGAATGCTGCCAGCGTAACGCCGCAATGAGGCAGAGTGTTTTCGATTGTGGTACAGAATATACGGAACCGTAAGCAACCGATCGCGAACGCCAACCAATATCGCCAGTGCTGATGCAACCAGCGAGTAAAGTCCCAGCGACTCTGCACCACATCACCGACCAATGATTACAGCGGTCACAAAATCAGTTCCGCTGATCAAAGACTGCCAACAGGCTCGAAAGCACGTCTGAATTCTGGACGTGTTCCTGCAGACGAAGGAACACGTCGCGACAGGTTGGCTTTCGACTGCGATTTCGGCGTTAGTACTGAAACAATGGTGCTCATGAAGGCGCGGATGCTGTTTGCTGTGACGCAGTTTCCACTACAGAAACCTAGCTCGCAAACTAAGGGTTTGTCCTGAAAATGTTACAAAACTGTAGCATTATGGCTGGTTCTAATTGTGTTTCGACGAAACCGCCAACTCGCCGTATGTTCAGCAAGTCTGTCATTTCAATCGTTCACCTTTTGAAGCTGGTACAGCTCTGTGTAGGCGTTTGTTTTGAACGATGAACAGTTTTCATCCGTCGCCTGGCGATTATCGTGTTCAGCCACAGTTACAATCACCGCGAGGCCATCGTGGGGACTGAGCGTTTTCCTATAACTGTTTTTGAGCGTCGACTATTCGTGCAACCGATTCTTTCCAAGCCAAAGGTTCTGTCAGTCATTCCTCCGATGACGCAGTTGAACACGCCTTACCCTTCGACCGCTTATCTGACCGGATTTCTGCGACTTCAAAACGTCGACGCCGTGCAGGAAGATCTGGCGTTGGCGCTGGTTCTCAGATTGCTGTCAGCGGATGGTCTGCAGGCGATTCGTAACCACATCGATTCTTTTCCGCAGCGAAAACAATCAGAAAACGTAAAGAACTTTCAAGACGAATTTATCCAATACCTTGCCACGATTGATCGCGTTATCGCGTTTCTTCAGGGCCGCGACTCGACGCTGGCGCACCGTATTAACAGTCGTCTGTTTCTTCCGGAAGGTTCACGTTTTGAGTCTCTTGAAAACTACGATCAGATCGACGAAGAAGCCGAACACGATGATCCTCTGAACTGGGCATTCGGGGCGCTCGGGCTTCAGGATCGGGCTCGACATCTGGCGACGTTGTATCTTAGCGACCTTGCTGATGTTGTTCGGGACGCTGTTGATTCGCGATTTGAATTCGTCCGCTATGCGGAATCACTGGCGGCCAGCCAGCCCACGTTTGACCCGCTGGCGGATGCTCTGGCGGCACCGCAGAATCTGGTGGACATCACGCTGCGAGACCTGACGCTGGCGGCGATTGAAAAGCATCAGCCGAACATCGTTTTAATATCTGTGCCGTTTCCCGGCAGTGTGTATGCCGCGTTTCGGATTGCTCAATCTATAAAGTCACAGCATCCTAACGTCATCACGTTGCTGGGCGGCGGGTTTGTGAACACCGAACTGCGTGAATTGTCCGATCCGCGTGTGTTCGATTTCTTTGACTACATCACACTGGATGACGGCGAACGTCCGCTATTGGCTTTGCTGGAACATCTGCGCGACGAACGTCCTGAAAACGAACTCGTGCGCACGTTTGTGCTCAACCGCGATTCAGAAGCGGTGCAGTACGTCAATCATCCTGAACCCGATGTTCCGTTTGCGGAAGTGGGAACTCCGACGTGGGATGGACTGCCGATAGATAAGTATCTTTCGACGCTGGATATGCTTAATCCGATGCATCGACTGTGGTCTGATGGCCGCTGGAATAAGCTGACTGTGGCTCACGGGTGTTATTGGAAGAAATGTAGTTTCTGTGACGTCAGCCTGGACTATATCGGTCGCTACGATGGTGTCGCCGCCAACACTTTGGTGGACCGCATCGAAGCGATTGTTCAGGAAACCGGCCAGACAGGTTTCCACTTTGTTGACGAAGCCGCTCCGCCGAAGGCATTGAAGGCGATGGCCGAAGAGTTGCTGCGTCGCAACGTCACAATTTCGTGGTGGGGCAATATCCGATTCGAGAAATCGTTTACTCCCAAACTGTGTGATCTGCTATCGGAAAGTGGCTGTATCGCAATTTCCGGAGGGCTGGAAGTCGCATCGGATCGACTGCTGAACCTAATGAAAAAAGGCGTGACGGTTGAACAGGTTGCACAGGTAACCAAAGCCTTCAGCAATGCCGGTATATTGGTACATGCTTATCTGATGTACGGTTTTCCCACGCAAACGGTGCAGGATACCGTAGACGCTTTGGAATACGTGCGGCAGCTGTTTGAAGCAGACTGTATTCAATCCGGGTTCTTTCATCGATTTACGTGCACAGTGCATTCTCCCGTTGGGAAAAATCCCGCAGAGTACGGCGTGCAGCTAGTGCCACTGCCGACTGTGTCTTTCGCCAAAAATGACATCGAATTTATCGACCCGACAGGCGTCGATCACGATTCGCTCGGTAAGGCGCTCAACAAAGCCCTGTATAATTTCATGCACGGCGTTTGTCTGGAAAATGATGTTCGGCAATGGTTCACGGGCAAGGTTCCTCGCCCTAAAGTTGCCGGAAATTTCGTCGCCCGAGCACTCGACCAATGACGGCAGCGATTACGCGATTAGAATGTCGATCGGTTTTTTTCACGGCCGCTTGAGTGTTTCTGCTGAAAGGTCGTTTGATGGCTGACGGGTTTTCTCTGTTGAAAAATATTCCACGAGCGATACTCGTACTTGTTGCGTCACACTGCTTGATTGACTGTGTTGTTTCCCCTCGCGTGTTGCCCGACGATACACAGGGCGACGATACACAGGGCGACAGGGCGTTGGCCGCAATAAAAAACGCGGCACGTTGATTTGGGGGGCCGATCAGGAAGGCGGAGGCCCGTTTGTATATCCGGATCCTGCCAACCCCTAAGGATCTTGCCAGGTTTGAAGTTGAACTGGCCGAACTGATTGCGGCCCACCTTCGTGTGAAAGCTGAATTCGCTCAGGGACACTGGAACAAACTGCCCGACATCCTGGAACGTGGCGATGTTGATATCGTGTTGAATGGATACGAATGGACGCCCAATCGATCCGCACGATACGGATTGTCGATCCCCTACTATATCTACGAACTTCAACTGCTTGGGCGTGTTGCCGACGACAGCCTGAAATCGTGGCACGACCTGTTAAAACCGGTCGATGGTCGTCCATATAAAGCATCAGTATTGGGTGGCACGGCTGCTCAGGATTACATCGAGCAGTTTGGCGTAGGCAGTGTTGGATTGGCGTTGTTCGACGGCGCGACCGATGAAATGGAAGCCACAAAGTTAGGTCTTAGCAACGTCGACGCAAATCTTCAGGACCTGCCTGTCTGGACCTTCTATTCTAAAGGATTTGCGCGACCAAGGCCCGTCGGGCCACCTGTTGGATGGGGCTACATATGTCGCCATGACGCGAAAGGCGGACTCTGATCTTTTAAAAGCAGCCAACGAGGCCATTCTGATGGCATCGCAGAACGGCAGTCTGCACCACATTTTTGTACGTTACCGGATGTGGAACGAAACTCAAATGATGCGCGGTTTGGAAACCGGCAACGATGACGGATTTGTTGGCAGTCTTACTTTCGGTGCGGCGGAAGTTCCTTCGCCAGCAGACGAAAAAATAAGCAGCTTCGAACAGTCGTCCGGCTGAATCTGATCTGGCAGCGTGGTGGCCTGTTGGTCGGCGCGGCAGGAATGACGATTCTGCTCTCGGTGATCGCGGTGCTGCTGGCCGTACTATTTGGGTTAGCGATTGCTTTGTCCCGGCTGTATGGTCCTGGCTGGCTGCGAATTCCCGCCATCTGCTATATTTAACTGATGGGTGGCACTCCTTTGGTGCTGCAGTTGTATCTAATCTATTTTCTGCTGCCTGAATTTATGGACATCATATTTCCCGGCATGGGTCTCTCTATTAATGCGTTTTCGGCGACTGTATTAAGCTTGGCGATCAATTATTCGGCCTATGAAGCGGAAATCTATCGCGGTGGAATTCAGTGCATTCCGCCTGGCCAGATGGAAGCTGCATTGTCGCGGGGCATGAGCAAATCAATGGCATTGCGTCGAATCATTGTGCCTCAGGCAACGCGACTGGTGCTGCCACCGATGACCAACGACTTCATTGCGTTGTTCAAAGACACAGCCGTGTGTTCAGTCATAACTGTCGTTGAACTTTCGAAGATGTACTATATTCAGGCTCGCAGTGCCGGAGCCATCGTGGAACTCGGATTATTGACCGCCGTGTCGTATCTGGCGATGAGCTATCCATTATCACTGGTGACGAATCGTCTGGAAAAGAATCTCAGTCAGGAGCGACGGTCATGATTGAACTTACCAGTATTGTGAAACGCTACCAGCAGCATGAAGTCCTGCGCGGCGTGAACCTGAAGGTGGCAGATGGCGAAGTCTGCGTGTTACTGGGGCCATCCGTAGATGGAAAAAGTACGCTGCTGCGAACAATTAACGGACTGGAGACGTTTGACAGTGGCACAATCCGAATCGGCGATATCATGCTGTCGGCAACGGTTGGTCCCGAGCGGGAAAAAGCACTGGCGATCGTGCGACAGTGTGTTGGAATCGTGTTTCAACAGTTCAATCTGTTTCCTCCTCGAATAGTTCTGCAAAACGTAACCGAAGCACCGATACACGTGCTGAAGCAGCCTCGGGACGTCGCCATAGCGGCTGCCCGTAATCTGCTGGACCGCGTCGGCATGCTTGCAAAACAGGACGTTCGTCCGAGATCGCTATCGGGCGGCCAGCAGCAGCGCGTTGCAATTGCCAGAACACTGGCAATGAATCCGGAAGCGATTCTGTTTGACGAACCCACCAGTGCTCTGGATCCTCGTAGTACAGCTGAAGTTATCAGCGTTATGACCGATCTGGCGGCGGCCGGTCAAAGAATGATCGTGGTGACGCATGCGATGTCGTTCGCAAAAAAAACGTGGCTCATCAGATCCACATTCTGCACGCCGGGACCATTGCCGAATCCGGCCCGCCGGCACAGATATTCGACGATCCCCAGACCGAAATCACTCGCAGCTTTTTTTCCGAAGCCGCGACGGCGTAAGGTTGGGTTCGCAGACTTAGCCGCTTTACCAGTCCATAAACATCGGTGTTTCAATACGCTCTGAGCGTATTTGACACCAGAGGTGTTGCCACAACAGAAACCGTTTTCTATTTCCGTTGCCTAAGCACGCGCGAATACACTTCACGAATTCGTTCGGTCATAAATTCGTGACGAAATTGCGGTGCGAATCGTTCGCGACCATGGTTTCCCAGTCGCATTCGCAGTTGCGGATCGACGGCCAGTCGAGTGATCGCACCGGCCAGTTCGTCAATCGCGCGGGATGTCACAAGAAATCCGGTTTCATTGTTGATGCATACTTCCGGCGCACCATCGATTTCGTAACTTACGATCGGCTTTCCGCAGATTAGGGCTTGTGGAAGCACGCGGGCAAGTCCTTCCCAGAGGCTTGTGTGAGCAACAACGTCCATCGCATGAATATAGTTAGTCACCTGATCGGGCGGCACCAGGCCAGTAAAAATAAAGTTGTCTGTGAGGCCCAGTTCTGCGATTCTCGCCTGAAACTGTTGTTTCAGAATGCCGTCGCCTACAAACAGAAACTTGACGTTTGGAACATGTTTAACAATCTGTGGAGCCGCTTCGATCAGATACTCATGCCCCTTCAAATTGAAGAGTCTCGCAATCTTGCCGATGACGACGTGACTGTCGTTTACTTGCAGTTCTGCTCGAACGTCTTCTCGTGATCGCGAGGGATTCAGAAAATGGTCGACCTCCATGCCGCTGTAGACGGTTGTGTATTTATCGGCCGTGCCAATGCCTGCAGCCAGATATTGCTTCGACATCGCGTCGCATACAGAGATGAAGTGCTGACACCAACTATTGGCGATTTTCTCTGCCTGGCGATAGGCATGAAACAGCACTGCCGGCTGGCCAAAATGAAACGCGGCTCCATGAATGCTGTGAACGCATGGAATTCCAAGAGCATACGCGGCTCGTCGACCGAGGATCCCTGCTTTGGAACTGTGAGTATGTACAATGTCAGGTTTGTAATCGGCTAGCATACGCTTCAACGCAAAATAGCATTTGGCATCGCGCCACGGATGCAGGCTGCGTTTCATTTCGGGAAGCAGACGCAGGTCGAGTCCGCGTTCGATTGCTTTTTGCTCTAACGTGCCTTCGGGGCCGAGTCCTGGACCAGTAACTAAGCAAACGTCATCGCCGTGAATGTGATGCTGATCATCAACGTTAAACAGTGTGTTTTCCTGAGCGCCGCCGATAATCAATCGCGTGATAATGTGAGCGGTTCGCATGAATCATCGGGTTTCGTTGGTCAACGGTCGAACGTTCGGGGGCGCTGCAAAGGTGTAACCTGATATACGCCACAATGCTGTGACATGATAATACCATGACAAAAGTTTATTGAGTGTACTTCAGTCTCGGCAAAATTCTGGTGCGGCATTTGAACGGTTTATGGCGGGGTCAAATGGGCTTCCGGATAATCGACCTGTACCAGGTACAGGCCGTGCGGTTCTGCCGTTGTGCCGGCATTACTGCGTGCCATTGACGCAATTACTTCGCCCATATGTCCCGGCGGTTTTCGTCCGGTTCCGATATCAAACAAGGTGCCCACGATGGCCCGCACCATGTTGTACAGGAAACCGTCGGCCATGATTTCAAAACAGATCAGCGGGTTGTCAGTATCTGCATGCGATCGTGGATCTGTAGGCTGCCACGAAATATCATTATTCCAGATATTCCAGTGCCCTGCGCGACCGATTGTTGCGTCCATTACCGTGCGAATGCTTGTGGCCTTGTTGGGCCAGCTGGATTCGAAACAGCGAAAATCATAGGTGCCATGCAGATACGGCAAAGCCTGTTTCATCGACGCAACATCAAGCTCGTGTCGATGATGAAATACGGAGTTGCGTAAGAAAGGAGGCAATACCGGGCCATCGAAAATCATATAGCGATAGCGTTTGCGAATTGCGGAAAACGTTGCATGAAATTCCGGGGACACTTCTCGCGTTTGCACAATGGATATGTCATTCGGCAGATAGCGTTGCAGCGCGCGGCGGAACTGAGCTCCTTTGATATTTGAATCGGTATGGAACGAAGCGGCCTGTCCCATCGCATGGACGCCGGAATCCGTTCGCCCCGCGCACAGGACACGAGTCCGAACTCCAGTGACTTTTTCAATCGCTCGTTCGATTCGTTCCTGAACAGTCATGCCGTTTGGCTGTACCTGCCAGCCACAATAGTTTGTGCCATCATACGCGATGGTCAGCATGATGTTTCGGGACATCGTTTTTTACAAATCGGCGATGGAGAAAAAAGACAGTTGGCTGACTCGGAGTCGTGCGGCGGTGAACGGCGACCGTCGTCTGACGTTGCAGAGGCAAATGTTGTCCTCCGCGGATTGGTTGAGTCTACAGCGTCAACTAGGCAGCATCCATCGGCGAGCGTTCAAACATTGCAGAACTTGGAAGTCATGGCAACAATCTTTCTTCGGGGCACTGATTTGGCGTGATCGTCGGATATATCCGCAGCAGAAATCGTTCTTCTGTGAAAATGCGTTTTGTACAGATGCTATCGATGAGTCGCAAAACACAATGATCTTCGCCATCGACCTCGCCGAAACGCAGCACGCTCGCGTGAATTTTCAGAAGTTCGCCATCGCTGAACTGCACGGTCGCTTCAAGTACCAGCCCAATGTGAAAATGGTGGTTTTTTGAATCTGTGATGTGGACTCGAATGCCTGCTTCGGAAATTTCAATCACTGAGAAACGGCCCCCCGAACACTCAAGGGTCGGACGATGTCGAGCGGGGTATTCCAGTCTAAAAAAAGATCGTCGCGAAACAGTCATGTCACTGGTGTCACCAAATAAAGGCTGACGGGCGGGCTGAGTTGTTTTCCGATTGAGTCACTATTATTCTGGCACGCGTTCGGCGTCACTGCTGAAAATGCTGAAGTTTTATGGGCCAAAATTGGCTAATTGAGACGATTCAACCCGGGAGTTCGCCACATTTCCGTGTGGATGTAAGGCAATTTTTCCGATAACTACTCACTTTCCCCCAACAAATAATCTTCACGTTCAAACTTCCAAAACTGAAATCTGACAAACGCAGTCGCCGGTTCTGGCGGCAGTTTTGTCCAGAAAGGTGAGAAGCAAAGATGGAAACAACTAACGGGTCTCTCAATCGCAAACTTCGCATGGCACTTGTGGGTGGTGGTCAGGGATCATTCATTGGTCGAGTCCACGTGACAGCGGCGGTGCTCGACAATCGAGCCGTGCTTGTTGCCGGAGCGCTGTCGTCCAACGCAGAACGTGCGAAAGCTTCAGCCCCCGCTTATGATATTGCGGAATCTCGAGCATACGGTTCGTACACGGAGATGCTTGAAAAGGAAAAGGCTCTGCCCGAAAGCGAACGCATCGATTTCGTCAGCATCGCAACACCAAATCACACTCACTTCGAAATTGCCAAAGCCACCGTCGAAGCGGGGTTTAACGTCATCTGCGATAAGCCCATGACCTTTGACATGGCTCAGGCTGAAGAGCTTGTCAAAGCGGTTGAAGCCAGTGGCGTCGTCTTTGCCGTTTCTCACAACTACACGGGCTATCCTTTGGTACGCCAGGCTCGTGAAATGATTTTGAATGGTGAACTGGGCGAAATTCAAGCCATCCGTACCAACTATATTCAGGGCTGGCTGCGAACGCGTCTGGAAGCTGAAGATCAAAAACAGGCCGCTTGGCGAACGGATCCGACTAAGTCCGGAGCAGCTGGCGCGTTTGGAGACATCGGAACTCACGCCTTCAATCTGGGTCGATACATGACGGGCCTGTTGCCTTCCGAAATCAGCTGCAATCTAAAGATCTTCGCAGAAGGTCGCGCTCTGGACGATTACGGTCACGCGGTGGTACGTTTTGAAAATGGTGCTCTGGGAACAGTAACTGCCAGCCAGATTTCGCACGGTCGAGAGAACGATCTGTTTATTGAAGTGGATGGCACTAAGGGAGCATTGCAGTGGCGTCAGGAAGAGCCCAACGTGATGATCGTACGAAAGAATGGATCGCCGCATCAGATGTATACGCGAGATCCGAATGCTCCGTTTATGAACAGCATGGGAGCTTCCGCGTGTCGTCTGCCATCGGGACATCCGGAAGCCTTCTTTGAGGCTTTCGCGAACGTTTATCGCTTCGCATACGATGCCATGGTTGCTCGAGCAGCTGGTGAATCGTTTGAGAAGAAGCACACAATTTATCCGAACATTTACGACGGTGCCGAAGGCATGTACTTCATTCAACAGTGCGTCGCCAGTAGTGCGGCCAATGGTGCCTGGGTCAACGCTCGTTACGAAGGTGCTCGGTCTTAATTTAAGATTAGTGGTGATTGGCGTATGTCTTAAAAGAGTCCCGGCCTTGCGAAAGTCCGGAACTTTTTCAATGCCTTCCACGCCCGATTTCCTTACCCATCGAAAGCTTTACAGCAACTCGCAGAAACACTTACCCGTAAATGTCGCGGAAAACAGCAATCGCTTTTTTCGTGGCCGTGACACGGCGTATAACGCCCATTAGTCCGTGGGAGAAAGTTGAAAAGGACATTCTGTAAATTCAGGATTCACTTTGAAGAATTGAAGCTTCCGAAACCCACGTAGAAAAGTCTGAGAAATGCAGAAACTGGTCCAGGGAATCCACAGGTTTCAGCGTGAATGCTTTAGTCAGGATGAGAAGCTGTTTGAGACATTGATTGAAGGGCAGAACCCACTTGCCCTGTTTATCACGTGTTCCGATTCACGCATTGACCCCAGCTGGTTAACTCAAACCAAGCCCGGCGAATTATTTATTCAACGCACCGCCGGCAATATTGTTCCAGCCTACGGAGCAGTTCACGGAGGCGAAGCGGCGACCATTGAATATGCCGTGGCAGCGTTAAACGTCAAAGATATTATCATCTGTGGACATTCGCATTGTGGAGCGATGTCGGGACTGCTGCACGCCGAAAAAGTGCAGAAGATGCCAGCCGTGCGGGCGTATCTGCAACATGCCGAGGCGACGCGACGCATCGTAGAAGAAAACTATGCTCACCTTACCAAAGAAGATGAACGGCTGACTTTAACGGTCGAAGAGAACGTGTTGGTACAGCTGGAAAATCTTCGTACTCATCCCTCAGTAGCAGCGGCACTGGGACGAGATCAGTTGAAGCTACATGGGTGGGTATATGAATTCGAAACGGGGCAGGTGTTTGCGTTTGACCCGGTAAAGTCACAGTTTGTGCCTCTGCAGGAAATTACAGCGCAGATCGTGGAGCCCTCATCTGCTATGCCGCCGATCTAAGGGATGGTTCGAAAACAGATTCCGTAGAGTCGGGCCAAACGAATATTATTCAGGGACTGTTCCTAAGTTATGTAGCGTGATGGTCAGTTCTGCAGGTGCACGTTCTGACGTAGTGGATTTTTAAAATCGGAATTTGTCGTGAGAGTGCTTGTTCTGGCCGGAGGCGAATCTCCCGAACGCGAAGTTAGTCTGCAGAGTGGTACCGCTGTCGCGCTGGCGCTCACGTTTTCTGGTTTCTACATTGTTGATTTGCTGGATCCTCGAGATATTGACGTAGCGTCGTTGAACGGCGAAGACTGGGACATCGCGTTTCCTATGGTGCATGGCACGGGTGGCGAAGACGGAGTTCTGCAACGACAGTTGGAACAGATTAATTTGCCATTTGTTGGCAGTTCGGCGACCGCTTCAGAACTGACGTTTGACAAAATTCGCACGAATGCGTTTCTTGCTGAGCATGGAATCGCAGTTCCGCCTGGAATTGCATTGAATAATTCTTCCGGGCCGGAATGTAATCGCACGGCGATCTTGAAACATGGTCTTCCGGTTGTGGTGAAGCCACCGCGTCAGGGATCCAGTATTGGCATTTCTATCGTTGAAACACCGATGCAAATTGAAGCGGCATTGAATCTGGCATTTCAGTTTGATGACGAGTGCCTGGTTGAAACGTTTATTGCGGGAAAGGAAGTAACCGTGCCCGTGATAAACGGCCAAGCGTATCCTGCCATCGAAATTCAACCAGCCACTGAATGGTACGACTATGCGTCGAAATATGCTGACAACCGGACGCAGTACATTGTCGATGGCAGCGGTCACTTCGCAAAGGCTTCTGAGGTTGCAGTAACAGCCTGTGAGCTTTGCCATGTTACCGGGATTGCCCGAGTCGACTTTCGTGTCGACGCAACTGGCCGCGTATGGCTGTTGGAAGTGAATACAATTCCCGGCATGACATCGCATAGTCTTGTGCCGAAATCCGCCTCTTCAACAGGGCAGTCAATGAGTGAACTTTGCGACGCCGCTATTAGGTACTGCCTGACAGCTCTGACTTGAGCTGCGCCCCACCATTTTGTGCTCAAAAAAACCTGCTGTTGCCCTTAAGAGCACGTGGGGAATGCGTGGAGTCGCCTGAATTCTGGCAGATTCTGCCGAACACCAGGCCAATTGCGAGGAAACACCGGTCAGATCCGCGCGTTTACAACACCCTGAAGCTGACTGGGAATTTCGGTCGTAGAAATGGTCTCCACCCATTTTTCAACGTCCGCTACCTTACTGGAGTTCGATGTGGGGTTCCCGCGTAGATTCTCTCTCAATCATTTCTCTCGTAATACCCGGATGTAGGCAGGTTCGCTATCCTGGCGAAGACCTTGATTCATCTGAATACGACCAGTATCTAAGGATCATCCAGTGGGTAGACAGACTTCCGCTCTGACAGCTCCCATCGGTGGCTCATTTCGCTTCCGCCTGTTCGGTTCCTCAGATCGACGCACTGTGATTTCAAAAATGGCTGTCGACTTTGCGATTGCCAATTTTGCATTGATCGCTGCGTCCTTGTGTCGATTGGTGACCAGCCGTCAGTTTTCGTCGGCAGATCCCATCGGATCGGTGGCAGAACGAGTCAACACTACGTTTCTCATGAATGCCGTTTGGTTTGGCGTGACGGGCATCTGCCTTTTGGCACTTACCGGATTTTACCGTCCGTTGCCCAGCGGAAGACTGCCTGATCGGCTGATTGCTGCGGCGAAGACCTGCATCGCCGGCTTCGTTCTTCAGGTGCTATTCGGGGCAATTGCTTTACAGCGTCCACTACCGGCGATCGAACTTGGTATTCCTGCCTGGACAATGCTGTTTGCAGGACTCGCCCTGACACGCTTATCACGTCGCTCGCTTTCGTCGTTCTTCCATTTGATTCCAAAATCGCAATCGCGTGGGGCGACAAACATTGAATCCGTGTTGGTTGTTGGAGGCGCGGGGTATGTGGGTTCAGAACTGGTTCGGCAATTACTGGATTCCGGTTATCAGGTGCGAGTTCTTGACCTGCAACTGTTTGGCCTTGAGCCTCTTCAGGAATTGCTCAGTAACAAACGTCTTCAGGTTCAAAAAGGCGACTTCAGAAACATCGAACACGTCACTCGAGCACTTCGTGGCATGGACGCCGTTGTGCACCTTGCAGCGATTGTTGGCGACCCGGCATGTGCCATCGACAAAGAAACCACGATCGCAGTCAATTACCAGGCTGCTCGCATGATCGCGCAGCTGGCTCGAGCCAACAGTATTTCACGATTCATCTTTGCGTCGACCTGCAGCGTTTATGGAGCGTCCGATGGCAAAGGGGCGATCAGCGAATCCGGTACATTGAATCCTGTTTCTTTGTACGCGACCACAAAGATTGATGCGGAAACAGCTCTGCAGGAAACGGCCAACGACTGCTTCCAGCCAACATTGCTACGCTTCGGTACAGCTTACGGACTTTCACACCGCCCACGCTTCGACCTTGTCGCTAATCTGTTTAGTGCACAAGCTGTTACAAAAGGCGAGATCTCGGTCTTTAACGGACATTATGCACGCCCGTTCATTCACGTGCGTGACATGGCTCGCGCCTGTCACATGTGTCTGGAAGCTCCGCTGCCGCTGGTTGGTAATCAAACATTCAACGTTGGCGACGAAAGTCAAAACTATACGATCAGCGAACTTGGCCAGATGGTTGCCAGTCATCTGCCGAATATCAAGGTGGAAGAATCCAGCGACGACAGTGATCCTCGAAGCTATCGAGTTTCGTTTGAAAAGATTCGTCGAACACTGGGCTTCAAAGCCAGTGTTGACGTATCCGAAGGCGTTCGCGAAATGGTGGAAGCTGTTCGCGATGGAAGAATCGGCGACTGGCGAGATCCTATCTACAGCAACCAATTGCAGATGAAGCAGTTTGGTCTGGAAGTGCTGAAGTTTCCAACCACGCCGGTCTACGTCGACGAAATGGCAGCAACCTCAGAATTTCTCAGACGTGCCGCGTAACGTGTGCGAGTTGAGTCGTCGTCTTTTTAGGCGGCGGCTAATCTTGCTGTGCGTTCTATTGCGATGCCGACTCAATGCAACCGGCATAAACACAAGCCCGTTAGGGACTCCTGACCGATAGATGTCACGGAACGATCCCCAACCTGGCGGCGACAAGTCAGCGTGACTTGCTAAGCCCGTATTCCGTCACGACTGATTTTTCCAGTCGTATTCGATTGTGGTACGTCCGTCTTTGAAGTGCAGCCCGATGGCGAACATCGAGCTGTAGTCAGCGTCGACAGGAAGTCGAGCTGAGATGGTCTATCACGCCGCTTTGACCTGCCTGCTTTGGGCGAAGGTTAAATGGGCGGAGTGCAACTTACTGGTCCTTGTTCAGAACGGAACCAGAAACCCGTAGCCTCAGTGACGGCATCTCAAACACCGAAATCGCACAAGTCGGAAATACCAGCGATCCAGCGAGCCGCCTGGGTGGTATTTTCGTAGTTAGTTAAATGACGGTAGCTGTCTGTGACGAAGCGCTGTATCGATCTGTCCGAAGCTATCTGCGTTTCATAACAAAGGCCATTACGTCTCGCACCTGTTCCGGAGAGAGAGTATCAAGCAGGCCATTGGGCATCAGTGACTTTGTTGTGCGAGTTCGTTCTTCAATCTCACTGAGAGCGATTTTCTGCAGTTCCTTGTCGGACTGCACCAGAATGGTCTGTTCTGTCTCTCCAACCACGACACCCGTGACGATTCGACCGGATGTCAGAGCAATAACAGACACCGTGAACTGCCGAGGAACCTCGCCGCTGGGGTCAACGATATTTCCCAGCAGGTAGTCTATGTTACCGCGATTTGCGATTGTAAGATCCGGTCCGATCTGGCCGCCTTCGCCGTACAGCTTGTGACAGCCGACACATGTTTTCTTAAACAAAGCTGCACCGCTATTGAGGTCTGCGGCGCTCAGCACATCGGAAGTCAGCCGTAATTTCAGGCCTGCCATCATCGCAGCTTTGGCTTCCGATGATTCATTGATCACGCTCCATTTGGCGTTGATGATCTGCGTTACAGCAGGCTCGTTAAATGCCAGCAATGGTCGCACCTGAGCAGCCGTTAGATCGGTCGCGGCCACTCGCCCTTCATCAAGAGCCTTCGTGAGTTGTATCGCGTACGACTTCCGACTGCACCACGTATCCGTTGCTGCTTCGCGAGCTCCATAACGCAGGTTATCCCACTGCTTCAGCACTTCCTTGGGGATGCGAGGATCGTCAAATACCGCGAGTGCTTTGGCAATATCGACATAGATAGCTCGGTCGTTAAGAAGGCTTAGGAAGCCCCAGTGACTCTACGTCACTTTGCTGAGCTAACGCAGAGATCGCCTGAGGGCGCACAGCATGATCACCGTTTCGATCTGCCGCCAAAGTCCTCAGTTCGTGCAAGGTAGTTCCATCGCCAAACAGAGCCGACGGTTCCTGGGTGAGCCTCAAAACAGTTTCGGCTTTGCTGTTTATCAGCCTGGCTTTGTGCACTGACCACGCGTTTGGAGGCGTTGGGCGTAATTGTCCACAGAATCCTTCAGTCAGCCCCTGCAGGACGGCAATCTGTCCCGGAGTATCTTTCGCCGGGCCGAACTTCGTTAGCAGTTGTCCCAAAACGATTTCGCGAAGGTTTGGTAATTGAGCGATTCGGCAAGCAGCAAATCGCAGCAAAGTGGGAGGGTCATTTTTACCTGAAACTGCATAGCGCAGGCCTGCGGACGAAGGCTCATCCGCAATCGGTTGCTGCACGTCTGGTTCGCCAGCAAACAGAGTCACGTTGAAGCCTTCGGGAAGTTCGAGCAGCCTCAGCATTTCACGTGGTGACGGGGGATATTCGCCGGCCACCTGAGTATTCACGGCTTCCGGAAATTCGTCATACGCCGCTGCCAACGCTGGAAATGCGATGCCGCACAATACACATCGCAACAGAAAGTTTTTCACGCCTGTTTCCTGTTGCTGAAAGCCTGAAAGGAAACGGTGCCGGCGAGACTCGGCCGCGTCTTTCTGCCGGCACGTTTTTCTGACGTACCGCCGGTCCTAAGACCGCAAATTTACGAGCAGGACGCGTGAGCGATCGAATTTTGCAATACCTGAATTCACTTGCTCGCGCGTCTTTATGAAGTAAGCCGGAGCGGTTTTCGCACCGCTTCCAGGTCAGCGACTTCATCCGCTAACTGTCAGCCTTATATTCCAGCGATCGGAGTCGCAGGTTTACGACGGCCGCCCGCCGTCGGTACAGCAAAATATCCGTCGATTTTGTGTTCAGATTGACGGCGGATGTGTCAGATCTGACACGATTTTACCGGAACGACATTGTCAAAGCGCGGCGTCAGACTCTTCCCACTTTAAGCGTTATGTCAAAATCTGACCGGATTGTTGGGTTTTGGTGAGAATTAAAACACGTTGTCAATTCTGGCACACCACCTGCAATTGTTTTTCTCTCGTCCAACCGGACAGCAACCAAGCACTAAACCAAAACAACCTGTCTCAAAGAGAAAGTCCAATATGTCTCCTTTCCAAACTCTAGTTGTTGTCACTGCGATTTCGCTTGCCGCCACGGCAGTTAACGCTCAGGTGTGTGAGAACGGAATCTGCCGACTGCCTTCTCCGGGGCAAAGTCTCGATGGTCAGAAGTCGTTTGACCAGTACTCTGCCGGCAGGTCTTCGGCTAGTCAAAATTTATGGGGACAGGCTTCGCCTGCGCAGAATTCGCAATCCAGTTTGAATCGTCCGACGAACTATGACTGGCGACGTCTAACCAACGAGAAGGCGTCGATGCCTCAGCGAAACACGTCAGCTCGCGGTAACGGCTATTCACCCATCACGGCGTCTTGCCCAGCGTGCGGCTGCAAAGGCGATTACTGCAACTGCGGCCCGAACTGTCCTTCGCACTATCAGGCAGGAAATCGTGTTAGCAATACGCTCACAGCACCACGGCCGGTTGCAAACCGTTATCAGGCGGCCAGCTTTGTTCCATCGATCCCTTGGCTTAGCAATTACGAAACGGCTTTAGAACAGTCTCGCCGCAGTGGCCGTCCGGTGCTGGTGAAGGTTTCTGCAACCTGGTGCGGTGCCTGCAAGCAAATGAACAGCGAAACGTTTACAAACGCCGGCGTCATCCGCGACATCAGCACGGCATTCATCCCTGTCGAAATAGACGCAGACGTCGATCGGAAACTGATTGAACAAATGGGTGTGCGATCTTTGCCATCACTGCTGGTTATCATGCCTGATCTTCGAATTGTCGAACGTCTCGAAGGTTTCCAAACACCTCAACAGTTGTCCGCTTCACTGCTGCGACACACTCAGCGAGCTCAGTTGGATACAGACGTAAAAGTCGCCGGTCTATAAACACTGTGCTTCCAGCGAATCCGAACTTCATAAAAGGCGCGGCCCAATCTGGCCGTGTCTTTTTCTGTTGAATCAGCCGTAGAATCATAACCGGGTTGAACTGGGCCACTGGTTCGTCAGCCATTCCGAAAATGGAAGGAAAATCACATGAATACATCGAACATCAGGAATACGGCTGCTGTCTTTGCCCGTTTCGCTGCCAACCAGGTGTGCTGCGGCATTCCAGCATCGT
>JBDNFN010000052.1:0-15873 GCA_041689795.1 Fuerstiella sp. | reverse complement strand
GGGTTGCTCCGACGGAAACAGATCATTGGTTGCAATTGCACGAAGGGGAACGGGCGCGAGAGAGAGGGGATAAAGTCGAACTTCCCGCTAACATTGTTACTTATCGAGATCCGGCAGTAGCCTTCTCCGAGGCACAGCTTCAGGCTCAGGAAGACGGTGACGCGGAAGCCGACAACACCAATTTGACATCGGAGAACGACATTCTTCCGCGTCTGCAGATGCTGCCCTGGATGGCCGAGCAACACCCCGTGATTGCCGCTACGGTTTATAAAAACGAAGCGTGGTATGCGGATGTGGTTAGCTCGTTTACGGAACTAAGTGCAGTCACGTATCCCACATTTTCCGGAAACCGCGACAACGAAAGCGTTGGCCAGATTGAGTTGCCGTCGACATCGACTAACCGAATCTTTGCCCCAAGATTTCTGCTGCGAGCGGCTCTACGTTTTGGCAGTGAGCAACAGCTCGATGCTTGTCGTGATGTCTCCTTCGCCTACAGAATGGCAAATCGCGACCGCCTGTTTATTGTCAGTCGTCTTGTTGGGTGCATCATTGAGTCGGAGGCGTCTCGCGTATTGATCACGGGGCTGCTGTCCAGCTCTGAACTAGCGCCGGATACGATTCATTTGGTGTCCGAGCTGCCCACTGAATCAACTCTGCCATCGCTGGTTGAACTGATCAACACGCAGTCTCGGGTAATGCATCTGGAAATGCTTCAATCTATGCACCGGCGGCCTGATCTGAACAGCTTCATTGTTTCGTTTCCCGGGCGCTCTGGTGAAATGCAGGAATTGCTGGCGCGACGGTTACGCCATGGAATTGACTGGAATCGAATCTTAGAAGCTGAAAATCAATACATCGATTCCGTTGTCGAAGCGATGTCGTCAAACCGGTTTCAGCAGGGTTTTATCAGGCTGGAATCGATCAGTTCCGTGTCAGACCAGCCAGCCGTCAACAATGTTACACATCGTGAAATTTGGCAGTCATGCCCATCAACTGACGCTGTGATCAAATGCCTACCGAGCTGGCATGCACGACAAATGGGTGGCACAGACCTGTTTGAGCAAGTCTATGTCGCGGCGACTCAGAGGTTGTTGCGGCGCCGCGTAGTTCAGGTGGTTGCTCGACTGGCAGTGTGGAAACAACATCACGGCGGGTTTCCCGAATCGCTGAACGACATCGCTTCAGTGCCCGAGTTCCCCGTAACTTCCGGAGAAATTTTTAAAGATCCCTTCACTGACGCAAAGCTGGTCTACCGGCAAACGACCGATGGCTTCGAACTGCGATCCCTGGGTGTCAACGGCGCGGAAGACAACAACCCGATTGGCGAATTGCAGCCAAACACCTTACAACGCCTGCTGCCCGTCACCGACCTGGACGATCTGATCTGGCGTTGGCCACTGGTTGAAGCGGCTGCCGAGCCATAAAAACGTCGACATAGCATGCAGAACGTCGCAAAACCCGAATTCTGTTGACTAGACAGCCGCCGTATCGGTTGCAGCCGCCGTGTAACGTAACGACAATCGAAGATGAATGAAATGTTCGCCAAACTGCTGGTTGGCGCATGTTTGAACACTCATTCGTTTGATAGCCGGTCGCAGCGAAAACGCGAGATCGTCCGGAACGTGACGTCACAGAAAGTGGAGAATTCGCAATTAAAGGGCCCATTCTGCAATACGAACTGCGGATTTTTCGCGAGTGGAAATGTCCAATGTGTTTCCGCACCGTGAGAACTCGCGGCGCCGTGGCGTCTCGACAATGTACGTGCAACGATCCTCCATGCTTTATGGAAATCGTTGATGCGAAAGCCGAACCGATCGATATTTCGCGTTTCGTAACCTACCAAACGGAAGAGGACCTAGCGCCTACAGAGGCCGAACTGGTTGAAGAACTACCGGCGCGAGAAGGCTTTACTCCGGTTTCGGAATACGTCGAACCCAAAGAAAAGAAACCTTACCGAGGCATCGGTTACCTGAGAGCCGAAGCTGCGCCGGAAGACACTTCGCCGACTTCTGAAAACGATGAGCCTGCGCCAGATGAATGGGAAGAATTTGGCATCGGCATCGAATCCCCACCGACGCTAAAGACCAGCCCCGCATCGCCCGCGGCTGTACCGGCCCAGCGATCAGATCAGCAGAATTCAAAGTCACCCACAGATCGAGGCCAATCACGTCAGCAATCAACTGGCCCGCAAACGGCCGAACATTCAGGCGAACATGATTCCTCAGGCGAGCCACGCAAGGGACGCAAACGCCGTCGTTCTCGCAGAAGCGGCCCTCGAGAAGAAGAGGTTCGCGATGGTCAAACACCCACTTCGCTTCCGGCACCATTGCGGCCGGCAGATCCGGTGCCCACTTTGGTAACAACTGTCAACGCTCCGGCAGGTGCTGGCGAGCCAAAAATAAACGATACAGAGGGCTCGCCAAACGGCGAAAAACGCAAGCGTCGCCGACGCGGTCGCAAACGTAAAAAAGGAACCCCTGGAACAGATGCCCCGCCAGCTTCTGAAACAACGTAGCGGCTGAAACGCAAAAACGGTTTTCTGATCGGGCGATCGTTGATGCATTCCAAACCATGATGCATTCCAAACCATACAGACGTGGCCTTTCATAAACCGGTCAAACTTCGTTTTTCGGAATGATAGCGTGTCCTGTATTTGAAAAGTGACACGTGCTTTAGTGACCGAAAAACAGACAATGGTGCAACGCATTGTCGGATTCAAAAAAACTGTAAGGAATCGCCAATCTGTTTCGACATCTCGGAACAAAAGGTTGGCCGACCGTGGATAAGGTGAAAGCTTGGACAATCCGAACGAAAACACCCATGCGTCGGCAAACCCCGAAACATGGGTCGACGAGTATGGCGACTACCTTTACCGGTATGCATTTTCTCGGCTGCGCGATACGAATGCCGCAGAAGAAGTTGTCCAGGAAACGTTTCTGGCCGGAATCCGGTTTCGAGAACGCTTCAATGGCGAAGGTGCTGAACGAGCATGGCTGCTGGGCATTCTGAAACGAAAAATTGTGGACCATGTCCGTATGCGAAATCGCTATGACCGCGATGGAACGTCAGACGACACAAACGATCCATCGTCGCAATTGTTTAATCAACAGGGCAATTGGAAGTCTGGCGCTTTTGCAATGACGCCCGACGATCAGTTGGAATCAAAAGAAGTCTGGGATGTAGTGAAAGGTTGTTTAAATCACCTTCCGCCGGGGCAGGCCGACGTATTTGTTTTGAGCGTGATGGAAGAAATGGATACCGATCAAATCTGTCAGGAATTGAACATCACTCCTGCAAATCTCTGGGTGCGTTTGCATAGAGCTCGGCTTGCTTTGGCAAAGTGCGTTGGATCAAAATGGTTTGCTGATCAGGAGATTCGCCAGAATGCCTAACGACCAACAGGTTTCAGAATTAATCAGTAAATCGCTTTCCGGACTGCTGCCCACTGATCAGCAAAAGGCGATCGAACAGCAGATTGCGGGAAGCGAACAGACGCAAAATTTCGCACGCCTGTCAAAGCTGATTCATGAATCGCTTTCGGACATCGGCAAGCGTTCGCGAGATGGCGACGAATCGGTATCGCCCGGGCTTTCGCACGAAGCTCAGGTGCGGATCAAGCAGTCGATTCGCATTGAAGCCGCTCGCAGCAGTCAGTTCGGAATCACGGTGACCGGAGGAAGTCTCTACGAAGCCAGCACAACAACCACACGAGCTCTGATCAACACGCTGCCAATCAGCGCCGAAATGGACGAACGCAAACTGAAGTCTAGTTTTGTGCTGACAAGGCAACTCGGAAAAGGTGGACTGGGAACGGTCTGGCTGGCAAAAGACGAGAAACTAAAACGCTCGGTCGCCTTGAAGGAAATGAATCCGGAAGCTGCCGAACACCCACGCGCATGGGAACGCTTTCATCGTGAGGCGGAAATCACGGGCCGACTTGAACATCCCAACATTGTTCCGCTTTATCAGTTTGGAACAGACGAAACCACGGGTCAGCCGTTCTACGCCATGCGGTTCGTCGGCAAACGAACGCTGGTCGACGCGATTGAGGAATATCACGATAAGAAACTCGCGGGCGATGACGTCACGATGGACTTGCATCGCCTGCTGACTGCGTTTATTGGTGTCTGCCAGGCGATCGCCTACGCGCATTCTCGCGGAGTAATTCATCGCGATCTTAAGCCTGAAAACGTTGCCCTTGACAGTTTTGGTCAGGTGATCGTGCTCGACTGGGGCCTGGCGAAATTTTCAGACAGCAACGAAACAGTGGGCCCGGTATCTAGCATTCCATTGTCGCTGGATAGTTCCTTTTCCAAAACCATGGCCGGTGAAGTGATCGGCACCCCTTTGTACATGGCTCCGGAACAGGCCGCCGGACAACTTGACCGAGTTGATAACCGCACTGATGTATACGGGCTGGGAGCAATTCTATTTGCCATGTTGACGGCTTCAGCACCTCATCAAAACAGCAGTGTCAAAAAAGGCTCTGCGGTCTCAATTACAGAATTGCTGAAACGCATCGCCAACGGAAATACTCCGCGACCACGCGAGTATATGTCGGGCATCCCAGCCGACCTCGAAGCAATCTGCATCAAAGCAATGCAGGTTAAGCCGCATTCTCGCTTTCAGTCTGCCGAAGCGGTGGCGGACGCAGTTCAAAGATGGATGGCTGGGCGAAGCGAGCGTCGCCAAAAGTATGCGAACAGTCGCAGCGAGGGCCGAGAACTTAGAACGGCCATGATGTCGGCCGTGCGCGATCTCGAACGCAACGTGCGATTCATGTCGTCATTGCCGCCGATTCAGGGCATTGTGAATGCCGATGCCGGTCGTGAAGGCGATAAGACGCCTATCTGGCGAGAGCGGCTGGGCGTAATTTTCAGCGGGCTGTTGAAGACCAACTGTGACTTCTGTTCTGTGTCTTTTGCCAAGGCTGAAGGTAACACGTTTCGTGAACTGGTTCGAATAGAACGACACGAACACGACATTTCGACTGTTAGATCAATTCCTGCCAGCCGACTGTCGTCCGGTGAACTCACAACATGCATGCGCAAGGGACTGGCTGGAAAACCGGACGAAGTCTACGTGGCTTTGTCTTCTGAATGCCCGGACGCAGGTTCAGCAGCGAACTCAGCAGCGAACTCAACAGCGAACTCAACGGTGAACTCAACGGTGGCACCTCGGATCGCTGCAGCGGTACCGGTGTTCGATTCCGAGACCGAAGACCTGTTCGGATTTGTTATGATCGAGGCCAGCCTTGAGCAATTGATCGAAAACGAAATTCGTGGACGGTTTCGTGCGATCAACAGGCTTTACGTTCTCGATAACGATTGCCGAATCTTAATGCAGCTCGATAGTTCCGGCACGCGAGTACACTCAAACGACGGACAGCCCATCAAACAGATTGCTCCTTGCTGGGACGAAGTGTTTCCCCGATTGAAGTCTGATGGCGAATTCGTCGACGAGCAGGACCATGCGTTCTACGCCACCAGAATGGATCTCGTCCCCGGACGATACTCACTGGGGCTGGCGCTGTGTCTGGCAGAAAAGCACCAGCACTAACGCCGCGCTCACGAACCTGGCCATCGCAGGTCCGTGAGCAACATCAGTAACCTAACGAAACGCGATGTTCGCGGCGACGAGCCATCGTGAAATGTTGAAGACGGTTGTCGACTGCCGGAAGCCAAAATCAGTGTTCGTCCCGAAACGCCACTCCCGAAGTGTTATCGCTTCGAAGACGAAACCTAAACTCCTGCAGTGATGTAAGACAGTGATTCAGTATCTGCGCAGAACCGTAGTGCTGCAGACTTCGTTCACCGGAAACGCGATTACTGGCAGCACTCGGTGTTTGCTTTTCGCACAATACTATGACGCAAACAGCGACAGCATACCCTTGCAGAAGTCGGGCAGGTCATCGGGACGACGACTGCTGACAAAATGTCGGTCAACAACAACAGGGGCATCTTCAAACAGGCCGCCTGCGTTTATCAAATCGTCTTTAATACCAGGCGATCCGGTAACCTTCACCCCTCGATAAACGTCGGCAGAAATTGGAATCCAGCCGCCGTGACAGATTGCGGCCACCATTTTTCCAGCCGCGGCAAATTCTTGAGTAATCCGCAGCACTTCGGGATCGCGTCGTAATTTATCCGGCATCCACCCACCGCCGCACAGCAAACCATCGTATGACGAAGTATCAATGCCATCGATGGCGATGTCGGAAGTACACGGGTATCCGTTTTTTCCGAGATACGTTTTTCCAGCGGCAGCACCGGCTGTCACAAACGCCGCACCTGCTTCAATAAATCGCAGCTTCGGATACCAGAGTTCAAGGTCTTCGTAATCTGTGCCAACAAATGCGAGGATCGATTTTCCGGACAGCATATTGGTTCTCGCAGGCGGTCATAAAATATCTGTAGCATTCGGATTCCCGCCAAAGCAGGCTAGCCGAAGGGACGTATCCGTGTCGTTGAACTATCTACTGAACAGACCAAACAGTCCGCCCTTTTTCTTTTCGCTGGCAGTCGCCTGAGCGTGTTCGTCTTCGCTCATGCTTAAACGCTTGGTCAGATCCAGAATGCTTCTGGCCAACCGCGATTTTGGCGCAAACTGACTTAATGGGACGCCGTTGTTTCGCGAGCCGACCATGGTGGCGTAGTCGTTAGGCAACTGCCAGAAGACTTCGCGGCCAATTGTTTCCAGCGCTTTGTTAAGACTGATATCAGTGTCTTCCAGTCCCATACGGTTAACGATGATCTCGACCTTCTTGTCGAGGCCTTCTGTTTGATCGAGATACTGAATCACCCGAACAACGTTTCTTAGACACGTCAGGTCCAGTTGGGTCACTAGCAAAATACGATCGGATACCTCCATGGCCGACATATCCAGTGGTCCGAACGATTTACTAACGTCGATGATCAGGTGTGAAAACGTTGCTTTAAGCAGGGCCAGAATTCGTCGCAGGTCATCCGGGCGAACAAGATCCTGCCCCTCAACCTCAACAGGCCGCGGTAGTAGAAATACTCCGCAGTCGTGTCGTGTCAATGATCGCTTCAGAAGACCGTAATCAAGTCGACTGATATTTTCAGACACATCGCGAATCGTATAGTCAGGAATAATATCCAACCAGACGTCAGCATCCCCAAGCGTCAGGTCCAGGTCAATAATGACCGGTGAGTTCGCGGGATTCTGAGCCAGTGCGGCAGCCAGATTCACACTTAGCGAAGTGCTTCCAACCCCCCCGCCAACACCAACAACGGTAATGATTTTTCCCGCATGTCCACCGCCGTCACCGTCACCACCACTAAGACTTGCTCGAATACGGTCGAGGGCAGCAATGAAGTCATCAAGCTGCAAAGGCAGATTCAGAAACTCGCGAGCACCATGACGCATGACCTGCAGGATCAAAGTACCTTCCTGAGACTGGCTGATCACCAGAACTGCGCACTGCGGGGAAGAGCTTCTAATATGCCCAATAAGTTCGACTGCTTCACGAGGATTACTGTCGACGTTGATCAGTGCGATATCCGGCTGCGTTTGCTGAATGACGTCCATAAAGAATTCATAGCGAGAACATTCGGCTTCCAACCATACGGTATCAATGCCCAACAACATCGACTTTAGTGAATTCCGTGTATCCTCATTGGGGTCCACGGTCGCGATTCGAAGAACACTCTTCATTTTGTATCTCTAATTTCTGTTGACTCGTTTCCTGATCGCATTAGACAACTCGCGTGTGTCACTGTTTGCTATCTCATGAAAGGCGAGATCAACCCCGGACGCTGCTGCGAACTGGCCGTCGGTTTGCCTGGTCCGATGGTCTTAGCCGGCAACGGGCTGCTTTCTGCCGTCGGTTCGACTGTCGAAGAACTGACAGGCTTTGCGATTAAACCTGCTGGTGCAGGGAGTTCGTTGCTGGAAATCTTCGGTGCAATCAGGCCACCGGATTGAACCTGCCCTGGCGTTATGGTTATCGGCTTGAAACCGGAACTTGCACAATCCGTGCAGCCTTGCTTGCCACAACCGCTTCCATTGCAGGCACCATTGCTGCCAACTCCCCAACGACCGTTGGGATGCAGATGGCAGAAACCATTTTGGTTGCATTGAGAACAGTTAAACACAGCATCGCAGTCAGGTCCGACCTTCGGAACTTCAAGCAGACCGTGCCAGAACAATTCGTGGTCTGTGGGAGCATCTGTGTACTTACCAGGACCTCCCGCAGGCACCTGTTCCGGAGACATTGGTGCAACGTATTCGGGAGTCACCAGAATCACAAGCTCCGTTTCAACCTCGGTGTATTGCTTCCGACTGAAGGCAGCGCCGATCCACGGAAGTTCGCCAAAGAAGGGCACCTTCTGTGTGGAACCTTCTTCACGTCGTGAAATCAGTCCACCGATCACCAACGTTTCACCAAAATTCATTTCAACTTGAGTACTGACTTTTCGAACTGTAAATGACGGAATCGTAATTCCGCTGACCGTTACTGAGTTCGCAAAGTCTCGTTCAACAACTGATGGTTCAACCTGCAGTTTTAACCGGCCGTTGCCAAGAATGTGCGGCACAGCATGAAGAATAATCCCGAATGGTTTGAATTCAATTGTAGTGGTTCCCAGACCCGCCGGAACAAGCACAGGCGTTTCTCCACCGTTCAGCAGTTCTGCCGGCGTACCGTTATGAGTCACTACCATCGGAGTCGCGTGGATCTTCAGAAGACCTTCTGTCAGTAGAGCATCGACATAACCCTGAAAGATCGAACTGGGATCCATAAAGCCGAAGCTGACGGTTGACTTTGAAAACCCCGTCCAGGTCACCGCCGCTCCGGTACCGGCAGCAGTAATGTTGCCAATGGGCGTGATAGGACCGGGCGTGCTCAACAGGTAGCCGCTGTTTTTGATAAGGCCGAAGTTCATCCCCATCTGCCGCAGCTTTGTGCGATTCACTTCCATCACGGTGGCCTTTAGCATGACCTGTTGCACGCCACCGATTCGCATGTGATTCAGAACGTTCGGATAGAACTGTTCGGCAATGCCCACAATTTCGTTGATGTGTTCGGGGCGAGTTACCCAGCCAGTCAGCAGCACAGAGCCTTTGATTTCCTCAGCTCGGATCGCATCGTCGGGATACAGACGCTTCAGATACGATTCAAGGTGCCTCACGTCACCCTGAACCAGAATCTCGATCTTATTGAACTGATCGAACTCATCAATCAATGTGATGGTCGTCACACCGGTCGCCAGAGCATAACAAGTGACCTGATTCGCATGCCCCTGCACAGGATCGATCTTGATTACTTCGGCATCGAAGTCCAGTACGCTTTTGATGCGTGCTGTGTGCTGCAGGATGGTGGTGAACTTTTCGTAGATGGTCACCCTGTTTTCGCCCGACCGCAACTGAAACACCGGAGATGTCCCGGGAGTCTGTGCAAAGGCCGTCGCAGCCATTACAACAGTGGCTGCAATCGATATGAAAATTCGTGTGTTAGCCTGCATCCTTGCACTCCAACAAAGCTAAGAGCGGTCCCCGGACGAAAATTGCCCGGGGACCGCATCCCCAACTCATAACGCGCTCCGCGCGAGTCCTGTTTTCCGACAACGCTCGACGCTCGAACGCTCATTGAAAAACTTTGTCTCTTAGTTAAACAGATCCGGCAGGGAAGATATGACTTCTTCCAATCCATCATCCAGGCCAAGATCATCCAGGCCAGGCAACGCTGGCATTACTGGTGCTGCTGCCAGCAGACCATTTCGTCCTGCGGCAGATGTGTCTTTCGGAATATCCGAAGTCAGGTCAACGTGTTCCACTCGCACATTTCCGGATTCATGAATGGCCATGATCCAGATATTTTCATTAATGGTGTTTTTTTTAGCCTTCACAGGAGCAGACGCCACTGGACCATGGTCCTGAGCCGCCGCTTCCAGTTCGGCAAACGTGCCGCCCAGATTAAATTCCGGAACAACAAAGTCTGTGTCTGCGCGTATATCCAATGCTGATCGTTGATCGATTTCGTTTCGTCGATATCCCGTCAGGCTGTCTTCTTCCATACCTGCTATTTCAATCGCTTCTTTGTCCTCACTGGATCGCAGAACGGTTGAAATGTCACCTTTTTTCTTCGCCAACTGCAGCTTCATGCTTTGTTCTGTATCAACAAGCAATGAAATATTTCTTGCCTGAGCATTTTCGCCTGCCATATCGCGGCCGTACTGCTGACTATCGACAGCGAATACTTCAACATACTCCAGCAGTGCAACTACTCTTGTTGTCTGTTCACCTGTTTCATGATGTCTGTCTTTGTAAGTAAGAAACAGATCGATTCGGTTTCCAGGTTGCAGCATGCCGCTGTGATTTGTCGTCGCGTCGACGGCAATCGTCGCAACTCGCATCCCCAATGGAATTGAGCCGACAGCCCCATGAGCTCCCCGTTCACTTAGATGTTCTACAAATATCCAATCACCAGCGCCCCGTGGCACCTTCGTCGATCGCTCAGCAATCTGCTCCAGATTCGTCACTAATCCCTCAGGACAGGTTGCTAGTTCAACGGTAATGAACTGAGTGTTTGCTTCTGTCAGTCGCTCGCCTGACTTGACCGGAAGTTGAGTGACAAGCACCTTTACCTTAGGGATTTCCTCTTTAACATTCTGTTTATCCAGGTACTGCTTAACGCCCAACATTGCCACAAGGCCGCAGGCACCCGCTATGATCAAAAGAATCAGCGTCTGGTTTTTCATCGTCCTGAGAATCCAAGCTGGTATTTGCGTCGTCTTCTAAGCCGTGCTTTCAGTAGCTGTTAAGCCCCTGAATCACCGGCATTCGAAGAACAATCACTACTACCAAACCATGCCCCATCAGCATCATCATCGGCAAAGACGGAAACTCTGCTTCAACATTGCTGGCAGGAATACCTGTCAATTGTTGCCTTACCGCCCCTCGCGATAAGGCCTGGTCAAAATAAACCCCGACTGCCAGAACGACTGATAGCGGGATCCCGCACTTAATTGCAGTCCTTACATCAACCCTGCGTACATGAAGTAGCCGATTGTGCCGATGCAGATTGGAATGCCGTAAGGCAGCAGAAACATCGATGGTTTGCGTTCTGCGGCAATTTTCGACAGTTCGTAAGGATTCTTGATGACGCTCCATTCACTCAGGATCATCAGGAATTGCTCATAGTGCTTTTTCCACGCACCACGGCTGGCAACCATGATTACAGCCATGACGGCTCCAACAATCACGGAAACACAGAACGAGTAGAAAGTGATTTCCCAGCCAACCCAGGCGCCAATTCCAGCCATCAGCTTGACGTCGCCAGCCCCCATGCCGCCGACAGAATACAAAGGCAGCAGGCACAGCAGACCGCAACACATACCCAGCAATCCAGCGGAAATACCGTCGCCCACGAATGCTGAATAAACCAAGCCGGAAAGTACCATTGGGAAGGTAATCCAGTTAGGAACCTTCAGTTCTTTACCGTCAATCCAGGCAGCCAGAATCAAGATGGCAGAAACCAGCTTGATTGGCCAGTTGCTAAAAAAGATGTCGTTCCAGTCCATTTCTCTAATTCCTGTTTGTTGCGTTGCAAGTTATGAGTTTGTTGTGTTTGAACCGGCTACGCATAAGGAAGAGTCTGCGATCCGAAGTCAGGAACTCCGGTAATGGCTCAATGATAAAGGCCTAAGCGCGGCCTGACGGCAGAAGAAACTGAAAGGTGACCAGTATCAACGCCATAGCAATGAATCCTGTTCCCTGCATCAGATCTGCAATCGATAGATCGATCCAGTATGGAAGCATGAGGGTCTCTCTTTTTCGTGAACTGCAGTAAAAGGCTGTGCGTTTGTAGTTGAATGAGAAAGACAACGTTCACTGAAGCAGGTACTCCAGTGAACGTGCCCTGCGTTTGTTCTGAATCCGTCGCGTACGACAGATCACAGATTATGTCAGGTAGTTGCCGACTTCCTGGAACTTACTGTTGGCACTGCTACCAATGGTAGAAATGGCAGTCAGACACACAACGATGATCAGAGCAAGCATAACTGCGTACTCAACTGCTGTTGGGCCATCTTCAGAAACCAGAAACTTCTTTACACTGTTTGCGAACTTCAACATTTCAAATACCCCCCAAGGAAATCAAAGATGCTTGACAATTGGGACCCCTCCGAACTGTCAGAACTTGACCGGCAAAACATTCGGCCGATCCAATCAGATCTGAAGACGCTGTTGGCATCTTCGACCCGATGAAACCTAGGTTAGGGTTTCTACCGGTCAAATAATTTCGTGAAGAAATGCAACACTATGCGGGTTGACTTATCCGGGCTGTTTGGGTTGAGCGGCATGATGCGTTCCTCAGCTGCGGGTCGCACTGATCGTGCCGACAAACAGGGTCACACAAAGTCGCAGACTGTTTAATAATCGCGACAATCAGCCGCCCCCGCACCCGCCACTCCAGCTTCAAAACGATGGACGGAAATCTCGCAACTTTGAACCGACGCTGTGCTGGTAAACGAGATTGCTGTCCTTTTCGCAGCACTTCCTGATTGGACAACGGACGTCAAAATTCAGGAAAATAGCCCAATCGCCAAAGCCTTGCCGATGTGATGCAGGCAGCGAAAAGGCGGCCACAAGAAATCTACGCGAGTTCTCGATTGACCAGACAGGCAATGATCACTCGAATGTCCTCGTAGCTAACCGACTGTTCCAATGCGTCATAGATCGGTTTCAATCGTTCGCGGCCAAGCTGATGAACTGTTTTTTCCACCAGCTGAATATTGCCTGCTGAAAGCCATTGCTGCGCACTGTCGATACGTCGAGCCACAACATACTTTTCAAGATAGCTGGTGATCGTGCTGATCGCCCGATCGGTCTGCAGAGCAACTTCGTCGACCCTGAGTCCTTCATCAAACAGTTCAAAGATCCGTCCCGTCGCCACGGAAACCTGAGGCGGCTGCCGGACTTTGGGTGCCGGAGCAGGTTTTGCCGGGGCCGCCTTAATGTTCATTTTAAGATTGCTACTGACACCATAACTGGAAATTCTCTTCAGCAGCAGCTTCCCGAACTCTTCTTTCTTCTGTTGGCCAATTCCATAGATTTTTGTCAGCGCACTCATGGTGGTTGGGCGGTATCGAGCCAGTTCCCGCAATGTCATGTCGCCGAAAATCACATAGGGGGGAACGCTACGCTGAACCGAAATCTGCATTCGCATTTGGCGAAGATCTTCGAACAGTCCACGATCCACGCCTTCCCACTTATCTTCCAGATTCGTCGCAGATACGCTCGATTTGGGACGCGTCAGCAGCACCGAAGCGTTGCCTTTTAAAACAGCCGCACCTGTTTCAGTAATCACCAGTACCGAATGTTCTCCATGACGTTTTAGAAAACCCTGAGCCAGTAATTGATCGATCCAGCCTCTAACAACATGCTCCGGCTCATTACGCAGCAAACCATGAGTACTCAGTTTGTCGTGGCGATTCGCCATCACTTTTTTGCTTTTCGAACCGCGTAAAACCTGAGAAGTATATTCCGCTCCAAATCTTTGTTCCTGCCGGAAGACGCTGCTGATAATTTTCTGAGCGACCACCAATGGATCCTGAACTCGGTCAAATTCATTCAGGCAGACATCACAAGCCCCACACGTTTCAGATTCCAGTTGCTGCCCAAAGTGACGCACCAGTTGCTGGTGGCGACAAATGGCACTGCCACAAAATGTTTCCATCTTTGCCAGAGCAGAAAGCGACGACTTGCGGTTGTCATCATTTTCCGACTGATTGATCAAAAACTCCCACGTGTTTGTGTCTCGTCCTGAATAAATAAGGCAGCACTCGGCCTCCAGTCCGTCGCGCCCCGCTCGACCGCTTTCCTGCTGATAAGCTTCTATACTTCGAGGCATTTCGGCGTGCACCACATATCGCACGTTGCTTTTGTCGATGCCCATCCCAAACGCCACCGTCGCAACAATGATATCTATCTTCTCATCAATAAAAGCTTCCTGATGAGCCTTCCTTTGTTCGCCCTCCATCCCCGCATGATATGCCAGCGCCTTATAACCGAATCCCTTTAGCGCCGTGGCGGTGTCTTCAACACTGGCACGGCTGATGCAATATACGATGCCTGATTCGTTCCGATGACGATCAATCACAGCGCGAATCTGTGCCATTGATTCGTTGCGCCGTTCCACTCGATAAAATAGATTAGGACGATCAAAATTCCCGACCAGAACTTCAGCGTCCTTTAGACCCAACTGAAGCACAATATCGTCGCGAACTTTTTCTGTGGCCGTCGCGGTGAAAGCATGAATCGACGCTTCTGGAAACGCTGATCGCAACACACCCATTTGGCGATATTCCGGGCGGAAGTCGTGCCCCCAGTTGCTGATGCAATGAGCTTCATCAATCGCGATAAATGAAACATTGCAGTCTTTCAGAAATTCGATTGTGCGAGGCTGAACAAGACGTTCCGGAGCCGCAAACAGGAGTTTAAGTTCACCGTTGCGAATTTTTGCCGCCACTGCCATACGTTCATCAACAGTCAGTGTGCTGTTAATAAACGCGGCCGGAATTCCACACGCCGTTAAAGAATCGACCTGGTCCTTCATCAGTGCAATCAACGGACTGACAACTATCGCCAGACCTTCTCGACAAACGGCTGGTGCCTGATAGCACAATGATTTTCCGCCACCTGTGGGCAGCACCGTCAGCGAATCTCGCGATTCCATCGCAGCCAGCATGGCCGGTTGTTGCAGTGGGCGAAAACCGCTGTAACCCCAAAACTGCTGAATTGCATTCAGCAGCCTGTCAGACGCTGACGCGCCGGAATCAACGTCATCATCAATCAGCGAAGCGTCGTTGTCGGTGCTTTCGAGCACAATTACACCCTGATATTCCGTGCGGACCAAATTTTCTGATTACCGATTGTAGCAGCTTCGTCTTCCATTTCCCACATCCGCAATGTCCAGCATCAGGTCCTGTCGAGCAACACTTCGGTGAGGCTTCAGAAGTGGATGACGCCATGGGATTCCTTCAAAAGCTAAAACTTTTCAGGCAAAAATAGAGGGAAACGCCCACACTTTATTCACAAGAATTCCGTGCATACGATTCTCACGTCCATTTTCCATGTGGACACGTTCGAGATTTGAGATCAAACGATACAATGCCTAGCTTGCCCGGAAGATTACAAACGAATATGCGATCCGACTGCCGGCTGGCACTTTATAAGAAATAAAGAAATCAGCCTGGCAAAACTCGAGGCACAGCAATCAGGCATCATGAATTCACAATTTCACATCACCGTGTTTGTTCGATTATGCTTTTTCTGCTGCTTCGTGGCAATCACCGCTTCAGCTTTCACCGCTTCAAATCTGTCAGCCGCAGACCTGCTGCCGTTTCTGAAAGCTGAACGCTTCGATTGCCATGCCGGCGAAACAACGGAAGCAGGGCTTAACTTAAGTACATTGAAACACGATCTTGAACACCCGGAACTGTTTGCAAAATGGGAACGCATTTTTGATCGAGTCGCCAGTCGCGAAATGCCGCCCAGGTTAACCGCGATTCCGTCGCCTGAATCACGACTGCGTTTCTAAATTCACTTCAGCAGAACCTGACAGTGGCGCATGCGGCCAGCAAGGGAACTGTTCTTCGGCGTCTTCACCGCCGTGAATACTAAAATACACTGAACGACATTTTCGGAACTCAACTTGACCTCGCAGACATGCTGCCAGAAGACGGACGTTCCCACGAATTCGACAACGTGAGGTGAGGTGGTGACAGTTTCAGGGACAGGATCGTCTCTTATTCTGTGTCCGAAGAAAGGACAACAGAATGGCTAGGAAGAAGAAATTGTCGACAGCGAAAACGGGCCGTCGTGAGTACACCAAAGAGTTCAAGGAAGAAG
>JBDNFN010000051.1:0-80857 GCA_041689795.1 Fuerstiella sp. | reverse complement strand
GAATTTTTTCAGTCCTGCCTGGACGCTCTGGAGCCCGTTACATTAAAGGCGGCGGAATCCACGGTGGAAGTACTGATTGATGGTGAGCCGGTTGTGTTGGGCACTGTTGTAAGCAGAAACGGGCTGATCGTTACCAAGGATACGGAAACAAGATCGGGAGTGATCAGTGTTCGTTTTGGTGATGAAGTTATCAGTGCTGAACTCGTGCAGCGGTTTGCCACGCGTGACCTAGCGCTCATTAAAGTGGATCGCCACAATTTGCAGGCAGTTGACTGGCTTCCTGCAGTTGACTGGCTTCCTGCAGGTGATTTGGCGCCCCTTGGTTCATTGTTGACCGCTGCCGACAAAGATGGTGAACCGTTGGGGATTGGTCTGGTTAGCGTTCTTCCGCGAACTTTGTCGAACGTCGGTTACCTTGGCATTCAGACTGGCTTCGCTGATGGCGGTGGCGTGCTGGTTGGAGATGTTTTGAATGGAAGTGCGGCTGAGATAGGCGGGCTGAGGTCGGGCGATGTCATCCGGCTTTTGAATGGAAAGCTGGTTGAGTCACCGATCGATTTCAGTTACCAGATTCAAAGGCACCGGGCAGGCGAAGAGGTTGAAATCGGATACAGGCGTGGCGATCAGGAAGACAAACTCTTGGCGAAACTGGGATCGCGGTCCGTTGGCAGTGGAGGCAGCGTCCGAGCCCGTCGCATGAATGAAATGTCGGGGCCATTGTCGGAGCGCGACAGCGGTTTTCCAGAAGCCCTGCAGCATGATATTCCTTTGCTGCCGTCTGATTGCGGCGGGCCGTTGATGGATCTCGAAGGCCATTGCATCGGCATCAATGTATCGCGTGCCGGTCGCGTGAAAACGTACGCAATTCCAGCGGACGATGTTCAGGCAATTCTGGCTGAGGTCCTGACAAACTAAGATCGCGATTGTGTAGTTGACTTCGTTTGATGGTCAGGGAGCTAATGAGCAGACAATACTTGCAGGTTGTGTTTTCTGTAATGCTGCTGCTGGTGAACTCTGATCAGTCAGTGGCTCAGTCAGAGCGGCGTGGTGTCGTGTTGAAGACCCCGCAGGCGAGTCCCGGGTACACGTTGATCGCGCCGTTCGGGGGACAGAAGACATACTTGATTGACCTTGATGGCAAACCGGTACATTCGTGGACGACCAATCGGCGTCCCAGTCAGGCTGCTTACCTGCTGGAAGACGGTAGTTTGCTGAGAACGACTAAGATTGCCAACGACACGTTTAACGTTCCAGGAGGACCGGCGGGCGGCGTTCAAAAGTTTGACTGGGACGGTCACCTGATCTGGGATTACGTGATTTCTGATACGACGCGGCTTTCGCATCATGACATTGAGCCAATGCCGAACGGCAACGTTCTGGTGGTTGCCTGGGAACTGAAGACTCGCGAAGACGCAATTGCGGCTGGACGAGATCCGTCAAAAATTGAAGGCGACGCGGTCTGGTCGGAAGTAGTGCTTGAGATTCAGCCGGAAGGAACTGCCGGCGGCAAAGTTGTCTGGGAATGGCACCTTTGGGATCACCTGATTCAGTCTTTTGACAAGTCGAAGGCAAACTTTGGCCAACCGTCTGATCGGCCAGAACGAATTGATCTGAACTATGTTGAACGTGCCAATGCGGATTGGATTCACATGAATTCGATCGATTACAACTCAGAACTGGATCAGCTGCTTTTCTCCGGGCGAACGTTCGATGAAATCTGGATTGTTGATCACAGCACAACCAGCAAAGAAGCTGCGAGAAGCACGGGTGGCCGTCGAGGTAAAGGCGGTGATCTTCTATACCGATGGGGAAATCCATTCACCTATTTTGCGGGATCGCCACTTGATCAGGTGCTGTTTGGGCAGCACGATCCTCATTGGATTCCGCAGGGGCTACCCGGCGCAGGTCATATTTTGATTTTCAATAATGGCAGCGAACGCGATGGCCGTTCATATTCTACCGTAGATGAACTAATCCCACCTGTGGCAGACAATGGTGTTTACACTTTGTTGCCTGGGGAAGCCTTTGGTCCACAAGAACTTGCATGGACCTACAAAGCTCCAGACCAGTTATTTTCACCTCGCGTTTCCGGAACCCAGCGTTTACCAAATGGAAACACGCTGATTTGTTCCGGCGAAACCGGGCACGTTATTGAAGTTGACTTGACGGGTAAGACGGTTTGGGATTTTCAGAACTATCTGGGAGCACCTGAAGCAGCTACGAAGCCAAACGACGCTATCAACCCTTCCCGTGGAAATTCGCCGTCGTTGAATGGCGTGGCAATGTTTCGCGCAAATCGTTACGCGCCGGACTTTCCCGGATTGAAACGACTTATAGTTACTGACAGGTAGCGGTCTCACTGTAAATCGCTGCGAGCGAAATCGAAGTCTGTTTTCTGAATGCGAATTCCATTACTGCAGCGTTGGCTGCCAGGTGATCGGAGTGTTTTTTATTCTGGCTGAAGCGCGATTGGTGGAACGGAAAATTGCTGTTGGAATTCTGTTCGCGTGTTCGCGTAAGGAAATGGTTCGTCTGGAATCGGCAGAGAAAGAAAATCGCACAACGGCTTCCATCCATCGGCAACATCAAACACCAAAAGCTGGTTTTTGTTGAAGACACTTTTAACCGCTTCGTTGTGTTGATGAAACTTCTGGATCGCGAATTGACGGTCCTCAAATCGGCCTTCGAACATGGTGTCCAGAATGATCCGTTTCGCCATTTGCTGTACACGTCGATGAGCTTTGTCCGGCGTTCGTTCCTGATGCATCATGGCTTCGTAGATTGTTGACCGACAGCTATCGTACCAACTATCTCCATCGCGAACTGTCAGTATGAATTTGGCATCTGTGTAGGTTGCTGCCAGTGATTCCCAGAACAGGCAGGCCGGAGCGTCAGCAGTTGACTGAAAACCAGCGAAGACATCGTTCCAAATTGTGGTCCGCGCCGAATCGTGCAAAGCGGACAACCAGAATTCGACGTGTTCCGGATGCCTGAACACTTCAATCATGTGGTAGCAAGGCCCGAGAGACAGAATCTCCATCGCGTGTTTTTGCGACATGGTTCCCGTTCGCGGATACCCTATCCCAATGACCTTCAGCATGAAAATAAATGCCTTGCGCTGGTGCTCGTTGTTGGTTCTACCTGTCTACGCTGCGTCGTCTTATTCTACCAGTGCTTTTGCCTGCCGCAACTTAGGGCTCGAAAGGCCGGCTTGATCTCTGAAAAAACTGGTGGCCATAGACGGAGGCCCGTCTTTGACTAAAATCGACGCGTTGAAGTTTGCTGCGGTTCCTGACGATAGGCAAGTGACGTTAATGAAGATGAATCTGAAGCAGCGTTTGCTGGGCTGTTTAATTTTTGCCGTGCTGCCTGTAGGTGCGGTGAAGGCTCAGTCGCCTGACGCAGATTCCGTATATGTGCACCGCATGATGTCGCTGGACCGGAATGCTGACGGAGTGTTGGACGCCGGTGAACTGCCCGGCAAGCTGGCTCAAATGCTGCAGTTACACGATGCAAATCTGGATCAAAAGCTTGATCGCGAAGAATTGGCAAATGTTGAGTCACGAGCTCGGCAGGACAGAATGAAGGGGGCGAACAGACAGCAGGCTCATCCGCAACATGAAGGTGCACGATATGGAAAATTCGGCGGCGCAATTACCGGCCACCAGCGCTTGGGCAATGCAATTCACGGCAGCCCATTGGACGCAGATCAGATTCTTCGATTTGCGCTGACGTTCGATGCGGATAGAGACGGAGGGCTGAATGCTGACGAACTGAAGCGGTACGCCAACGCACTGGCAATTCGGCGAGCTCAGGGTGGCCGTCGTGAAGTGCCCTCAGGTGAAAAACGTCAGCCCGCCGCACTTTCCCCTGAAAGTGCGGCTCCGAAAGGTTTGAGCGCGCCGGGACTAGATTCTGACGAAGATCCATTTGCTAGCCCGGACTCTGCAGCGGGTTCGAAGTCCACAAAAGGATTCACCACACCCAATTGAAATGTCGTGTGATTGTTGCTGGTATCGTCGAGGCAGATACCAGCCTGGAAGCGTCCGGAAATCGCTCCGACGAACTGCTCAATACAAACACGACGCGCGAGTGGAATTTGCGATAGCTGGAGTCAGTTGCTCGCGCCAAGTGCATGTGAAATGGTGTTTTTCGGCCCGCCTCTGGGTGATCGAGCAAGCTCTAACCGAATTCAATTCCCTGAGCAAGTGGCAAATCGTTGGACCAGTTGATTGTGTTTGTTTGGCGTCGCATGTAGGTCTTCCATGCGTCTGAACCTGATTCGCGTCCTCCGCCAGTATCTTTCTCTCCGCCAAACGCTCCACCAATTTCTGCTCCGCTGGTTCCGATGTTGACGTTGCCTATACCGCAATCGCTGCCCACGGCGGACAGAAACTTCTCAGAGGTCTGGAGGCTGCTGGTGAAGATTGCGCTGGAAAGGCCTTGCGGAACATCATTTTGCAGCAGTATGGCTTCGTCCAGAGTGTCATATTCCATGACGTATAGAATCGGCGCGAAGGTTTCTTTTCTTACCTGATTCGTTTGCGCTGGCATGCGGATGATTGTCGGTTTCACAAAGTAACCAGTGGGTTCGTTTGCGTTTTCTGCGCCACAAACGATTGTTCCGCCTTCCAGAACGGCAGCAGCAATCGCGGAGTGATACGTCTGCACCGATGCTTGGGTGATCAGAGGTCCCATGAGTGTTGACGTTTTAAGAGGATCGCCGATTGAGACCTGCTGATAGGCTTTGACCAGCCGTTCGAAAAGGTTGTTAGCGATAGACTTGTGGACAAAGACACGTCGGGTGCTGGTGCAACGTTGTCCGGCCGTACCAACGGCTCCGAATACTATAGCGCGAACGGCCAGGTTCATGTCAGCGTCAGGTTCTACAATCAAGGCGTTGTTGCCGCCAAGTTCCAGTAGTGCCTTTCCAAGGCGTGCTGCTACGGTTTCTGCGACGTGACGGCCAACTTCACATGAACCTGTGAAGCTAATCAGTGGCAGGCGTTTGTCGTTGATCATTTGTGGAGCGACGTCGCTGTTGCTTCCCACCACCAGATTGAAGACGCTATGTTGGCCGTGATCGGACATGACCTGGTTGCAGATGTGTTGTACGGCGATGGAGACGAGCGGAGTTTGCGGCGACGGCTTCCAGATCATGGAATTGCCGCACACAGCGGCCAACGCGGCATTCCATGCCCACACTGCGACAGGAAAGTTAAAGGCGCTGATAATGCCAATTGGGCCAAGTGGATGCCACTGTTCGTACATCCGGTGGCCTGGTCGTTCTGAATGCATCGTCTGACCACACAGTTGACGCGACAGGCCCACCGCGAAGTCACAGATGTCTATCATTTCCTGAACTTCGCCGATTCCCTCGGCTTTGATTTTTCCCATTTCCAGCGAGACCATTTCGCCAAGCGGTTCGCGGAGTTCTCGTAATCGATTTCCCAGGTCGCGAATTATGTGGCCTCGAACCGGAGCAGGCACGGATCTCCAGCGTTTGAATGCTTCACACGAGGCTTCAGATACGGCGTCATAGGTTTTGGCAGTTGCCATCACAACGGAAGCGATCTTCTCGCCCGTTGCGGGATTCAGTGAAATCAGCGTCTGGCCGTTTGCATCGTTAACCCAGCCGTTAATCCCAGTACACGCTCCGGCGTTGACTGGCTGAATGTTGAGCTTGTCGAGAAGTGATTTCATAGATTTGTACGAGTGCTGAAAAATGTGTTAACGAGGACTGGTGCTGCGGCTGATCACTTTTGCCGGGTCTGTTCGCTGTAGGTGCTTTCAAAAATTTTGTCAGCATTGCTTGTTTCAAAACCATCGCGGCGATGTTCGCGAGCCACCTGGTCTGCTGGCAGCGATTGGAATTCCGGCAGCACTCTGCGTTCGGCAAATTCTACATAGGATCCGGAAATGGAATGTGCAACGATACCGCCATTGCCATCGTCGAATTGCGCATTCACCATTTCTGCAACAGTTGAGCTTTGGATCAGCAGACCATCACCGCTGATTTTCATTTTGCCCCCCGCACTATTCAGTCGAATTTCATTTGTCTCAAGCAAAGTGTTGAAATTTTCGACCGTGTTAAACGGGGCTGGCAGGTTGTGGACGCTGATCGTGAAATGATTCAGGTAATACCGATTATAGATCACCCACGAGGCGTACTCGCTTTCTTCAGCAAGTCGCAGATAGTTGCTTAACGTTGGCATTCGCCAAAGTGGCTGGTGCAGAAACGCGTCAATGGCAACGCCGTCGTTACGATCCAGTTGCTCAACCGGGTCCGTGGCGACTTCGTCGGTATAAGATCGAATGATGCGCTGAGCTTCTTCGGATAGTTCCGGAACTCTTAGTTCGCTGACAAAGATTCGGGGAAACTGCGGCGATGGTGGCGAGTACCAGAAAGCGTTCAGCTTTTTTTCTTCAAAGGAATATGAATCGCGACGTTTGTAACCGAGGTTCAGGAAAATCTTTTCGAATGACTGAAGTCCGAGTTGAGGAACTCCCATTGTACGAAAAGCGATGTGGTCGTTTTCGATGTCTTCGTGGCGGCTGATCAGACCTTCACGCTTCATCAATGAAATCACCCTGCCAACATCGGGGACTCTTTCACGATAGCGCCGCATTAAACCATCGAGAACGAATTGCAGAGTTTCCAGAGACATGGCGAGAGCGTCCAAGTTGGTGCGGAGATTTTCTGATTCGTTCTGCAAACAGTTTCTGTTCGCAGGCGTTGACTGCCATCATCGTATCCTGAAACTGCAATTTCTCAATTGCAGTCTGGCTTGGCGAACTTTGCGTTCCTCGACATTGGAATGTTTGTGCCGACGTCGATGTTTGAATGCTTCGCGATCTTTCGATCAGAAATCGTTCGACTTTATTTCTGATTGCGACTTCGACTTCTACTCTGGAAAAAATGTGCCTCTCTGGCGGTCGACTATCGGAGAGGAAATTGTGTTTGGATAAGGCTGCCTGAATTCATTTGCGTTCGGTTGCCCTTTTTAGTTCTGGACGTCCGATGGCTTTCCATGCGTCAATTTCTGCGTCCAGTACTTCAATCGCCTTTGATAGTTGGCGGTCAGTTCCATTTGGGATTTCATTGGGCAAAGGCCAGACGATGAAATCAGGCACGGCGCCGTTCAGTTCCATGTCTTCGCCCGTTTCTTTGACGAACCAACCGCGGAAGGGCAATCTGACGGTGCCGACATCCATCACAGATGCTGAGCCGGTACTGATGACGCCACCAGCGGTTGCGACTCCCACCAATTTGCCTCGTCCTAGATTCTTGATTGCATGACTGAAAATTTCTGCGTTGCTGTAGCTGTTCTGGTTGCACATGACCACGATCGGCTTGTTCCACGTTGCGTAAACACGACGACTCTGCGGATACCCAGGCCCGCCACCGCGAGGAACGGTGATGGCGTGATCAGGCTGAGTCAGCGCCGTGAGCAGGTGGTCGGCCGTTGACCCGCCGCCGTTGTCTCGAACGTCGATAATCAGTCCCTCTTTGCCGTATCCGACTTCATACAGTTCTCGTTCGAAGTCAAGGAAACTGGTCCAGTTCATGCCCTGAATATGGAGGTAGCCAATGTTGTCTTCTTTGGCGGCCACGACTGCTCGATTGTCATCCTGCCACTTCTGATACAACGCAGACCTAGCTGCCGCGTAAGTTGTTGGTCGCAGTATGACGCTGCGTTCGGCACTATTCGTGCCAGCACCTTTGACCCGCAAACGCATATCACGATCTGCTCGTCCGTTAAGCACCGCAGTGAGATCGAAATCGGGATCGACTGCTGTGCCGTCAATACTAAGAATGACTTCGCCCGATTCGATGATGCTGCCTTCGTCTTCGGCGGGGCCGTTCGGGATAATGTCTTTAACTTTCAGGCCCGGGCCTTTGAATGCATCGTCAAAACGGACACCAAGGTGAACGGTTGTCGGCCGCCAGTCGTCCCCGTCTTCCATTTTCGGCGTCAGGTCATCACGTATGTAGAAGCCAAGATGTGAACCGTTAAGTTCTCCCAGCATCAGGCTGACAACGGTCGCAAAAGCTGACGCATCGCCCGCTGCTTCGGCGGCCTTGACGTACTTTCGACGGATCTGATCCCAGTTGTGGTTTCCGAAATTGTCGTCGTACCATGAATCTCGCATCACACGCCATGCGGTTTCGAAAGCCGCTCGATGCCGATCCGACTTACTTAGCTGTTGATAAGCATTAAACGAGTAACGGGTTGCGGAACCCGTGAGAGGTTGAACGGTCGGAACGCCACTTACGAGCCACAGAATTCGTTCCGGAGATTTCAGCCAGCCTTTGATTGAACCTGTGCTTGTTGTGATTTTTTTCGGAGTCAACGAAGAGGGGAAAGTCACCGAGAAAGTACCAGCTTCTCCCTTGACAGAACCACTGAAATACAGCGACTTGCCATCTGGTGACCAACCTGAAACTCGTTCTGAACTGTTGGGCACAGATATGCTCTTCAGCCGGCGGTGAATGTTGTCGAAATCGATTTTCACGTCAGGCAGTTTCTTATCACCGCTGGTTGTCTTTTTTTCAGTTTCGTCGCCTTCTTCAGCAGCTTCGCTGCTCTTTTCGCCGGCGTCTGATTCAGGCTTCTGGGTCCCGTCACCCTGTTCTTCAGACGTCCCGGAAGCTTCAGGTTTTGCGGATGGGCGAGCCATCTTCTTCTTTCGCGATTTTTCGAAAGCTTCGATCGACTTTTTCAGAGTGCGGTCGCGTGAGCCAGTGTCCTCATCTTCTTCGGTCAGGTAGAGGTAGTGAATGTCAACTTCGTCATCACTGCGCCGACCACTGAAGGCGATGAGTTTTCCATCGGACGACCACTTTGGACCGTATTCGTCGTCCGGGTGGCGAGATACATTGACGGGTGCTGCCGACTTGTCGACGGGCATGATCCAGATGTCGTTATTGAAATCGTCATCCGACTGCGAATAGACCAGCCACTTACCATCCGGTGAGAAATCAAAACCGGGAGCGGCAAACGATGTGACCAGTTGCCGGGCGCTACTTGTTTTGAAGTTACGAATCCACAGGTTACCGCGACCGCGAATGTAGCCAATGTCCTCTGCATTGGGGCTAAGCTGAAGATTGGATTCCAGGTCAGTATCGTCTGTCAGTTGTGTCATCTGGAATTCTGAATTCTGCCACCAGTATTTGGTTTTGTCAGATCGTTCAGCTTTCCAAATATCGGCCTGTCCGTTTTTCCAACCGACGAACACAATTGCGTCGCCATCGTTGATGAAGACAGGATCGCTTTCGAATTCAGATGAATTCGTGATCTGAACGGGTTCTTTGAGTTCAGTTTCCATAACCCACAGGTCGCCACCGGATATGAAAGCGACTTCCAGTCCATCGCTGCTGAATGATGCGTCCGTCGCTGTTGTGAGTGTTCGTCTGTGCGTGTCGGGAAGCCGATCGTCTGTGCGCAGCTTGATGTTGATCTTTTTTGCAGCAGCCTGTTCTCCGATCGGCAGGCGATACAGGTCGAACAGGTGCGAAAAAATAATTATTGTTCCATCGGCTGAGATCGTTGGCGTTGCGACAAGGTCATCTTCCAAATCTGTAAGCTGTTGTGATTCGTTTGTTTCGAAGTTAAACTGCCATAAATTTCGCGCTCCGTTTCTTGCTCCGGCAGAACTGCAGTAGTAAAAAGTTTTGCCGTCTGGTGCCCACACTGGTGAACGATCGCCCGCCGGTGTGTCGACGATTTGTTTGAAGCTGTCATCGGTCGAATCAAACAGCCAGATCTGTGCAGACCGAGTTCCCGTATAGCCTTTTCGCCACCAGCGTTCGCCTTCCCGGACAAACAGAATGCGACTGCCGTCCGGGCTGACCTGTCCCTCGTTGCCATAATCATTGAACAGCGTTTTTTCAGTTGATCGTTCGGTGGAACTGATCTTCATGAAGCGTGCGGGTGACTTCCAGAAGTGATCACGGTTTCCAAGTACCAGCAAGTGCTTTCCGTCGGGATACCAATCCTGAATCGAGAAGCCTTCTGTGTGAAAAGTCAGTTGTTGCGGTTCGCCTCTGGCAGCGTTCATTACAAAAACCTGATTGCTGCCGGTACGATCACTAATGAACGCAATCACATTTCCGTCTGGCGAGTAATGTGGTTGGCTGTCGTTTGCGTGGTGTGTGGTCAGACGTACAGAGCGTCCGCCTGTTGTGGCGACGCGAAAGATGTCACCGCTATACGAGAAGGCCAGGGTCTTGCCATCAGGCGAAATGTCAGGTTCTGACGCAAGTTGAAGGTTCTGTTCTGCGGAAGCAGTCGCTGCAATAAGTAAGAACGCAAACGTGGAACGGATCGAAAGTCGCATGGCTGGAGGTCCAGTAAAGCGGAAAATGAGCGTTGGCCTTGCGTGCCAGTTGAAGGTCGATGATAGACACCGTCTGCACCTTGCGAAATCTGAAATTATTGAATCTCAGTCAATTCAGCGAGGTAACGTCGTGCTGACCGTTTTGATCACTGGTGATAAAAACTTCGACATGCGTTACTGCAACTCGTGCGGCCGAGTGTTTTCGTAAGACGTCAATTCTTTACCACAGTTCCTAATCCGCCGCGTTGCGAATTAGGTCTATGTTTTAACGAGATTGAAAGAACGCAGCCTTCGCAGGAAACTCTCGCTGCAACGTATGACGCTATATATCGTCGCCGTGAAAGTCTCGTTTAGCCGAATCGTGGCTGTTTCCCACAAGGCTGACGCGAGCAATTGTTGCTTTAGGTTGCTCTAGTCAATGGATGCGGCAGCTTCTTCGACGCTGGGGAAGTTGTCGAAGAGCTTGTGGAATCCCACAACTTTAAACGCCTCTTCGATATAGCCTTCCAGCCGGGCAAAACGAACTGCCCCGCCGACTTGATTTAGACGGGAATGAGCTCGCATCATCATTCCAAAGCCGAGGCTTGAAATGTGAGTCAAAAGCTTACAGTCAAAAACGAGTTTGTTGTGGCCGGCTTTAAGTTCCTGTTCAAGGCGTTCAAAAAACGTTTCTGCCGTTTCTGTGTCTAGTTTACCTGACAGTTCGACAACCAGGACATCTTGGTTGTCTTCGAGTACGTAGGATTTGAAGTCGATCATGGGTGAGAGTAGCCCTTTTCAGACGTTGATAGCCGCCGATCCTGAGAGGTACAATTTCTGAGGAGAACGAAGAGTGTACCGGTTTTTGAAGGTCAAATGACAAATGGTTACCGTGGGAATCCTCGAAATCGCGAAGCAAATTCATCCGCAGGACTCACAAACGCGGAATTCAGTCGTTCGCTGTTGGGCTCGGTGACAGGTTTCGTCGGAATTGCTAAACTGCGGACGAACAATGCAGAGACTCGATTTGTCGCCCGTTTTTTAATGTGAGGGCGTCCGCAGTTTTTTGTGGGGCGAGTAATGTGGCGTGGCGGTTTTTTTTTCTGTAGCCGACGATGCTCGGATTACCCGATCAGATAATCAGGTGACGTATGAAATTTAACGTGTGTCTTGTTTTTCTAGCCTTTCTTGCGTCAGTGAATGCAGCCGACTGGCCATCCTGGCGTGGCGTCAATCGCGACGGAGCAAGTTCTGAAACCGGTCTGCTGAAGGAATGGCCAACCGATGGCCCCAGCAAAGTCTGGACTGCGAAAGAAGCGGGGCTTGGCTATTCGAGCTTTTCTGTCGTTGGCGATCGCCTGTACACGATGGGTGCGGTCGACGGTCAGGAGTATCTGATTGCCTTTAACGCAACGTCGGGCGAGAAACTTTGGCAGGTTGAAGTCGGCGAAAAATTAGAGAACGGCTGGGGCGGTGGTCCTCGTGGTACTCCGACAGTATCTGGAGACCTAATCGTCTGTCTCGGTGGAAAAGGGCGTCTTGTTTGCGCCGCCAAAGATGGCAGCGTGAAGTGGTCGGCCGAGTTGACTGAGCTTGGTGGTAAAGTTCCGAATTGGGGGTATTCAGAATCTCCATTGGTTGATGGCGAAGTTGTGCTGTGCACACCCGGCGGAAAAGACGGAACAGTGGCTGCCTTCGACCTGCAAACTGGCGAGAAAACCTGGCAGTCGATCGAGTTGACAGAAAATGCTCATTACTCATCGATCATCGCTGTCGAACACTTTGGGACGCGGCAATACGTTCAGTTAGTTGAAAAGAAAGTTTTTGGTCTGGACGCTTCCGGAAAGAAACTATGGGAAGCGGAATGGCCGTTGGGGCGTACTGCTGTGATTCCAACTCCGATTTATCACGAAGGCTACGTGTACATCACTTCGGGGTATGGTGCCGGCTGCATGTTGCTGAAAATTGATGAAGGCAACAAGCTTGAAAAGCTTTACGACAACAAAGTCATGAAGAACCACCATGGAGGCGTCATTCGTGTTGGTGATTATATTTATGGTCACAGCGATGGGCCCGGCTGGATGTGCCAGAATATGGTTTCGGGCGAAATGGTCTGGAACGAGAAAAGCAAGCTCGGGAAAGGTGCTATCGCCATCGCGGATGGCATGATGTACTGCCTTGACGAACGATCGGGAACCTGTGTTCTTGCCGAAGTTACTCCGGAAGGCTGGAAAGAACACGGTCGTTTCACACTTGATCCTCAAACCGAGCAGCGTTCGCCAAAGGGGAAAGTCTGGACGCATCCCGTGGTCGCCAATGGTCGCCTGTACTTGCGCGATCAGGAAATCATTATTTGCTACGACATCAAAGGCTAAGTCATCCTGAAGATACTGAATGCCGCGAAATGTTCAGTTCTCACCGACTAAGCATTTCTACGGCAAGTTCGTTTGGGATCCTGTTTTGGCCCGTTCCTTTTTTCGCCTGACTGTCGCCTTTTCGCCTGACTGTCGCCAGCGACAGCAACTGACGAAGTAAATAATTATGGACGTCGTTCTTCAATCACTCCGTGATCAGCAGCAAACGTCACTTGATCAGCTGTTTGAATTCCTCCGCATTCCCAGCGTTAGTGCAGATTCGGCTTTTCAGCCGCAGATGCAACTGTGTGCGGAATTTGTGAGAAAGGCGATGGAAGCGGCGGGGCTTTCGGCTGAAATTATTCCAACCAAGGGCCACCCGATTGTCTATGGCGAACGCATTGAAGATGCTTCGTTGCCGACAGTATTGGTCTACGGGCATTACGACGTGCAGCCACCGGATCCACTGGAACTGTGGACGACGCCGCCGTTTGAACCGCAGATTCGAGACGGAAAGATTTTTGCTCGTGGAGCAACAGACGACAAGGGGCAGGTCTTCACGCATTTGAAGTCGATCGAAGCCTGGGTGACAACGACTGGCAGGCTGCCGGTTAATGTTAAATTTATAATCGAAGGCGAAGAGGAAGTCGGCAGTGATAACCTTGATAAGTTTCTGGAAGAAAACAAAGATCGTCTGAAAGCAGACGTGGCGGTCATTAGTGATACCAGTCAATACGGCGATGGCATTCCGGCGATTACCTATGGGCTCCGAGGCATAGTCGCGGCTGAAGTTCGTTTGATAGGTCCTTCGATGGATCTGCACAGCGGCATCTTTGGCGGCAGCATCGCGAATCCGGCAAACGCCATTGCGAAGTTGTGTGGAAGTCTGGTTGGTGACAACGGACGCATTCAGATTCCCGGCTTCTATGACGATGTGATTGAGCTGACGGAGAAAGAACGCGAAGAGTTTGCCAGCCTTCCATTTTCCGAGGAGAAGTTTCTCGGCAACATCGGCAGCGGCGCAGCTTTCGGCGAAGAAGGCTTTTCAACATTGGAACGCCGCTGGGCCAGGCCGACCTGCGATATTAACGGAATCTTCAGCGGATACACGGGGGAAGGCCCCAAGACGATCGTACCTTCTACGGCGACCGCAAAGATCACGTGCCGCCTGGTTCCTGGGCAGGATCCGCAGAAAGTGCTCAATTCCCTGGAGTCTTTTCTGGAGAAGCTGTGCCCTGCCGGGTTGAAGTTCAAATTTCTACGCTTCCATGGTTGTGAAGCGTTCGTGTTTGATCCGAGAAGTGTCTGGATCACAGCAGCAGGTGCGGCTGTGGAAGCGGCGTTCGGAAAGCCACCAGTGTTTATCAGGGAAGGCGGTTCAATCCCGGTTGTATCCCGGTTTCAGCAGATTTTGGGAATCGGTACATTGCTGCTGGGCTGGGGGCGGAACACGGACAATCTTCACAGCCCAAACGAACACATCCACGTGGATGATTTTAATAACGGAATTCTGGCTAGTGCACATTTGTGGCAAAAGTTATCGGAAGTCGCAACATAGGTGATGGCTGAAATTGCCTCAGTACGGAAGTTGGATTCTGCTGTCCTGACTTTTCGTTGTGCGAGCGTCGCGAACTTTGGTTCGAACTCAACTTCAAATTGTGTGTCGTTGATTCTCAAGTTAACGATCATCAAAATTCATAGACAAAAACTGATTTAAGGACGGAACATATGTTGGATCTGCAGTTCATTTGCGACCACCGCGATGAAGTAGAACAGAACTGCCAGACACGCGGCGTAACCGTTGATGTCGATGCGGTGATTCGCCTTCGAGACGAACGTAACAAATTGATTGTTAGCGGCGACGAACTACGGCGTCAACAAAAAGAAGCGTCTGCAAAAATCCCCAAGGCCACCACCGAAGAACGGCCTGGTCTGATTGAACTTGGCAAGCAGTTACGCGAACAGATTTCCGAAGTCGAAGGAAACCAGAAAGCTGTTGAAGAACAGTTACGGGCTGAGCACATTAAGATTCCGAACATGACTCATCCCGACGTACCCGTCGGTGGCGAGGACGATGCGGCTGAAGTGCGATTCGGCGGTAAAAAACCACAGTTCGACTTTGAACCTCTGGATCACTTTGACATTGCGGCGAAACTCGACCTGATCGATTTTGAAGCAGGCTCGCGCGTAGCCGGACACGGTTTTTATTATCTCAAAAATGACGCCGTGATGCTGGAAATGGCGCTGGTTCAATTCGCGCTGATGAAACTTCGCAGCGAAGGATTCACGTTATATACAACGCCAGACCTGGCTAGGGATTCCGTTCTGGAAGGGATTGGCTTCAATCCGCGAGGTGACGAGACTCAGATTTATTCTGTTGCGAATACTGATTTGAGTTTGGTTGCCACGGCCGAGATTACTTTGGGAGGAGCCCTGAAGGATCAGACCGTGGATCTGAAAGACCTGCCTTTGAAGTTTGCTGGTCTGTCTCACTGCTTTAGAACCGAAGCGGGAGCTCACGGGCGAAAGACGCGTGGTATCTACCGCGTGCATCAGTTCACTAAAGTTGAAATGTTTGCCTTTACGGCGCCTGACAACGAAATTTCCGGGGCTGTGCATCAGGAAATTGTTCAGATTGAAGAAGAGATCTTTACGGCACTCGGACTGCACTATCGCTTAATAGACACGGCAACGGGCGATCTTGGCGGGCCAGCCTATCGGAAATATGACCTGGAAGCCTGGATGCCGGGCCGAGGTGAAGGTGGCAGTTATGGCGAAGTGACTTCTGCTTCAAACTGCACTGATTACCAATCGCGACGATTGAACATCCGCTGCAAGTCGGCGGAGAAAAAGGGCACGCAATACGTGCACACTTTGAACGGTACCGCTATTTCGTGTGCTCGGGCCATCATCGCGATTCTGGAAAATTATCAACAGGCCGATGGCAGTGTTGTTGTTCCGGAAGTGTTACGGCCATGGGTTGGTAAAGATGTGATTACTGTTTGATAATCGTTGAGTGCTTCGCTTGAACTGCATCACCGCGGTTCTATACTCGCACCACGGATGTGGTGACTGGCGCCGGAACGGATGTCTGGATCAAACGCCGTCGCCATCCTTCAAAACACTGTCAACTCAATAACGTGATCAATACGGAAACAAAGATGAGCAGTAATTCTCAGCTACGCGATGAATACGGGATGTTTACAGAATTGCCTCCGGTTAAAGTCGGCCAGCCGGCTCCGGGGTTAGATCTTGCTCTGCAGGCATACGACCGAACGAAAGATGGTAGCGACGATCAGTTTCCGAGCCTGAAGCTTTCTGATTACAGCGGCAAGTGGGTTTGTTTGTTCTTCTACCCGCTCGACTTCACGTTTGTCTGCCCAACCGAACTTGTAGCCTTCAACAAAGCCCTTGGAGAATTCGAAGACCGTGAAACGGTCTTGTTGACTGCTAGTACGGACAGCGTTTATTCGCACAAAGGCTGGTGCGATTCACACGACGACCTGGGCGAACTGAAGTACTTGATGATTGGCGACGTAAATCATGAGTTGTCAACGGCTTTTGACGTTCTTGATGACGCAAAAGGTATTGCCTATCGTGGCGTTTACCTGATTGATCCGACTGGTACACTTCGCTGGTTAGCAGTGCATGACCTCGGTGTCGGTCGAAATGTCGATGAGGTTTTGCGAGTTCTGGATGCTCTGCAAACCGACAAGTTGTGTCCCTGCAACTGGAAACCCGGTGCGGAAACTCTGAACTGATTTCAGCAAAGTTAAAAACCAGATAACACCAATCGGCGGTACCCTAAGTACCGCCGATTTTCGTTGGATGTCAGCTTTTCAAGCTACTCGAACACATGCGGCAGCAAGTCAAACCGTGTCGCTGGCCACTCCCCTGAACGAAAACGTTCGCTACGCTCGCCTTGTAGACAGGCATACCTTAAGTCAGCGTGTTTATTAAGTGCGAAAAACGTTGGGATGCTTCAAATTTGATTTCGTTTCGCCAAACAAATAGACAACGAAGAAAGCCCTTCGAGTGATCTCTATTCGCGTAATGGAAGCTAACCAAGTGGCAAACCAGACACGCCAAGGCTCCTAAAGTTTTGCTGGACTGGTAGAAACGGCATATGAAATCGTCGAAACACTGGCTGAGGTAGTTATTCCAAACGGCGAAAAACTGCCGGGTTAACATCGAGGAAAATAACAGCTCGCCCGTTTTGGCAAACTTTGCCGCATTTTCACACTACGAAAAGCGTGCCGGTGAGCGTAAAACTTCTAGGTCGGTATTCGGCATCGGTAAAACGTCTCGCTCCTTTGCAGGACCCTTTCTTTGTGGACTAGCCTGCCTTTCTGTTTAGCCCAACTTCAACTTTGGTAGATCAGGAGGTATGCTAAAATGTGGAAAAGCCCCGCCGTCGACGAGTTTGCCTAATCGACCGGACTCAACATCTGGTGGCGAGACGCGATATGGCCTATTCGCTCCAACTTCACTTACCCTGTTTTCAGGAGTGTTTCAGAATGCAATTAGTCAGAAAGTCATCAGCGTTGCTGCTGCTGGCCATCATTGGTGTATTGGCAAGTCCGACTGTCAATGCCCAAAGCGCATTAAGTAAAGACGACTACCCACCTCACGCCAAAATTCTCGAGGGTTACGAAAAGGTAGTTACTAAGGCAAACATAACGCCGATGTATACACTTTATACTCGGGAAAAAGATGGCCAGATGTATGCTGAACTTCCGCGTACTTTTTCTGCGAAGAAATACTACATCGCGTTGACTCTGGCTAGTGGCGATACATACGCCGGGCTGCAGGGAAACGATATGTACGTCTACTGGAGACAGTTCGACAAGCGACTGGCTCTGATGTTACCGGAAATCAGCGTTCGCGCAGACGGTGATAAAGAAGCATCGTCATCAGTCAAACGCCTGTTCACAGACCAACTTCTTGTTGATGTGCCTATCGTGACTCTGGGGCCAGGTGGTGGTCCGGTGATCGATCTTGATTCTCTGTTCGTTGCAAATGCGACAAGCTTTTTTGGATCTGAAGGTCGCACCAGCAAGTCTGCAATGCTTGGTGTATTTTCAATCGCTACTGCAAAGGCATTCAAGGACAACATTGAAGTTGCCTTTGAGGTACCGTCCGCCAGTGGCAACATGAAGAATCTGCACTATTCAGTGAGCGAGATTCCAGCTTCAACTGATTACAAGCCGCGAATTGCAGATCAGCGAGTTGGCTACTTCACGACCAGTTTTTCTGACCTTGCGAAGTACGACGACCGCGAGACGCGCGTTCGCTATGTGAATCGCTGGAACGTTGAGAAGGCCGACTCCAAGCTGCAGCTAAGCCCGCCAAAAAAACCAATTGTATTTTATATAGAACACACGACACCGATTAGATATCGTCGTTGGGTGAAGGACGGAATCCTTTCATGGAATAAGGCTTTCGAGAACGTCGGGATTTCCGATGCGATTGAGGTTTACTATCAGGATGCTGCATCCGATGCTCACATGGACAAGGATCCCGAAGACGTCAACTATAACTTTGTGCGCTGGTTGAACAACGATATCGGTACAGCGATTGGTCCTAGCCGAGTTAATCCGATGACCGGTCAGATTCTGGATGCCGATATTATTCTTACTGATGGGTGGATCCGCCACTATCAAAAGCAGTTCAACGAATTGCTTCCAAAGGTTGCCATGGAAGGTTTTGGACCGGAAACGTTGGCATGGCTGGCCGACCATCCGGAATGGGATCCACGAATGCGTTTGGCGTCTCCAGCTGACCGTAAACAGATCGCCCAGAGAATCGCTCTGGAAAGTCGCAAGCCAATGGCCGGATATGCCATGGGTAATGCCGATCCAACAATGATGGGCGATGACGAGTTTGATGGTTTGGTTGGACGAACAAGCCAGATTAACGGAATGTGTCTTGCATCAGAAGGCATGTCATTCGACCTGGCATTAATGAAAATGACCTTTGCTTTGTTTGATGAAGCGGCAAAGGACGACGAAGAAAAGGACGACGAAAAGGACGACGAAAAGAAGGACGAAAAGAAGGACGACGAAAAGGAAGACGAAGAAAAAGCTCCAAAGGAGCAGATGCTTGACGGAATGCCGGAATCCTTTGTTGGTCCGCTTGTCGCCCATCTTGTTGCTCACGAAGTCGGGCACACCCTTGGACTTCGACATAACTTCAAGGGGTCAAGTGTTTATACAATGGCTGAAATCAACAGCGATGAATTCAAGGGCAAGAAGCAACTGGCCAGCACAGTTATGGACTACATGGCGGCTAATATCAATCTTGGTGCCGGGACGACTCAGGGTGACTGGTGCATGACTGGTATCGGACCTTATGACATGTGGGCCATTGAATACGGTTACACGTTCGAAGATCCCAAAAAAGTTTTGTCACGATGTGCTGAACCGGAACTGGCGTTTGGTACCGACGAAGACACCAGTGGTCCTGACCCATTTGCCCGACGATACGACTTCAGTAAGGAGCCATTGGACTATGCTGAAACTCAGATTCGTCTAGCGGACCATCATCGTAGCAAACTGCTGTCTGAATTCATCAAAGATGGCGACAGCTGGGATCGTATTCGTTACGGCTATGAGCTAACGCTTTCTATGCAGACTCGCGCCGTGTCTATGATGGCAAACTGGGTTGGCGGAGCGTTTATTTATCGGCACAAAAAGGGAGATCCCAATGGCAAGATGCCAGTTGAGGTCGTTCCTGCAGATCAGCAGCGTAAGGCGATTCGCTTTGTGCTGGACAACAGTTTTGATGACAAGTCATTTGGCTTGAATTCTGAACTTGTCAACGCCATGGGATTGGACAAGTGGATGGACGACCGCTCGTTTGGTTCTGATGCGACATGGCCAATTCATGATCGCATTATGGGAATTCAGTCTTCGACATTGACGATGTTGATGAATCCGACCACCTTGAAGCGAGTCTATGATAACGAATTTCGCATTCCTGAAGATCAGGACAGCGTTACGCTACCGGAACTGCTGGGTGATGTATCTGCAAAGATCTGGTCAGAACTGGAAGACAAATCCAAAGGTAATTTCACTGCTCGTAAGCCGATGATTTCAAGCCTTCGCCGCAATCTGCAGCGAGAGCACGTAGAGCGACTCATCGACCTGGCTTTACCAGGTGGAGGATCAAGTGCTGCTTCAAAAGCCATTTCTATGCTTGCCGCAGAAAACCTTCGACAGATCGTTAAGTTGATCGAAGGAGCTGAGGCTTCCGGTGCCGATCGATACGATCAGTACACAGTCGCCCACCTTGCTCAGGCCAAGTCTCGCATCCAGAAGGCTCTGGAAGCTGACTACATCCTAAACCCATCATCCGGTGGTGGTGGCGGTGGTGGCTTTATTATCTTCGGTCAGGAAGAAGGGAGATAAGGCCTTCACCTTCTAATCGATAAAGCCCTTCGAGTGTTTCGGCTCTCGAAGGGCTTTTTTTTTCTTCTTCCTTATCGCTGCTGAGTCGCGTTAAGATTCAGTTGTCCGGGCGACGCGTTGTGTAATCTTCGAAATTGCAGCTTGGTCGTTCACACCCGGAAATCACGGCGGAAACCGCCGTGCCACGAAACACGTATCCTCCCATCGTAAAACCATTTGCCCTTTCAATTATTGCGGGCCCAAACTGACAACTGCTTTCCTTCCTCGTCGAATCGGAATCTGTGAACCAACGATTTTTCATGTTGCTGTTGCTAAGCACGCTGACCACCGCTGCGGCGTTGCTGAGTTTGGCGATTCCACTGGGAGTCGTCGGCGAATGGGAATGGAGCCGACATGAACTCATCGCTAACAGCTTAGCGGCCGTTGACCGCCTGATGCTGCCACTGCTGGGCGGGGCGATTCTTTTTGCTGTCGCAGTCTTCCTTCAGCCTGCAGGCAGAAGCAAGTTTAAATCTGCAACCAGTTACATCCTGCTACTCACAGGCAGTTGGGTATGGATCAACTGCGTGCAGCAGTCCGCACCAACCGCACACCGCGAAATCAAACCCTACTGGATCCTGTACGACCCATCGTCCGCGGGCTACTTTTTTGAAGCCGCATTCAAGATGGACTCGACGACCGACTTCCTGGCAAGCTACGAAGCTCGAATGCAGGAAGGCGAAGTGCTGCACATCGGCACTCATCCACCGGGGCTGTTTCTTCTCAGCAAAGCCTGCCTAAGCATTTGCGAATCGTCGCCAACACTGGTTTCGGTACTCAACAGCATCGAAAGTGATAAGACTCGGCGAGCATTCCGGACAATCGAAGCGGAAGCCCAATACGCGACTCGCTTGAAGGAACCACAAATTGCAGCGCTCCATTTATTGAAAGTGTGCAGTACGTTCGCCGTTGTCCTGACAATTCTGCCACTGTGCTTGCTGGCGAGACAGTGGTTTGATTCTTCGACCGCATGGAAACTGTGTTGCCTCTGGCCAACGCTGCCGTGCCTGGCTGTCTTCCTTCCGAAATCTGACGTCCTGTTTCCGCTGACCTGCACCACTTCCCTGGCTTTGACTGTTATTGCCATGAAAGGTGGTCGGCACTTTTGTTGTTCGGTTTTCGCGGGAGTCGTACTGTGGGTTGGGCTGATGCTGAGTCTGGCTCACCTTCCCGTTATTGCCGTGCTTGTTGCGTTTGTTGCTTTGCGAGCATGGTCATCAAAGATGGCAACATTGCGGAACGACACGATTGTTGGATGCATCTTTTTGTTCTCGATCGTCGTCTGCTGTCTTATCTGGAATCGGCAAACCAACTGCAATATTTTCAACGTATGGCAACTGAATCTCACCAACCATGAAGGTTTTTACAAACAGTTTCAGCGCACGGGGTGGAAGTGGCTGCTTGTCAATCCGCTGGAGCTGTCACTTTCTGTCGCCATGCCAGTCATGCTGCTCGCCGCTCGGGGAGCAAATTATTCAATCAAAACACTTCGACAATCAACCGGCGAAGAAACGCCGGACAGCAACCAATCAAATTTTGCCATCGCCACACTAACGGTTGTCCTCGCGCTGTGGCTGTCTGGCAAGAACCAGGGAGAAGCTGCACGTCTCTGGTGCTTTCTAACTCCATGGATTATTCTGATGTGTGGCAGCACGCTTCAACAGCCTGACCTGCAAAAGATGTGGAAGCCGATACTGATCACTCAAATGGCCATAGCCATTGTCACAGTCTGCACCGTGAGCGGATTTTCGTTCTAGCGCCTGCCAAAGCAACCTTGTATCTCCGAGACAAGGCCATGCAAGATTCACTGCCCGTTGTTGCGTTGCATGTTGGCTCTACCTGAACGCATGTCCCGCGTCAGATCCAGTTTTGGAAAACATGACTACAACTTCCCAGCCTGTAGCCGTGTATCTCCAAGAGGCGGCCATCGGAAGTTTCCGCAAATTGGCCATCTTCAAATTTCGACACGGTACACCAATGGAAAAAACGCTTGCCGAACCAGCACGGCAATATCTTCTTATCAAAAAACGAACCATGGGGACCTGGGGGGGGGAATACGCGAGATGCGTTTCGGGTAGTCGAAGACGCTTTCGCTCCGACTTCGTTTTAGCTTGAGTTCCTGGTTTCCAGCTCAATCATCGCCGCCCTGATGTCACTGGTCTTGCCGACCAGTCAGAATGCTCGAGCAGCGGGGCGCCGCGTTCTGCAACGGTCCGGTCGTGTTCCTCTGTCGGAAGACATCGGTGCCGGAGTTTACGATCGGCCACTGACATCCGCCAGCAGTCGCAACGGCCAGGACATACTCTCAGCCAACGAATTCTGAAACGTCACACCCGGATCCGAAATTCGGGAGCAACTTCGCAGACGCGTGGATGGATCTGGTTTCGAGTGCTTCATGCTGCTGAGGTTGACGTAATGTGCGAGTTCCCTGCACATCTGATCGTCTACTGAGCACTCTTCATATCGGGGCGCAGTTTTGCAGCATCTCGCAGATAGACGTGTTCGATTTCAGCAGGCCTTCGGTCGGAATTAACGTGAAGTAGAATTCGAATACACTTTGGCATCGATCCCGGTACCGGAATTTCCAAAGCACACAGCAGAGGGACAGTCGTCATACCGATGTGGCGAGCAGCTTCTGCGGGGAAACAGGAAACCAGGTCGTTTGTCGTGGTGAAGACCGCAGAAATGATGTCGTCGAAATCTGCGATACCGTTGCGTTTCAGCACTGCTTCCATTAATTCGCGAGTTGCCTCTCGAATCTGCTCTGGTTCATCGGTTTCGACCGAAATCGCTCCGCGGATTCCACGAACTGCCATCTAAAAACGCTCCCAATCCTCGGAAACCACTCAGCCTGAATTCAAAGCGGGCCGATATGAAGACCAGCCTGACAGATTGTCAAAACATGCCTAAACCCTTGCTCAGCCTCAATTTCGTCGAACAGATGTCGACTGGCAAGTGAGTTTTTGGCAGGCATTGGAAAATCTCGGGGTAGTAAGCGTTTTCTCTCGTTTCTGACCAGTTTTCTAAGTGCTTGAAGTTTAGTCGATCGGTTGCTACCGTGCCCGGTCGATTGAACGCCGTTCAGGTGCCAATTGCGGTGCGCGCCGATGGGCGTTCTATCTATTTCGACCCCCCGTTTTGAAGTTTCCTGAAGATCGGGGTCCCCAGAGCGTTCTTCGGAACGCCACATGTTTGTTGTGATCTACACGACACTTAACCTTACGAGGTCTAACCCAAAATGGCAGACAATAAATACGTTTACACCTTCGGCGATGGCAAGGCAGACGGAAATACGACGCAAAAGACTTTGCTCGGCGGAAAAGGGGCTAACCTGGCGGAAATGAGCCGCATTGGGCTGCCAGTTCCTGCCGGATTCACCATCACCACTGAGGTCTGCACTTATTTCTACGACAACGGCCGCACGTTCCCACCAGAACTGACGGAACAGGTCAATGCCGCGATTGCCAACGCCGAAGCAGTGATGGGTAAAAAGTATGGCGATCCTGCCAACCCAATGTTGCTGTCATGCCGTTCGGGTGCTCGCGAATCTATGCCCGGTATGATGGACACCGTTCTGAACATCGGTATTAACGAAGAAGTTGTTCAGGCGTTGATCAAACAGTCTGGCAACGAACACTTTGCATGGGACAGTTACCGACGTCTTATCCAGATGTACGGCAACGTTGTTCTGGGGCTTAAGCCAGAATCGAAGAACGACCCGGACCACTTTGATCACATTCTTGACCACGCTCGCGAAAAAGAAGGCGTTGAGCACGAATCTGGCCTGAGTATCGAAGCGATCAAAAAGATCGTGGTTGACTTCAAGGGCGTCATCAAAAAGGAAGCCGGCATCGACTTCCCAGAAGATCCAATGGAGCAGCTGTGGGGCTGCATCGGCGCAGTCTTCGGCAGCTGGATGAACGACCGAGCGATGGTTTACCGTCGTCAGTACGGTATTCCTCACTCATGGGGCACAGCCACTAACGTTCAGGCCATGGTGTTTGGTAACCTCGGCGACGACTGTGCGACCGGCGTTGGCCTGACACGAAACTGTTCTGTCGGTACTCCTGGCTTCTGCGGCGACTACCTCATTAACGCCCAAGGTGAAGACGTTGTTGCCGGTACACGAACTCCAAAGCGTATCGAAGAAACTCTGGCTGAAGATAAGCCAGAAGCTTTCGAGCAACTGACCAACATCGGTAAGACTCTGGAACAGCATTACAAAGAAGTGCAGGACATCGAGTTCACTGTTGAACGCGGTAAGGTCTGGATGCTTCAGACTCGTAACGCCAAGCGAACTGGTTTCGCCGCTGTGCGAATCGCCGTCGACTTGGTCAACGAAGGCCTGATTGACGTCAAGACGGCTTTGGCAAAACGACGTATTCCAGCCGACGACCTGAATCAGCTGCTGCAACCGATCTTCAATCCAGCCGACAAAAGTCAAGCCGAGAAAAACAGCCGACTGCTGGCGAAAGGCATCAACGCCGGTCCGGGTGCTGCCACGGGACAGATTGTTTTCCACGCTTCTGACGCAGAAGAAATGTACAACGCTGACAACGATGTTCAGCTGATTCTGGTTCGCAAGGAAACCAGCCCGGAAGACCTTCGCGGCATGAAGGTTGCCAAGGGCATTCTTACCGCCTTCGGTGGTGCATCATCTCACGCTGCTCTGGTATCTCGCCAAATGGGCAAGACCTGCGTTTGCGGTTGCGATAAGTTGAATATCGATTACGAAGCCGGCACGGTGACAGTAGCTGGTCAGGTGCTGAACGGTGGCGACTGGATCTCCGTCGACGGTTTCACTGGCGAAGTTTATGCTGGCAAGATTGAAACCAGCCCTTCTGAAGTCATGGAAGTCATGACTGGTAATCTGAAGCCGGAAGAATCAGAAGTGTATCAGCGATACGCTCAGCTGATGACATGGGCTGACGAACACCGAACTCTGAAGGTTCGAGCCAACACTGAATCGCACGACGCAGAAATCAGTCTGCAACTGGGTGCCGAAGGTGTGGGCCTGTGCCGAACAGAGCACATGTTCTTCGATCATCTGGACGAAATGCGTGAGATGATTTTCTCAACCACCAAGGTTGACCGAGAAAAGGCACTCGCCAAGCTGATCAAGTTCCAGCGAGAAGACTTTACTCACCTGTTCAAGGTTATGGCTGGCAAAGCTGTCACGATTCGTCTGCTGGACCCACCACTGCATGAGTTCCTGTCAGAACACCACATGCACGAAGATCCAACTCTGGCTGCCAAGCTGGCAAAGACCTTTGGCGTCACAGAAGAAGACGTTAAGCGACGTGTTGCTGAGTTGGTTGAATCCAACCCAATGCTTGGTCACCGTGGTTGTCGTCTGGGAATCGTGTATCCGGAAATCACCGCGATGCAGGCTCGAGCAATCCTCGAAGCTGCTTGTGCGTGCAAGAAGGAAGGCATCGAAGTTCTGCCCGAGATCATGATTCCTCTGGCTGGATACAAAGCTGAAGTTGACAACCAAACGGCTGTCATCAAAGAAACTGCCGCCAAGGTCTTCGACGAACAGGGTGTGTCTGTTGAGTTTATGACCGGTACCATGATCGAAATTCCAAGAGCCGCTCTGACTGCTGGTGAGATTGCTGAGACCGCTGAATTCTTCAGCTTCGGTACTAACGACCTGACTCAAACAGGCCTTGGTATCAGCCGAGACGACTACAAGGGCTTCATCGGTTACTACACCGAGCATGACATCATGCCTGCCGACCCATTCCAGACGATCGACCAGATCGGAATTGGCCGCTTGATGAAGACCGCCGTTGCAGATGGTCGCGAAACTCGCAAAGACCTTAAGATCGGTATTTGCGGCGAACACGGCGGCGATCCAAAGTCCGTCTACTTCTGCCACGAAATCGGCCTGAACTACGTCAGCTGCAGCCCACGCCGAATTCCAATCGCAAGATTGGCCGCTGCCCAGGCAGCCGTCGAAGCTGGTTAGGCCGGGACGCCCCGGCAGGCGATGGCGTGGCACGATGGGAAACTGCGTAGCACGCCGAACCGCCGAGTAAGTTGAATTAGAAGCAGAAAAGGGCAAGGTGCAAACCTTGCCCTTTTCGTTTTGCCGACCGCCAAAAGGAATGACTCATGGTATATTCCCGAGTTCACCTTTCGATTTCAGTAGAACACCAGCGGGTCGGTTAGGCAGTATGAGTGAAACTGCCGCCCGTCCGAAACCACTGAAGACAATCAACATGGCGCTTACTAGATCCACATTGGATACAATGCCCGAGAAGGCTCAACACCGTTTGCTCGCGTACGAAGTTAACGAAGGGCAAGTGCCTCCCGAAAGAGGGGTTACAAAGAAGAATATCGATTGAAGCTATTGCCTCTTTCGAGGCCTCGGCCTGAAACAAGCGGTGTTCGAAAATTCGAATATCCCGTACTGCCGGTTTGAGCAATGCTATCTTCGCCAATCGTCGTTTACACGAGTGGACCTGACTGGTTCAACATTCGACGACTGCAACTTGCGAGACGTTGAATTCAACGATTGCGAGTTGTGGTACACCACTTTTCACAAATGCTCACTCAATTACGATTCTATACTGCAATCGGCACCGCAGAAGTGGTCTCCACGAGAACGATTCTTAAGGTCTTTACGACTGAATGCGACGTCGATGGGAGACGTCCGGCAGGCCGATCGGCTTCTTCTGCTGGAAATGGAGGCGGACCGTCGGGAACAGTGGGATATCGTAGTCACGGCGTCGAAGTGGCATCAGAACAGGTACACTCAAGGTGATAGACATCGGGCCTTGGGGCGATGGCTCCTACACTGCGTTGAAGGCGCCATTTGGGGGTATGGCGTGAGAATTCATCGCATTGCTTTGACGGCGCTCGCCATTCTTACTGGTTCCTCGTTCCTGTTCTGGCTGCTTAGCATTCCCCTTCGCATGGCTGACGATAAACCCGAAGTTGAAGCAATTCATCGCGACTTGATCGACTGTATTTATGTTTCTGTGATGGCATTCACTACGGTTGGATTCGGGGACATCACTCCGAGCAGCATTTTGGGAAAAATCACGACGAGTGCGTTTGGCATAATTGGACCGATTTGTCTTGGGCTTTTTGTTGCAGCCGCTTACCGACGCATACAAAGATGACGGATAATTTTCCTCGCGACGTACTTGCCTCAGCGCTCTTCGGCTCTTCTGCACGAGAAGAGGCGGATGAATCATCCGATGTTGATATTCTGGCGGTCGTTTCTGCTACCACTTTGGCTAGATTTCGAGAACTTCAGGTTGTGATCGCAGAGCGTTTCACATGTCAGACGGAGGATGTTTCGATTTATACGACAAGCGCCTGCGAACGCATGGCTGCCCAAGGCGCTCCGTTTATGCATCACCTCGCAAGCGAAGCGATTATCCTCTACGACCCAACTGGTTTTCTGAAGACTTGTCTCGACAAATTAAGACCATTCAGCGGGTATGCCGGTCAATTGTTGACCTACCTGTCCCTACTTGGACTGGTCGAAGAAAATCTACAGTCGGACTTTGGCCTTACCGAATGCGATCTTCACCAATTGCATATGCTAAAACGAAATACATGTATCCTTCTCTGCCTGCAGAAGGGTGAATCGCGGTTCGGAAGACTCTCGCCAATATCTCACGCCAAGGAGCTCTACCCTCAAATTCCGCTCCGTGAAGGTGATCTAAGCCTTTCGCCATGGGCATTGACTTACAGTCGGAATGCGCCGACCCCAGAACAGTTTCCCTCAAAACGCGAACAGGCGGACCAAGTTCAAGTTGTTATTCACCTTATTGCGTTTGCAAAGGAAGTACTTGATGAAGCGTGAACTCCAACTTCTTTCAGAGCTGGCGCCACAAATCAGCGCGCCTAACACGCCGTTTACTTACGTCGAGCGGATGGCATGTGAGACACTAATTTTCCGCGTTGCGAAAGCCGCTGCTGAATTATGTAACTTCAAGCTTTATGGCCTCAATCGGTTTGTTTGGTTGGAGTTCGATGATTTTTGTGGCAGCACCGACCCACATCCAGCGTGTAAAATAGTCCTCCGAGCGTTCGAACTCGCGACGATTGGAAAGACGCTATCGCAAGGTCACCCGTATGCCATTGGCGGGCTTAAGGATGCGGTTGCCACAGACTTTGACGCGATCAAGGAACGATTTGCACGAAGCCTATCAGGCTTCATATTCTTGGCACAATCTGAATTGATTTCACTCCGGATGTCGGCTGGGCACTGCCCACCAGTTAATCAGGGTCGGTTCCTACCGGAAAAACATTGAGAAGCAACGTCCAGTAGGAACCTGACCTGTATCGACAGGGGAATTTGGTTGGGGTGAGCGACGAGTGAAATCCCGGGACAGGTTGGCCACTTGTTTGAATCAACACAAATCTACTGTTGTCAAGAATGGATCACAGGCGGTCCTGCGGTGCTGCAGTCCGTCGCGAATATTTTAAGAAAGGCCTTCAAGGCGATGGCTTATTTCAGGGCCGCGATGTGCCTACCATGATCTCCAGGCCGAAGCATTTTCGGCGCTTTCAAGGCAGCGAGTCATAAAGCGGACGCCGTTTTGTCCGTCGTAGACGCTGGGGTAGATTGAGTTTCTTCGCTGCAATGTTTCTCCCGCATTTACTTTTCGCATGTCGGTGAATGCGCTTCGGTAAACGTTTGCGAAAGCTTCGAAAAACGCTTCCGGATGTCCGCCGGGAATTCTACAGGCGGCGGTAGCTGTTGGTGTCATGTAGCCTGCACCGGGATTGCGTTCGTAAACTTTGGTTGGCTGGCCGAGCGAGCGGACAAACAACTGATTAGGATCTTCCTGACGCCAGGTGACAGCCGCTTTTGTCCCGTCGACTTCGATTGTCAGATCGTTCAGGCGTCCGTGCGTCATTTGGCTCCATGTGACCATGCCGGTCGCACCGTTGTTAAAGCGGATCATGGCATGGCCGTAATCATCGAGTTCATGGTGCTTCGAATAGGACTGCATGTGGCTCAACAGCGATTCCGGCTGCAGACCCGTCACAAAGCTGGCCAGGTGGAACGCGTGCGTACCGACGTCTCCCAAAGAACCGGCCTGTCCGTTCTTTAGCGGGTCCGATTTCCATGCTCCGCGAGCCTGATCTGCTCCGGGTTCCATACCGTGCATCCAACCCTGAACATAGGTTGCTCGAACGGCGATGATGTCTCCCAGTTCACCGTTGGCAATCATTTCTCGCGCCTGTCGCATCATCGGATAGCCCGAATAGTTGTGCGTCAGCGCAAAGACTCGGCCCGTCTTTTCAGCTGTGGCCACCATTTTGGCTGCGTCTTCCAGATTGGTGGTCATCGGCTTATCGCATACAACGTGGAAGCCAGCTTTCATGGCAGCGCAGGCGATTTCGCAGTGAGTAAAATTCGGAGTGGCAATGGATACGAAGTGAATGCGTTCGTCGGCCGGTAGACTGTTTTCGCGTTCCAGGAGTTCCTGATAAGTTCCATACGCTCGGTCCGGTGTGACTCCGAATTCAGCGGCTGACGCTTTGGATCTTTCGGGGGTTGAGGAAAATGCTCCGGCCACAAGTTCGGCCTGACGATCCAGCGTTGCGGCGGTGGCGTGAACCTTGCCAATAAACCCTGCTCCACCGCCACCGATCAGTGCCATTCGCAATTTTTGTGTTTGATTATTTGTCATGTTCAGATGTCTTTGGATCGCTGAGGAAGAAGTATGCGAGCGAGGCAGATGGTGTTTGTTAATAAGAAACACGCGGTTGGTCTGCCTGCTGTATTAGCGAGGACTCTAACGGATTTGCTTCAATTTCCGATCGACGAATGCAGGCTTGTTATCGAGACTAACGTTTTTGGCCAGTTTATCTCCGGTTACCAGATAGAATCCTGTTCCATTGCCGGATAGAACGCCTGCGTTTGCAGAGCTTTCCGGTTTATTGATTCAGTTCATAGACAAAGACACTCGTAATGCCCGAACTTCGATTGGATCTGGATGTACTTGAAAGCAATGCCAAGCGCATGGCTTCAGAAATTGCGGCTTTGGGCAAACAATGGAGGCCTCATGTGAAGGCACACAGTCAGCCGCAGATTGCGAAATTGACGTTGGAACTTGGAGCAATTGGAGTCACGGTTGCCAACGTGGGCGAAGCTGAAGTGATGGCCGAGGCTGGCGTACCTTCGGTGTTGCTGGCTCACATTGCGGTTGAGGAATCGCAATTAAGCAGACTGTCGGCCATCTCAAAACAGACAGATCTGGTGGTGACGATCGATCACTATGTTCAGGCCGAATTGTATTCACAGATGGCGATACAAAACGGTGCGGTGTTCAGGTTTCTTGTCGATATTGATATCGGTATGCAACGTACAGGATGTCGCCCTCGAGTCGATGCGACGCAACTTGCAGAAGCAGCCGATCGACTGCCCGGACTGAATGTGGCGGGCATTATGGGATACGAAGGGCACCTGCTGACGATTGAAGATACTGAGCAGAAGCGAAACGCGATTTTTGAAGCGATGGGAATGCTTGAACAGACCCGCGATTCGTTTTTTGCCGTCGGTCTTTGCTGTGAAATCGTAAGTGCAGGAGCGAGCGGATCGTTTTGGATTACCGGTCAGCACCCAGCGGTTACCGAGTTGCAGGCTGGCGGAGGATTGTTTGGTGACCTGTTCTATCAAAAAAAGTGTGGCCTGACCGGAGTGCAGCCTGCCTTAACGGTTGTGGCTGATGTCGTTTCTCGTCCATCGCTGGAACGAGCCGTGTTGAACGCGGGACGAAAGGCGATTAACCCAGTGGTTCAAATGCCGGAGGTCATGGACGCTGATGGGGCGACTGTTGAAAGTATGAGCGCCGAACACACTGTACTTTCGCTGGAAGGCGATTCTCGGGACCTGAAGATTGGCGATACGATTTCGCTCGCCGTTGGCTATTCAGATCACTCCATTCTGATGCATCGAGAAATTCAAATTTATCGTGGCGAAGACCGGGTTGACGTTTGGCCCGTTGTTCGGCGAACGTGATATCGTCATCGGGAACGGCGTCGCTGCTAGATGCTTGTCGGCTATCACGAGTTCGCAGCATGGAGTCCTACTGCGCGGCCGTGATGCGTCCCATCGCAGTCGGCGAAGAGTCATGGATTCGATAGGTTCCGGATTCAAATACAACCGGGTAATCGTTGGGAAACGATCCCGGCAGAATCTGTTCTTCGTGGTTCGTTTCGTTGGCTTCAACCACAATAAATCGTTGGTGACCGGAGTTCACGCTGGCCATGATTTCATCGTACCGCCGCGGAAACATTGTCAGTGGACAAATGATGCTCCAATAGCGTGTGGCTGGCAGGACGCTGAGTTCCTGATGCAGATGGATGCTGTGAACGTTCAGGCAGGCCACATCACCATCAGCGATATTTTGAGATTTCAGGAATTTTTTAACCTGTGCCAGATGCTGCCAGTTGGGGTAGTTTCCCTGAGCCAGAATACTGCGAACTTCCGGTGAACTGCCTTCTCGAAAGCATCGCTGCCAGACAGACAGCCGTCCACCGTAAAATATTGGAGCAGCAAGCAGCCCCAGGCCCAGCAACGCTGCTACAAAAACGCGTCTTAGTTGAAGATCCAGTTGCCACGGATATGCCGCGACGACACAGCAGGCCAGGATAACTTCCGGCACATGGATGTAGTCCATTGCGTGCTGCAACAAGAACGTTTGCATCATCCATGACAGATAGCAAATGCCAAGGATGTTGCGAACAGCTGACTTATCATTATCTGGTTCGAACCGATTCCGGACACCTTCCACTATTGATTGTATGGCCATCGGAACGGCTATCAGGTGGATTGTCCACCACGGGTGAAACCTTTCCAGCAGTAGCCCAAGGCGACTCCAGCTGCGGCGATCGCGGCCGGCTTCGAGGTATTCGGGATTCCATTCCAGCATCATGTCCCAGAAGTGATCCCATGCGCCTGTTGAAATCAACCAGACGACACCGGGAACAGCTGCAAGCAGGCCTCCCAAAATCACGCTACCGATTTCCCTGGCTCGTAGATTCCAGCTACTGATTCGCACTGCGTCAATTGCAAACACGGACAGCGCCGGCACAGCAACATGCGGCTTGATCCAGAAAGCTATACCCCAAAATACTCCCTCAACAACCTTACTGAAAAATGGAGGCAGTCCGGTTTGATCTGACCTCTGAAAATTGTCTGAATTCCTGCTTGCCTTATCGGTGCATGGAGAATGGCAACGTGCGCCATCTTGCCATTGTTCGTGGATTCGCGTTGACCGCAGCCACATCGCACAACTTACAGGCAACAGCATCCAGATGTCGCGTTGGCAGTGACACCACTCGTTTCGTGTCACGTAGAAAAGGGTGCAGGTGAAAATGAGAAGCCCGATACGGCTGCCCTTGTGAATCTGATTGCCCGCGGCGCCGACGATGTTTGACAGTAGAATCATCGTGACAAGGAAAATACCCAGGTCGGCCATTCGGATCGCTTCGGACGACCAGCCGATTATCGTCCGTAGTGCGAGATGAATCCAGACGATACCCGGCAGATTGGGTTCAATGATGTCTCTGTAGAGAATGCCGCCGTTCTGGACTGTCATCGCCTGGACATCAAACAGTGACGTATCGCTGGTGACGGGTGAGCACACGAACAATGGAACGGCAATCACCAGCAGCAATGTCGTCAGAGCAGTGTTCAACCACAAAGGAGACAGCGGGCGAACTTCGCTTTCGTTCTGTATTCCATTTCTGTGTTGTGACATTGTTTGAGGCCGGTCGACGTAAATCCAGCATTTGAAATGCTGAAGGACGGAAGCTCGTGCAGGAGCGTGATTCAGATCTAATATCAGTCGGAACCGGAGTGATTGTGGACTGGCAGGTTGAAGAATGCGATTCGTAAGTCGTCGCTGGCTGGGTGCCGTTTGTTTGTAAGGGATGTGACGATTTTCCGGCGAAACGAAGTCTGCATGCGCGCTTACGTGGTATGTCTCCGGAGCTGTGGGATGAATCTGCGACGTGTTTCGAAAAATCAACACGACCGTCAGCATCGACACAAATTCCAGACAATCCCTACCAGCCGATTCGTCGACGCAGACTTCCCACGCAGCACCCGTCGTTTCGTGATAGGTTTCCAGAGAAATTATTCAGTGGGCCCTCTTCTACCAATCATCCGTGACAGCGGAATGACTTTTGAAATGCACGACTCATGGACGCAAGTCACCTTAAACAACTTGTTGATCTGGAGGAAACCTATTGGTGGCACGTTGCCAAGCGGGAACTGGCCGTTCGTTTACTGAACAAATACTGTCCGGCACCAGGTCGACTTGTGGAAGGTGGAATTGGTTCCGGCCGGAATCTGATTGAGTTTCAGCAACTTGGCTACGACGTCACCGGGCTGGATTTGATGCCCGAGTCGGTCGAGCATGTTCGAGCTCGCGGAATCGAAGACACTCACGTTCATGATCTTGAGCAACCCTGGCCCGTGCAGAACGAAAGCGTCAACGCAATCGTTCTGCTTGATGTTCTGGAACATATTGAACGTCCCGTGCTTGCTCTACAAAATATGCATGCCGCGTTGCAGGACGGTGGAATTGTCGTGCTGACAGTTCCTGCGTGCCCATGGTTGTACAGTCGCTGGGATGAACAGTTGGGACACTTCAGGCGATACACTGCACGCGAATTTCGGCGACAGGCAGCTGCGGCCGGGTTTCGAGTTCAATGGTTGAATCACTGGAACAGCTTTACGTTACCAGCGGCTGTGGCCGTACGCGGCTGGGAAAAGATTTTTCCTAAGCGCGAGCATCCGGACTTTCCAGAAGTGTCATCGTTTACAAACAGTGCTTTGATCACTGCCGCGGCTGCGGAGCGCTGGTGCATGAAGAAATTACCGGTGCCAGCCGGTCTGTCACTCGCAGGGGTTCTTCGGAAATGATCGCTGCCGTTAAAACTACTGAGAGAAATCGGTCGTCAATCTGTCTGTCCGCAGTTCTGCCCGTTTTTAACGAAGTGGCCGTGTTGCGAGAACTAACAGCGAAACTCCGCGCGGTACTTGAGCACGCCGTGGGTTCGTTTGAAATCGTCTACGCCAACGACGGGTCGTCTGACGGCAGTCGTGAGTTGCTTGACCAATTGGCGGAAGAAGACGAACGTATTGTTGTGGTCCATCTTGCGAGAAATTTTGGGCATCAGCCAGCACTGCATGCCGGGCTTGAGCATGCTCGGGGGGATGTTGTCGTTGTGATGGATTCTGATCTGCAGGATGATCCCAACGCGATTCCCCAATTTCTTGATCAGTGGGAAACAGGATGCGACGTTGTTTACGCGCAGCGATTTAATCGTAAGGAGGCACTTCCCAAACGGCTGTTGTTTTACGCGTTCTATCGCGTTCTGAATGCGGTAGCTGACAGTGCGATGCCGGAAGATGCTGGCAACTTTGGCCTGATGGATCGCCGAGTTGTCCACGCACTGCTGAGCCTTGGAGAACGTGAACGGTACTTTCCGGGGCTGCGTAGCTGGACTGGATTTCGGCAGGAAGGCATTCCTGTCGAACGTCACGCTCGACATGACGAACAGCCTCGAGTTTCACTAATTGGTTTATTTAAACTCGCTAAAACGGCCATCTTCGCATTTTCCTCTTTCCCATTAACACTGTTTTACTTCATTGCTGGAATGTCGTGTCTGGTTTGCGGTGCTTCAATTGGCTTTGTTTTGTATCACAAGATACTGACCGGATTGGCCGTTCCCGGATGGACGTCGACAATAATTACAGCGTCGTTTTTCGGGGCACTTAACGCGTTTGGTATCAGCGTGCTGGGAGAATATGTGATCCGAATTTACGACCAGGTAAGATCGCGACCGATCTACCTGAAAGACGAGACTCGGAACTATGATTCTCGCGGTCGAAGTGACCGGTTTGCTGCAACAGGCCTTCATGAAGTGCTGTCGGAAGTAGATGCTGAATGGAACAGGCCGGTGCCTGCGGATTCACATAATTTATAGCGTACTATTGTTAGTTTGAATTATTGCCCTGATAGACGATTGATTGGGATCGAAAATGAAAGTCACAATGATCGGAACCGGTTACGTGGGACTCGTGACCGGAACCTGTTTCGCTGAAAGTGGAAACGATGTTACGTGCCTGGACGTGGATCAGAAAAAAGTTGACTTGCTTAACGCCGGCGGAATTCCAATCTACGAGCCCGGCCTGACAGAACTCGTCAAACGCAATTCCGCGTCCGGTCGTCTGACTTTTACAACAGATTACGCTGAAGCCATTACGGGGGCGAAGTGTGTATTTATTTGTGTGGGCACTCCGCAGGATGAAAAGGGAGCGGCTGATCTAAAGTACGTGCAGAGTGCTGCTGAACGGATGGCCCCATACCTGGAACCGGGGACTGTCGTTATTTGCAAAAGTACCGTTCCGGTTGGAACGAATCGCAAGGTGCGAGAGTGGATCGAAGCCAAAACCGATACGAAATTCTATTCAGCATCGAATCCCGAATTCCTGAAAGAAGGCGCGGCGATTGACGACTTCACCAAGCCGGATCGGGTTGTCGTTGGCGTTGATGATGAAGAGGCGGCGGACATTGTTCAGGAACTTTATAAGCCATTCCTGCGCACCGAAAAGCCTTTCATTTCGATGGGCATTGAAAGTGCCGAAATGGTGAAATACGCGGCAAACTGTATGTTGGCGACAAAGATCAGCTTCATCAACGAAATCGCAAATATCTGCGAGAAGGTGAATGCCGATATTAACGAAGTCCGGAAAGGAATCGGGCATGATGCTCGAATTGGTTTTTCATTCCTGTTTCCTGGCGTTGGCTACGGTGGTTCATGCTTTCCGAAAGACGTGCGAGCTCTGGCATCAGTAGCCGCTGAAAATGGCGTAGTGCCGCGGATTCTTCGGACCGTTGACGAAACGAACGATCAGCAGAAGAACGTTCTGTTTAATAAATTGAAGGACTATTTCGGTGGTGATTTGACCGGCAAAACGGTGGCGATTTGGGGCTTGTCATTCAAGCCACGAACGGACGATATTCGAGAAGCTCCTTCCCTGGTGCTGATCCGAAGTCTGCTTGCAGCCGGTGCTTCTGTGAATGCTTCCGATCCAGTTGCCGTTGAAAACGTGAAGGTGGAATTTGGCGATCAGGTGAACTTCTGTGAACACCACTATGATGCATGTGATCGGGCCGACGCTTTGGCGATCGTGACGGAATGGAATGAATTTAGAAATCCCGATTTCGACTACATCAAGCTGAAAATGAAGTCCCCCGTAATTTTTGACGGCCGAAATCTCTACGACCGAAAGAAAATGGCAAAGCGCGGATTCCATTATTCGGGCATTGGTTTGAGTGCTCTACCGGTTTCCACGGCTGTGGCAGAGTCCTAAATTTTGATTCTGCAGCGTTCGGCACTTCCAACGACCAGCGGTTTGCGTGGATCGCACGGAATCTCACGTTGTTGGCTACTTCGGCTGAGACTTTGAAAGATCACTGTTAAACTCTGCGTGTTTCATGCTGAGTTTTTTTGTTCTCACTGGCTACCTGACTCATGTCAGACATTGTTCTCACAACTCTTAACGCTCGTTACTGGCACAGTTCGTTCGGACTGCGCTACCTGCTGGCGAACATGGGAGAACTTCGTGAACGCACGACCATGCTGGAGTTTGGGATCGGCGACCGGACTGTGGACATCATTTCGCAAATCCTGTCGCACAGCCCACGGATTGTGGGCATTGGTGTTTATATCTGGAACATTGAACCAGCGACTCAGCTGGTCGCAGACTTGAAGCGTATTCGACCCGAAATCCAAATCGTTTTGGGTGGGCCGGAAGTTAGCTACGAAATCGAGGGACAACCAATTGTACAGTCTGCTGACTTCGTGGTGACGGGTGAGGCAGACCTGACGTTTCCAGAGTTGTGCCGAGAGATTCTGAGTCGTCCGGAACGCCCGTCTACAAACAGGCAGTCACTATTGGAGACAACGCCGGAACCAGCGGGCCTTCTGTTAAAGGCCTCATCGCCACACGTTATTCACGGAGTTGTGCCGAGTCTTGACGCAGTGGTTTTGCCGTACGATTTGTACACAGATGAAGATATTGCTCAACGAGTAATCTATGTGGAAGTATCGCGCGGGTGTCCTTTCACGTGTGAGTTTTGCCTTTCAGCACTCGATATTCCGGTGCGGATGTTTGATGTGGACGAGTTCCTTAAAGCGATGCAGTCGCTGTTGGATCGGGGAGCCAGGCAGTTCAAGTTTGTGGACCGTACTTTTAATCTGAACATGCGTGTCAGCACGGCGATTCTGCAGTTTTTTCTAGAACGTTTTCAGCCCGGTTTGTTTTTACATTTTGAGATGATTCCGGATCGTTTGCCTGAATCGCTGCGAGACCTGATTGCGAAATTTCCGGAAGGCGTGCTGCAGTTTGAAATTGGTGTGCAGACCTTCAACGATGATGTTGGGAATTTGATCAGCCGTCGTCAGAACAATCAACAACTGGCCGAGAATTTTCGATTTCTACGTCAGGACACCGGGGTTCACATTCATGCCGATCTGATCATTGGTTTGCCGGGAGAAACGTTGGAGAGTTTTGCCAAAGGCTTTGATCGACTGGTTGCTCTTGAGCCCCAGGAGATTCAGGTTGGCATTCTGAAACGATTGAAAGGGACGCCGATCGTTCGTCACGACGATGAATGGCAAATGGTTTATAGCTCGCACCCGCCATTTGAAATCCTTAGCAACCGGCTAATCGACTTTGAGACAATTCATCGTCTGCGTCGGTTTGCTCGCTATTGGGACCTTGTCGCCAACAGCGGAAACTTCGCAAAGTCGTATCCGATGATGTGGGCCGACGGAGCATCGGCATTCACGAGATTTCTGCAGTTCAGCGATTGGCTGTTTGCTACAGAAAATCGGTCGCACGGTATTCCTTTGGGAAAACTTGCGGAGATCTTATTCGTCTTCCTGACAGACCAGCTTCAAATTGATGACCAGTGCGTGGCCGTTTCAATCTGGACCGACTATGTGTTGGGTGGACGAAAAGACAAGCCGTCATTTCTCAAGCGATTCGAACTGGCTCCACCGCACGAGATTTCTGACGCGGTGAAATTGCTTCCGGCCCGGCAGGCTCGACATTCTCAGTCATAATCCAGTCGCTGCTGATTCCTTCTCTTGTCCGCCGCAGGAAACCTTTCGTTGTTAAGGCATCAAAGCTTGCTGTCTGAGTGCAACGCTCGGAAGAAACCGTGATGTTGTGGGAAATGTATCAGTTGTCGGCGATCAATAGCGCCGCTCGTCAGGCGTCTTCGGCGGAAAGTACAACCAATGCTGTCGATAGGCAAACTCGGCCTCTTGCGCAGGATATCTCGCGTCTGGAATCACGCATTGACGCACTTGCTCTGGGGTGTCAGTCGCTGTGGGAATTGTTGTGCGATCGAACGGATCTAACGCACGACGGCATTGTCGCCCGGATGCAGGAAGTTGATCTACGAGATGCCCGCGCGGATGGCCGCATTCGAGTGACGGTCACTGAGTGTCCAGCGTGTAAGGGGCCTATGAATTCGTGTCGTCCGAGTTGCCTGTACTGCGGTGAAGTACTTCCTGAAAACGCCCAGCTGTTCGACAAGTAGTGGGGGCCTATTCTGTTGACGAATTCAGTGGTTCCCAGTCGAACCAATCCTGATTTTCAATGGCCTTCAACACGCTGGACAACGCGGGAGGTTCAGGTCTTCGTTCTGGAATGACAATTGGTTGAGGCGTAAAACCGATCAAAAGAAAGCTCAGGGTCAACCAGCCGATGGCATGCCGAAACCAGCCAATGGCGACAGTGTCGTCTGCTGTTGGCGGATGGCGAGGGCCGGTGAGCGTTAGCAGAATCAGAAGCAGAATGTAAGAATGCTGTTCTGCATAGATCATGGCACCGACAGCGAAAAGAATCAGACCCCATGCTATCCAATGTGCTGGGCGTCCCACCAGCGTGTACATCAGGTGCCCACCATCCAGCTGTCCAATCGGAAGCAGGTTCATCGCGGTGATGAACACCCCGACCCAACCAGCCGTCGCATAGCCGTTCCAGTCAAACACCATGCCAGCCGGAGCCGGCCCGTGAATCAGTTCGATGAGCCATCTTACTAAAATCGGCTGGCCGAATTCAAACCCCATGCCATCGCTCGGTAAAGCATATCGGGATGATTTGATGCCGAAGTACAGAATGGGAATTGTAACAAGCAGACCTGCCAGCGGTCCGCTGACTGCGATGTCGAACATTTTCTTTCGGTCTGCCGATCCTCGCCCCTGCATGATGACTGCGCCCATTGTTCCCAGCGGAGGCAGTGGCAGAGGGATGAAGTACGGAAGCGAAGCTGGAACGCGATATCGCACGGCCTGCAAGTAGTGCCCCATTTCGTGGCACAGCAGAATCAGCATTAATGGGCAGCTATAGGTGAATCCGAGCCTAATAGATTGCCAGAAGCGATCAATAAGTGTCACTTCCATGCCGTTGTTAGCCGGCCAGATTCGATTCAGGTGCGTTAAGATTTTCACTTTGGATTCGGCGTTAAAGAATCCGGGAAGGATATCCAGTGGCCAATATTCGCCACCTACCAGGGTTGTGCTGGCAAAGGTCAGCATAAACAGAATCAGGCACGTTCGCAGACGTCGGCGTTTGCGACGAAGCGTAGATTCCCACGCAAGCCTCGAAGCCGTTTCATGAGCCAACTGCGCAAGTGCCAACTGTGTTTCGTCGATCGCCACCAATAGGTCCATGCCACCTACGGCCGGAGGATCGTAATCAACTCTTTCACCAACTACCGAAGCGAGCTGTTCGTTTCGGTGTTCGTCCGGTTGTTGTTGATTTGTGGTGTCGGACATGAGACTTGAGTAAAGGAAGGCTGCGGTTGACTAAGCGTCTTTGTGACATTGTAGGCGACCGAATTCAAAAGCTAAGTCTTTGCTGGTTTACAACCTTGACATCATTCCGGGGATTTGACGGTTGGTTGTGGATTCACCACGTCAATTGACGGTGAAGTCGGCTTGTCTGCAGCAGACTGTGGTTGCGGAATTTGCGCACGTGATTGGGTAGTCACTGTCACTTCGGATTCCAACAGTGATTGAAGAGCTTGTGCTGAGCTGCTGTTCAACGGGTTGTTCTGCAGGAATAGCCTCCAGTACGGGGCGAATTCGTTGCGTGTTACCGCATCCGCCCGAGCCATATCAGCAAGTGGAGTGATATCCGTAACGTTGTTTTCGGCTAAAAACGTCCAACGCAGGTTCTTCAGTTTTGTCAGCAGATGAACGTCGACGACTTTGTTTCTCTGCAGGTCAATGCTGGCGAGTTGAGGCAAATCTGCCAGCGGTGAAATGTCCTCGATGTCATTGTCTGCAAGATAGATTGAATGCAGTTTTGTGAGGTTGCGTACTGGTGCAATGCTGGTGAGCTTGTTGTGACTTGCGTAGAACGACGCTAATAGTTTCATGCCGGCGACGCACTCGATATTTTGAACCGCATTGCGTTCGATGTTCAGGTACTGCAAATTTTCCAGCGGCTTGAGTGCTGAGATGTCGGTGATTTGATTGTTTGACAAATCAAGCATCTGCACGTTAATGCAGCTGGTCAGCGGTTGAATGCTGACCAGTTGGTTGTGACTAAGTCGAATCTCTCGCAGGTTCATACAGTGTTCAAGGCCCGATAGATCGGTGATCCCTTTCTTCGTTCCGTCGATAAAGTATATTGTTTCAAGGTCTTTCGAATCGAGGTCTTCTTTCTCAACACCTTTTCGTTTCAGAATATTCAGCAGCTCTGACCTGAGTGTCTGGTCAGGCACAATCACCGGATCAGCCTGTGTCTGAACAAGTGAAATCGAAAATATGATTACGAGAGTTGTTGATACTGTGATGGATTGCATATTGAATTCCGCCACCTGATGACGACAAAAATGAACTGGCTAGCAATGTGAAAATTGCAGTTTAGCATGCTACCATAGCTATTCATCGCTGTGAATTGGAGCAAAGAGGTCGCCGGTGTCAGAGCAATTACTTCATATCCCGGGTATCGAGGAATTCCTGCCCGATTGGACTCCACGTCGTTTTGTCGTTCTGGATATGAGTGATCGGTGGGCTGCGGCGATCCGTGCTCAGGTAAACGATCGTCTCCGAAAGTGCGCTACTGGCATTAGTGTACCATGCCCTGTTTTTGAAGGCTGCCAGTCAACTCGAGAAGCCTTGTTGCTGTGCGAAGCAAAGAACACAGTCGGCGCAGTTCTGTTTATATCCGGAATTGAACGAGAATGTTTGAACATTCTTGCACGGGTCGCCTGCTGGTCAGAGCGACCGGCATTGCTGGCCGTTTGTTCGTCGCAGCATGAAGGTCTGCTGCCAATGTTGATGGAATCCGGAGTTGACAGTGCGATGTTTGATGTTGAGAACGATGTGCCGGTATCGGATTGGTGCGTGCGAGTTTTGAAGCGTTAGCTCTGTCTGTATGTTGCTCGGAAAAACGCTGGCACAACTGTTTGCGAAAATGGTCTTAATACGCGAAGACTGAGGTCTTGTCTTCTGTAAGTACCGGTTGCGGCGTCCGTTTTTCCCTTCCAAACACCCACCTTGTTTGAGCTGTTGGTCGCGAATTCAGACTTCCACCAGGCTGCTCTGCACCGGTCTTTTTTAACTCCCATAAATCCATGATTTTGCTGAACGCCAGTGTCTGATGATTCCACTTTACATGTATGGGGTCGAGCCCATACCAACTCGGGTCGGGGCGAGAGAGGGCTACGCTGAACTGATTAGCAATATCCACGATTCGTTTATCCAGTTCACCCGCTGCGGCCTGGATTGCTTTCAACTTGAGGCCACTAAATGGGAAGAGTGCGGTTTTACAAATGAAGAACCGCAGCGAACCCAAGCCATTCAAGGAGTCGATGGGGGGCCTGGTCATTACGATGCGACATGAGCTGTTCCAGCTTCTAAGGCGTTTGATGGATTCAACGGCAGCATCGGCAACCTGTTGAGGCGACCTTCCATAAACAAGGTCATTGCCAAGGTCTGTGATTAGAGCCGCTGGTTGGGGAGAATCTTTGTTGTGTAACGGTAATGCGTTCCATAGTTCTGAACGCAGAATTCCAGGCAACTGACGGATGCCGAAACCGCTTCTTACGCCGCAGTAAGATCGCCCCATGCCGTGCGCTGTATAGATTTCAACTGGATCCGCGAAACTAGATCTTAAAAGGTCAACAATGCGGGGCCATGCTAAGGTGAGATTACTTGCACCAAGCATCACGATTCGGTTGGCATCTGCAAGTACTGTGTCGAAGGCTTCGGGCTGCATTTTTTTTCGTGTCTTCAATTAACAGGCCGGTAGCGATGAGCAACGCTTGTTTGCGTTGCCAAATAGTCCAGTCATGTGCTTATTGAATCTTCCAGAAGCCGGGCATGAACAAAACGATAATTGCAAATAGCTCGAGCCGACCGAGAAGCATTAGCAATGTCAACAGAAGTTTAGACGCTTCAGAAAATGCAGTGTAATTTCCATGAGGTCCGCAAATACCAATTCCCGGGCCAATGTTGTTTAGTGTGGCAGCAACGGCACTGGCACAGTCGATAAGTTTTTCAGCTGACGTTTCTCCCTGCCATTGGTCGGCCGGTTCTAATGCAATTAACCCGGCCCAACTGACCGAGAAGATGATTGAAATAAGACAGAAGTAGATCAGCACATCGCGTCCCACGGAATCGTCAATTCGGTTGCCCGCTACACGAAGTGGTTGCACCAGATTTGGGCGGAAGGCCCGTTCTGCCTCAAGTTTCAGAACCTGCCACAGGACAAGAAATCGTATCACCTTAATTCCGCCACCTGTTGAGCCGGAGCATCCTCCAACGAACATCAGAAGCAGCAGGATGGCTCGGGGAAATTCTGGCCACTTGGCAAAGTCTTCAGTTCCGAACCCCGTGGTGGTCATCACGGCGACCACGTTGAATAGCGAATGGCGAAGGCAGGTGCCGAGACTGCCGTAGGTTTTTCCGACTAGAAGTAGTGCAGTCAGGCTTAGCGTGGCCAGACTAATAATGGACAGGTAGGCTCGGAGTTCCGGATCGGAAAAGAAGGCGCTCAGTCGAAATGCAGGCTTGTTGGTTCTGCGATCCGGCTTTCTCAGCAGCAGGTAATAAAGGTTGAAGTTCGTGCCGGCCGCAATCATGAAAATCGTGATCGTGGTTTCGATGCCAACACTATTAAACGACCCAACACTTGTATTTCGTGTGCTGAAGCCTCCTGTGGCAAGCGTTCCAAAGGTGTGGCACAATGAATCAAATATGTTCATTCCCTGTAAACACAACACGATTGTCATCAGAACCGTAAAAGTTAGATAGATGGTCCACATCAACATCGCTGTTTCGCGAATTCGCGGTCGAACACTATCCGTGATTGGTCCGGGAACTTCTCGCCGCATCAGCGCTTTGCCGCCAGCCCCAAGTTGCCCCAGAATGGCGACAAACAAAACGATGATCCCCATCCCACCAAGCCAGTGCGTGAAGCTTCTCCAAAACAGCACGCTACGGGGAACGTAAGCAATTGTTCCAGCTTCGGCTGCGGTTTCGCAGTCGACGATGCCGGTTGGGATTTCAAGTTGCGTCAATACCGAGGCACCGGTTGTTGTGAAGCCGGATACCGATTCGAACATCGCATCAGGAATGCTGAGACTAACTCCCGGCAGTCGATAGGTGGGAGTCAGCAGATATGGCAGGCCTCCAAGTATTCCGGACAACAGCCAGCCCAGCCCAACGACAGCCAACGCCTCTTTGCGAAGCAGTGAGTCTTTTGCGGCGCGACCCGCCCAATGCAGCATGAATCCGAGGGCCGCACAAATGCCGATCGATTCCAGCAGGCCCCAGAAAGAGAGTCGTTCAAACGTTGCTGCCTGGCCGCATTGTGGAAACGACCAGGGTAGCGACGCGACCATAGCACCGCCGATCAGCAGTGACAGGTGACCCAGCATTTTGGAAACAAGCGCCCAGTTCATCTTTGGCCCGTTGACTGTCTAGCTGCGACACTATTTTTGAGTGTTAACCGGCGTTGTGAATTTTGAGTCAGGAGTTGGAACCGCGACTTGTTCGACTTCAAGCAGAATCGGCTTAATTCCGGAACCTTCATAGCCCGCCATAGGTTTGCCGTTGGGGCGAATTTTGTCAACGCTCCATAAGAGGCCTCGAGCAACAAGGTCCAGCCAGACTTCGTTATTCATCGTTTCGTTGTGGTGCCCCAGCGATGTTCCGAACACTCGAGCGCGGCCGAATGTGTTCAGCCAAATAACAGTATGGTCCAGTTGCGTGTCTTCACCGTAAGCTTCAGCCAGGGGAATGCAGTTCGGCCAGATTTTTTCGATTTTATATAACTCACCATTAGGCGTCTGCCATTCTTTTGGAAAGCCTTTCATTACCGGATGGTCGCCGTTGACTGTAATTGCATTGACAGCTCTTTTCTGTTCGTGACTGCGTGATGTGACGCCAATCAGTTCGCGCCAGGCATCTGCGCCAACCGCAGCATTTCGGTAGCTGTGCAACGAGCAGTGAACGAAAATCGCCGGAACTCCGTCGTGATGAGCAGCAGTAATTGATTCTACAAATTTGTCGTCGGTCACTCCGCCGAAGCATTCGTTATGGAAAATGATGTCGTACTTTTTTGCCCAACCGATGTCACCGTAGACTGATACTTTATGTTCTCTACCGCTGCCGCCTTCGTGTACGACATCCCAGACGATGTTAACGCGTTGGCTTAGGCCTTCGGTGATAATTCGTTTTTGGTTTTCGTAGTCATGGCAGCAACCGCCTGTGACCAACAGGCCTTTAAGAGGTTCAGCTTTTTCGGCGAACAATGCACCAGGAGCCAACAGGCCTATCGCTGCAAAGGCCACGCCCGCAAGCCGGAAAAGAACGCTCATAATGACCCTTCACGCGATGATTGCGGTTGTTTGACTGATGTGTGCGGATAATCGCTCAAAGCCTATCCGAAATCACATCAGGTGTCATTAGGTTCCACGCGACAGATAGCTTTCCGAACGGAATACTGCATGCAGTCAGCCCTGTTGCGGAAAGCCAGACGTTGCGGAAAGCCAGACGTTGCGGAAAGCCAGACGTTGCGGAAAGCCAGACGTTACTTGCAGAATCAGCTTAGTTGCGGCTGAAGGCCCGAGCCGTGTCAACTACGTAGTCTTCGACGAACGCTTTCTGGAAGTCGTAAAGATCTACGAAATCTTCCAGGTGATCTTCGTCGGTTTTTCGCATTTCGCCAGACTCAATCAGCTCGAAAACAATCTTGCCGAAATCTTCTGTGCTGTGAACGCCCCACTTTGCGAAAACAGAAACCGTCATCAGTCCGTAATGCTGTTTAGCGAGTTCACGAACACCTTTGAGCAGCTCACGCCCGGACACGTGGCCGGTGTTGTGATCGCTCCGATCTCGGCCAAGATTTTCCTGTGCATGTCGCAATGCAGCGAAAACGAACTGGTAGGCGTTCTTGTGAAAAGTACGCGGCAACTCTGTTTTGCGAGCAGTAGTCATTCTGGAAGGTCTCAGGCCGGGGAAGAATCTGAGGCGAAAATGCATCAAGTGAAGGCATCTTACAACGAGCCGACGCCAGACAGAAGTGTCTATTCTTTATTTTCATCTGGTTCGGTTGTCGGCTGGTCTTTCTTGCCGCGATTTCCGCGAGAAACGACTGTGACGATATCTGATTCGTTCGTCATCACGCGCCGACCGTCGTCAAAACTTACCAACAGCTTGCGAACAAGCAACTCCTGCGCGATTACGCGTCCCTGTCCTTCTCGTGTGATGACGGTCGCCCCAATCTGAGGCAGTTCTTTTCGATGAGCCTCATAGGTGTCGTACTCATAGCGAAGACAGCATTTCAGGCGTCCGCAACGACCGGAAATCTTGTTTGGGTCAAGCGTCGCTTTCTGAAGTTTGGCCATCTTCATAGATACCGGCGGCATTTCCTGAAGATGCGTGTTACAGCACACCGGCTTTCCGCAGTCTCCGTAATCGGCAAGAAGTCGCGCTTCGTCGCGAACACCGATTTGTCGCATCTCAATGCGGGTATTGAATTCTCGCGACATACCTTTAACGAGCTCGCGGAAGTCGACGCGTTTTTCTGCAAGGTAGTAGAAGATGATTCGTTCGCCACCAAATACCTGCTCGACATCCACAAGCTGCATCTGCAGTTTGCGTTCGTTGATCATATTCTGGCTATCGTTGAAGAACGTCTTTTCGCGAACCGCAACTTCTTCAAGGGACCGGCGGTCTTCGTCTGAAGCCAGCCGCAGAATTCTTCCGGTACGGACGTTGTCGCCGAGATAGCTGTTTGTTTTTTCGTTAGCATCGCACAGCACAATTCCGAACTCTACACCGCGATCTGATCGAACAATCACATCGTCACCGCGGTGAATTGCGTGCTGTCGTTTGGCGCTGAATTCGCCCAAATGACGCATCGACCCATAGCGCACCACAAACTTTTGCGGGTCTGCAGATTCGTGAGATTGCGAAAATTCCTGTAGTTCAGTGGACATTTGTTGGCGAGCTGCTGGAGATGAGGTTCGATGAAGCCCAAGTATAGCCACGAGAATCCCCAGATGAAAAGCAACTCCCGCGAACTACTTCGCTGCAAGTTGCCGAGCTGTCAGCAATGCAAAGCCTTCGTAATCACCAGTGCAGTTCGGGACGGAAGAGTGAACGTCCTATTATGCCTCTGGGGCTTGAGATACAAGCCTGGCCGTCGAGTCAGCGTTTAGCGGCAAGTCGGAATAGCCGGGCGAGTTCGTCAAATAACGCTTCCATCACTAGTTTAACGGGTGACGAGCCATCGATTTGACGGGAGGCCGCAATGGTTCGTTCCAACATCGGGGACAAAAGGTCGACGCCGCTGCGAGCTCCGAGTTTTTGGGTCAACGGGTCCGATAGGTCGCCGTGAGCCAGTCCTTTGAGTCGATCCTGAATTGCGTCAGCGACGAACCGCAGTAGCCACTGAGCATTCTGGCGTTGCTCTGACGTGCTGGAGGACATTTGTTCGATGCCTTCCACAACCGTGGCTGCAATTTTTAGCGGCTTCATAGCTTCCATCTGGTTCAATTGCCTTGCGATGGACGATTTCAGTTTTCGCAACTCCGGATTAAGCAACTGCCTTGCGACTTCCAGACTGCCTTCGCACAACGCAGCGATTGATGTGGCTTCTTCCTCTGATTCAACAATTTCATCCTGCAAGAGAATCTGTTTTACGTCGTGTGCTGAAAGCGGAAAAAATCGAACGATCTGGCAGCGAGAACGAATTGTTGGCAACAAAGTGTCGGGGTTGTCACACACCAGTAAAATTAGTGAATCGGCCGGCGGTTCTTCCAGTGTCTTCAAAAGTGCGTTAGCGCTTTCTGTGTTCATTAAGCCCGCGTCGTTGATCACAGCGACTCGACGATCTGAGGCCTGCGGCGACATGGACAGTTCATAGCACAGTCCTTCGCGACCTCGTTTACCATCTTCACCAGCGATCAGCGCGATCGGGATGGAGTTCTTGCCTTCTGGAACGCCGATTTCGATGTAATCGGGCCACGCGTTGACTGCGAATGCTCGGCAAGCTCGACAGTCACCGCAAATCTGAAGTTCGGTGAGATCGTGGTTCCGGCAAAATACCGACTGTGCCATCAGCCTCGCAAACTGTCGCTTCCCGATACCTTCCGACCCTGCCAGAACATAAGCGTGCGACAGCCTTCCCTGCTCCAGAGAACGCCGAAACAACTCGCGTTGTTCGTTATGACCTTTCAGTTGATCCCACGATGAGAGCATTGGTTCTTAGTGTTTCGAAGTCGACTGAAACCTGGGTGTCGGCCGCATGTTAAATTTGCTGCAAGGCTGTGCGGATGAACTGTTACGAGTCTGATAATTGCGTTTCTGCAACATAGATCGCCTTCAACATGGCTCGAGCTTTGCTGAGCGTCTCTTCATATTCCAGATGAGGAACACTGTCTGCCACAATTCCGGCCCCTGCCTGAATGTCTATGACTCCGTTATGAATCACCAGCGTTCGCAGGGCAATACAGGTATCCATGTTGCCTGTAAAGTCGATATAGCCAACGGCTCCGCCATAGGGGCCTCGCTTGTGTGGTTCGATTTCGTCAACAACCTGCATGGCTCGCACTTTGGGTGCTCCGGAGACCGTCCCTGCTGGCAGTCCTGCTCGCAGAGCTTCGACAGGTGACAGGCCATCCCGGAGCTGCCCGACGACGTTTGACGTAATGTGCATGACATGGCTGTAGCGTTCAACAACCATCACATCGCTAAGTTGGACCGTACCGAACTTTGCGACTCGGCCAACATCGTTGCGAGCCAGGTCGATAAGCATTACATGTTCGGCGCGTTCCTTGGGATCAGCCAGTAATTCTGCGGCCAGTTCCCGATCTTCCTGTTCTGTGCGACCGCGACGACGTGTGCCTGCCAGTGGGCGAATTGTCGTTTCTCCGTCTTCAACTCGCACCATGATTTCCGGTGAGCTACCAACAAGGTGCAGTTCCGGGGTTTGGAGCAGAAACATGAACGGGCTGGGATTTACCATCCGCAACGATCGGTAAACGTCGAGTGGTCGAGCCTGACTTTCGTGACGTAATCTCTGGCTGAAGACTACTTGAAAAATGTCGCCGGCTTTGATGTATTCGCGGCACTTTTCGACTGCGCCTTCAAATTTTTCCTGAGTGAAATTAGAAGCCGGCGTCAGTTGCGGTTCAATGGTCAGGTCGATGTCGGTAAGCCGCACAGAATCCTGTGCATCCGCCAACTTAGCGCAGATTTCTTCCAGTCGCACTTCGGCCGCAGCGCGAGCTTCATCTGGTGATCCAGAATTCAGATCTGCCAGAGCAACAGCAAGGACTACTTTGCGAATGTGATCGAAAACCACCATGCCATCGTAGAGGGCAAAGCACATGTCGGGAAGTTGACGATCGTCTTCCGGAACGTTCGGGAGGTGCTCTGTGTAGCGAATGACATCGTACCCGGCAAACCCCACAGCGCCTCCGCAGAATCGAGGCAGTTCAGGCAGGTGGACGCAGTGGTATTCCGACATCAACGAATCCAGATCCTTCAGCGGATCTTCACTATGCCATTCCTTTGTGGTGCCATCCGCGTCGCGAATCTGAACGCGATGGTCCCATGCAGTGATTGACAGAAATGGCTTGCTTCCAACAAAGCTGAAGCGGCCGATTTTTTCTCCACCGACAACGCTTTCGAACAGAAACGACCATGGTCCATCACATAACCGCTGGTAAGCCGTGACCGGAGTCAGTGTGTCAGCCGTCAATTGTCGGAATACAGGAACAAACCGAGCTTGTTCGGCGTATTTGCGGAAATCGTCTGCGTTGGGATGCGTAACGGCAGTCATAGTAAAGTGAACTGGCAGATTTTGATGGGAAGAATGATGGACGTCACATATCGAACGCAGGAACTCGAACGGTCATCATATCGACAACCCGTGGCATCAGTCCAACAACTGCAATGATCGCAAGGAACGTGTTATGTGATCCAGCACAGGCTGGTTTTCGGCAAGTTCGTGATGTGTGCCCTGCCACCACGCGAGCAGCGTGAATTCGGAGGTGCGGACACTGCGCAGACCCACGTTGTTCATCAAATCCATGCAGAAAAATGTTACGTCGCGAGCTGCGGCTGGCATTTCTGCGAGTTTGGAATCAGGTTTTTCGACCTCGACGTCATCATATTCTTCCTCAAACGCTTTTACGCAGGAATCAACAACCTGAGTTGCTGACGGGCAGGATGAAATAATTCGCAGCGTCCAAAAGCAGGTGTCGCTGCAGGAAACAGTGATCAGGAAATCTCCATCAGAAGTCTGTTCGTCCAGTTCCCAGATATCAGGATACTCAAACAGAACTCCGTGTTGTTCGTAGCGGACAAGGCAGTCCTGAAAGTCGATAGGCATAAGCGTTCTTTAGTCGCGGACTGACATCCTGCAGAGCGGATTCGTTGAAGTTGACGTTACTCGAAGGCCGCAGCAACCGGCCGCGGCTGGATGATTGCCTGAACCACAGATGTGGCGGAATCATGCCAAAGTACACAGAGTTTACCAAACACAATCATCGCCGATACCAGTACAAGCAGCCCAAATCCGAGTTTCAGCTGCGAACTCTTCAGATTCACGGCCACCTGCGTTCCAACGCCGGCACCGATTGTTCCGCAAACCAGAAGTGCCACAACCAATGAACGTTGTACATTTCCGTTTAAGGCATGCATCAGTGTCGATTGGATCGATACCAGCCAGACGATGACAATCGTAATCGTTGTGGCGTCGTGAACACGCAGTCCCAGCAGATAGATTGCTGCCGGAATCAAGACGAGTCCGCCGCTCATACCCAGAAATCCTGACAAAAATCCGACGATCAATCCTGTCCAAGCCAGTAATGGAATGGAATAACTGCCAGGCCGAAGATCCGGAATCGCAGCAATCGGGCGTAGCTTTACTGATGTCAGCAGCCCGCGGCGGCGAACGTTGCTGTTGGCCGCCGGGCTCATAGCGTCAATCAGTGACGTCGCCGAGATGAACGTCATTAACACCGCGTAGCACAACAGCACCATCAGGTCGAGTGCTGGAACCGCATGGCCCAATACGTCAATGTTTGCTGCCGTGGACAGCGTCGTGATGGCTTTTGTTCCCACCCAGACTCCGACAAAAAGTCCGCCGGACAATATCAGGGGAAGTTCCACGAAACCGGCTTTGGGTTTTCTGGAAAGCAACGCCACCGTCGCCGGACCGATGGTGTAACACGCCGTTGAGCCGACGGCCAGCGATATCGGCACACCCAGAATGGCGTTCAGTACGGGCACCAGCAGAAAGCCTCCGCCAACACCGAACAAGCCAGACAAGAAACCGACAATGCCTCCCACAATTGCGGCAAACATCGCGGATGTGACAGACCATTCGAACATGAATTTGAATTTAGTTCCGCGGAGTGCTGGTTAATTGTAAACGCGATTTCGCTGCTGCAGTGTAGCGGATGCAATCATGACGGCGAATGCTGGCCTCGCGATGATTCGCGGAGAGTCACTTTTGAACAAGGATGAGCCATTGTTCTACGTGCCTTTAGTGCCAGTGATTAAATGTTCAACGATTGCGGGAATGACTTGCTGACGCTGCCTGCCTGTAAGTAATGCTGTTTGAAGAACTGAATGACCTTGGAAATGATCGCCATCGTTCGGTTTATGTCGTGGGCTTCTGCGCAAATTGACTTGCTAATCGATGGCTCGAACGGGTTCTGCTTAGAATGACATAAGCAGGCACCTGGCCGTTTCTGCCTGCAGAAAACGCGCGTCGTTCATTGAAAAACATCGTTCACTGCCACAAGTCGTGGCAAAACGCAGTAGGTGTGTAAAACCGGGTGACTGTTGCGAAGACAATAAAAAACAGCGGAGACCTTTCGGCTTCCGCTGTTGATTAGGAATTAAGGTTCAATAGACCCTTCTTCCGTTGCTGTCCGGAGTTCTCCTTGAACTTATCTAAACAAAGTTGTTGACGGTTTAGGTAGACGGGCAGACAGCAAAGTCGGGCTGTTGATCAGCGTTCAATTGTTACGGCCATCACGATCGGTGCTGATTGATCTGGTCCTTTCACCAGCTCGATCGTGTTGATCTTATCAGATCGTTTGGGTGTGACGGCAACGTATCGAACCTGCTGACCTCTTAGGTCGAACGCGAATTCGCTGTTTGGCACATCGACTCGTCGAATGTAATCGGCAATATGCACCCCGTTAACAAGTTCGTGTTCTTCGGACGTACCATCGGCGTAGTGCAGACGCACAATCATCGACACGGTTTCGTTGTTGTCGAACGGGAAATTCCAGCCGCCGACGCCACCCAGAACATGAATAGTTTTTGCTGCCGTGTTGCAAGGCAACGTGACCGACTTTGGCATATTACGTGGCAGGCTGGCATTGGGGCCATACAACAGAATGATGTTCGCCTTTGATTTGCCTTGAGGGTCCGTCAGCAGGAAGGGGATGTCTTTAAACATCTTTGGCTTCCAATCAGAAAAGACCATGCGGTCCGGCCCGTTGTCTCCGTCGCTGAACAGTCCTTTTGTGCTGATGGCAGTGGCATAGCGATCCAGCGGAACGGGCACATACTTGCCCTTGTTAGTCAGAAACTGCAGTAGGTTGGAAAGTTCGTGTTCCGTCACCTGCTTTTCAAAACCTTCGGGCATCACTGATTTCTTCGACGCCACCAGTTCATCAATGTCTTCTCGCTGAATGCTGGTTTCTTTGGCTTCGGTATCAATCAGTGTGATACTGGTCTTGGTTTCGGAAGCCAGCATCCCGTTGGCAACTCGACCATCATTCATCACCACTGTGTAAATACGGAAGTTGCCTTCCACACTGCGTGACGGATCGATGATGTGAGTTAAGAGTTCTTCCTTCGGATGTACGGCCATGCCGGTCAGGTTCGGTCCGATGTCCTTTTCGCCCATTTCGCCGTGCTTATGACACTTCACGCAGTGCTTCTTGAACATTTCAATGCCTGCGTCAACGTTGCCTTCGCGTTCAGCCAGGTGCAGCAGCGACTTCAGTACCTTATCACGGTTCGCATCGGGCAACCCGCCGCTCATGGCCAGCAGTTTTTCGGCCTGTTCTTTGATGGCTTTGTCCGGGAATGCACGCAGGGCCTGCTTTTGGTCGAGCGACAGATCGCCAAGGTCAACGTCACGACTTTCAATGCCTGCCAGCAGCGACTTAGCCCAATCCGGACGGCTGAGTAACGTGCCGATGGCCGCCGATTTCAACTGCGGAGTCAGCGTTGGCATCGCTTCGATAATTCCTTTGCCGGCCGCTGCCGATTTGCTGCCCTGGATTGCCTGCAACAACGCACCGCCTAGTTGCGGCGCTGTTTGGGCATTCAGTTGTTTAACGATTGCGGAAACAATATTAGCGTCATCGGGACGGAAGCCCACCAGATCGCGAGCCGAGGAGACTCGGTCTATATCTTTGGCATTTCCGTCACCAACAACCGCCAGCAGAGACTCCACAATTTCTTCTGCATGAGCATCCAGTGCTTTGGTGCCACACTTAGCTGCAAGTCGAACCAGTTTGCTTTTAGACGCGCTGTCCGCTTTTGTGAGTGCCGCGATTAAAGCTGCATCAAAGCTGTCTGTGGTCTTGAACTCGAAATTCGCGGGAATGCCGGTGGTAAGTCCGTCAAGAATTGAGTTGGCCAGAGCCGCGTCGGCGTTCTGCAGATCGGCAATGACAGCTTCCAAAGTGGCTGCAGCAGGCCGGCCGCGACCAATGTGTTCGGCGACTTGGCGAGCAATCTGCAGACTGGTAGCTGGCGTTGACGTTCTGGTTTTGGTCTCGGCTGTGCCATCGACTCTTATTGCTGTGCTGATGATTGTTAGCGTAAATCGACTGAGGTTCTTTGTCGCATGTACAGCTGCCGCTGCGGTCAGGGCGTCCACTATTACGGGGTCTGATGCGTCGCTTGCAACTTGAAAAATTGGTTCCGAAGCTTCTGAGTTACCGGCAGGCATATCTGCCAGTGTCAGGAATGCCTGCAACTGCACCTGAGCATCCTTGTCCGTGAATAGGTTTTCGTGCTTCAGCAACAATGCTAAGCCATGTTCATCATGAGGCAACACGGCGATGACGTTTCGCCGAACAGCAGCCGATGGATGTGCTACAGCCTTTTCAAAGGCCGGAGCGACCATGCTTGCTATCTTGTATTTATGATTGATGTGAGCCTGCCCCAGGCCATTCAGTGTATTCAAAGCGTGGATGGCTCCAACGTTCAGGCCAACGGCGTCTGCTGATTCATCCGAAAGCAAAGCAAGCAGCGCCGGTACAACATCAGTAGCGGCTCGCTCAATCAGCAGTCGCTGAGCAGTTAGTCGCCACATAAACGACGGATGCTTCAGGGTCTCTACAAGTTTTTCGTTGCCTGCGTCGGCAAGGTTGGTAAATGCATGTACGCTGTCGCCACCTTTATCTGTGGGGACAACACGATAGATTCGACCGTGTTTCTTGTCTCGCAGATCGCTTTCGTAAGCGTTGCCTTGGCCGGTTTCGAAACCCTGTGGAGTCGGGTTGTGCTGCACAATATAGTTGTACCAGTCTAGAACCCAGACAGCTCCATCGGGCCCCACTTCGGCCATGATCGGAGCACTCCATTCATCGTTACTAGCCAGCAAATTGATCGGACTGGTTGACTTGTAATCGGCTCCATCACGCCGCAGCACAAACGTGCCGACAAGGTGGCCGGTGGGTCCGCATACGAAAGCCGTCTTGTTCCACCACTGTTGAGGAAACGTGCGAGCCGTATATAGAGCATGTCCGGCCCCGGCGGTGTAGCCTCCAAACTGATCGACCTGGCGGATGTTTTCGGTAATTGGTTTGAACAGGGAAGTGTCAGCGATTGAGCCTAGGGTCGATGGACTCCAGCCTTTCACGCCTTCGTAGTAGCGGTTCGGAATCGGCACAAACATGCTGGGGTTGTGGTTTGCCGTCGAGCCAAAAATTAAACCGTCTTCGCTAATGCCCAGGCCCCAGGTGTTGTTATTACTGGATCGAACAAATTCCAGAGCCGTGACTTTCGGTGGGTCCGACTGAGATAACCTGAATCGCCAAAAGCCCATGCGGAATGACTGAGCCGTCTTGCCGTCGTACTTTGGCGTGCTGTTGTTGTAGCCCTGCATTGACCAGATCCAGTTGTCCAGGCCGTAGCGGAAGTTGCTGACTCCGCCGTGAGTATCACCCAGGGCCCAACCGGTAATCAGGGTCGTCTTCTCGTCCGAAACGTCGTCGCCGTTGGTGTCTTTTAGATAGATGGTTTGCGTTCCGTTTTGAACAACAGCGCCGCCGCGTACAATCACGATGGCCGTAGGAATACTCAGCCCCTCCGCAAACACTGTGAACTTGTCCGCGACGTGGTCACCATCGGTGTCTTCGCAAATGCGAATGCGGTCTCGATTGCCGCCCAGTTCGTTTGGGTAGTCAACCGTTTCGCAGATCCACAGGCGTCCGCGTTCGTCCCAGGTCATCGCGATGGGCTTGGCTAGGAAGTGGCGTTCGTCGGCGTATAGTCGCACAGCCATGTTTTCCGGTGTGACAAAGTGCTTGATGCTTTCTTCTGAAGGCAAAGGCACCTGCATCGTTGTACGTGGTTTGCCCTGCACGCCCCACTTCGTTCCGGGCGTATAATTCGGAATGTTGGGACCAACTTCAACAAAGTCAAATGGAGCAACATCCTTGCTAAGTTCCGTCATCTTTGGCGATGCAAACGTATCGGGATCGGAGAATGCTGGTACGACAGAAGGATCATCACTGCACGCCCAGCGGATGCCTCGTTCTACCAAATTATGAAAGCCCGGCTGATTGAACGTTCGCACATCGTGTCCCCACGCCGTGTAGAAAACTCGTCCCTTGCCCTGAGTTCGCACCCACGTCCACGGTTCACTGTCTTTGCCTTCGGCCTGATCGCCTTCGACGCGATATTCCAGTACCGTGCGATTTTCCTCATTGTGCAAATGATGAATGTAAGTTTCGTCCCAACTGGTGAAACTGCCATAACCTTTCATGACCGAGTGGTTAGGTTCTGCGATGACGGTTGTAAATACCTGTCCGCCGTGGCGTAGAAACTGACCACCCATCAGCTTCACAATTTCAGGATTGTTCCGCCAGCAGTACGTCGCACAGTGCAGAGGAATGAAGCCCTTGCCGTTGGCTACGTAATCTATAACTGCCTTTGCCTGAGCATCCTCAATGCGATCGATATTTGCATACAGTACCAAGCCGTCAAACTGAGCCAGAGTCTCCGGCGTCAGGTCTTCCATGCGATCAGTGTACTTCATCTCAATGCCCCGAGCTTCCAGCGCCGGAGCCAGTTCCTGAAACCGCGATTCAGGACGATGGTGCCCGTTGTCGCCCATGAAAAGCAGCTTCAGATCGGCGGCGCTGCTCGCATTTTCAGGCAGCTGGAAAATCAATGCGGCGACAATTAGCAAACCTCGCGCCGCGGGCACCCGACGAATCGACAATGGTAGGTGGTTTCGCATTTTGAAATCCATGAGCTGGAAGAGTGGCTTATTTGACGCTGAGTTTTGTTAGTCAGAGAGTCGCTTCACACCTCAGTTGTCTGAGATACAAAACAAGCTCCATGCTTTGGTTCTTAGGCGCACGACGACAAAACTATTACCCCAGGGTAAAGTCCGGCAGGCGAACGATCTCGCCGCCCTTCATCGCGGATTCATGAGCACAGATGCCGACGCAGGTCCAGTTGGCTGAGGTCGTTGCGTTCGGATGTGGATCTCGGTCTTCCAGAATCGCGCTCACCATTTCGTGAACAAGGTGAGGATGTGATCCGCCGTGGCCTCCACCCTGAATAAAGCTAAGGTGTCCAGTGTCATGAATTTCTGCTGGCTGAGTAAACCGCTGAATTTCTTTTGGCAGCAGATGAGCGAAGTCGGGGATCTCTATTTTTTCGGCGATTTCGTGTTCTGCCTTCTTAGCCGTGTGCAGCACGTGTGGTTCGTTTTCGATCAAGGTCCACTCGAAACTTTTCTTCGTGCCGTAAACGTCAAAGCTCTCACGATACTGTCGAGCAACGTCATATAGAAATCGCCAGATATGCGCCGTCAGATCTGTATCTTTGATTTTGATGTGACAGGTTTCCACAGCAAATTTGTTGCCCGACTTCTTGGCGATGTCGTCGCGAACAGTTCCTGAGCCAAAGCAACTGACATACTCTGCCAGGCCGTTAACCAGTCCAAGGCATGGGCTGACAACGTGAGTTGCATAATGCATGGGAATCATTTCTTCCCAATAGCTCGGCCAGCCATCCATGTCCTGAGGATGAGACGCGGCCAGATGTTGAATCTTTCCAAGTTCGCCCTTGTCGTACATTTCTTTGATGAACAGATATTCCCGACTGTACACCACCGTTTCGGCCATCATGTACTTCAAACCGGTTTCTTTGACCTTCTCCACAATTTTACGGCAGTCTTCAATGGTCGTTGCCATTGGCACCGTGCACATGACGTGCTTGCCAGCGTTCAAAGCTTTCAGGGACATCCAGGCGTGGTCTGGAATCGGGCTGTTGATGTGGACGTAATCGATACTTGGATCCGCCAGTACCTGATCGTAATCGGTGTAGCGTTTTTCAATTCCAAACTGATCGCCAACCTTGTTCATTTCGTCAACGTTGCGGCGACAGATAGCTGCGACATTCGCGTTTGGGTGAGCCTGATATATCGGAATGAACTCCGAACCGAACCCAAGGCCGATCATCGCAATGTTTACCTGACTCATGTGTGGCTCCTTATTGCCGAATATTACTGAATGTGGATTCTGGTACGTTTTGAAATCTGCACCTGGCAAGCTGAAGCAGATGTTGTTTTATGTTCAACCGAATCGCCATGAGAAATTGCGCAAAAGACTTGTGATATTTCACCTGGCTTTCAGGTATCCTGCTGCGACTGCTACGAGCAGTTTAACTTGTTTGACAATGTTTTGCCGGGTTTGGGGTTGGAGTGGTGGCTTCGTGACGCAAAGAAAATCCGTTGCTCTGCTTTTGGAAACATCCAACGCGTATTCGCGTGGTTTGCTGGATGGCATTATCACGTTTGTGCAGCAGCACGCAGCGTGGTCGGTTTATCTGCCGGAACAGGGCCGCGGCGCCGCTCCACCTGACTGGCTGAAAAACTGGAAGGGCGACGGCATTATTGCCCGCATTGAAACACAAGCGATCGCTAACGCTGTGTGTCGCACTCGATTGCCTATCGTCGACGTAAGTGCCGCTCGGCATATCCCCGATATTCCGTGGATTGAAACGAACGATTTTGCAATTGCAGAACTCGCTGCAGAACATTTGATCTCGCGCGGCTTTAGTAACCTTGCGTTTTGCGGAGATCCGGCTTTCAACTGGTCGCAATGGCGCGAGCAGCGTTTCTCAGAACTTGTTGGTGCTGCCGGCGCGAAGTATTTTGTTCATCAGTCGATGCCGCGGCAGCATCCGGATTACTCGTGGAATCGCGATCGTCTTCAGCTCACGCAATGGCTTCGCAGTCTGCCTCGGCCCGTGGGGATTATGGCTTGCTATGACATCAAGGCTCAACAGCTATTGGCAATCTGCCGCGACGAAGGCGTACGAGTTCCCGAAGAAGTTGCGGTGATCGGCGTCGACAATGATCGTCGACTGTGTGAACTTTGCGACCCGCCGCTGTCGAGCGTCATTCCGAACACCGCGAAGACAGGATTTCAGGCAGCGGTGATGTTGGATCGTTTGATGTCTGGCAGGAAGCTGGAAGCAAACGAAACACTGATTGCACCGCTCGGTATTGAAACTCGTCAATCAACAGACGTTCTTGCGATAGACGATCCCGATATTGTTACGGCCCTGCGGTATATCCGCGACAATGCGTGTTCTGGTATTAACGTGAATGATCTGCTGCGGCACGTGCCACTGTCTCGTCGGGCACTGGAAGCTCGTTTCCGAACTTTAATTGGTCGAACTCCCCACGCTGAAATCCTGCGGTTGCGTATTTTACGTGTAAAGCAGTTACTGGTTGATACCGATCTGTCCCTCGCGGAAATTGCGACTTCAACCGGCTTCCGGCACGCGGAGTACCTGTCCGTCGCGTTTCGCCGCAGTGAGGCGACGACTGCCAGTGACTATCGGCGTCAGCAACGAGCTTTTGTTTGAAGCGTACGGTAGTTTGAGTATTGCCTTTTGGTTTTGTCGCAAGTCGTTTTCAGTTGGCGGCCGGTTCGACGACGTTCAATGTCTCATCAACGTTGGATACGTCCAGTGAAGTGACATTGCCATTTGGCCATGTCACGCTGGCAGACTTGATAGCATCGAATGCTCCGAGACCAAACGTGACTGGCAATTCAGACTGCGACTGGTAGCTGCACGTGGGCATGACTGTGCGCGTAAGCACCACGTCGCCAGGCAGCGTCACTCGAACGGTGGCACCGATGGCATCTTTGTTACTGTCACTGCCCGAGAGTTTAAACCGCAGCCAGTGATGACCTGCATTTTGATCATTTCGAAGCAGCCGGGGCTGTCCTCCAGACGAAAACAGCAGCAGGTCGATATCGCCATCGCCATCAATGTCAGCTCGAACTGCACCGCGGCCGACCATTCGTTGCGTGAAGTCACTTCCGGTTTTGTCTTCCGGAATAACTATGAATTCGTTGTCGTATTCGACTCCGCAATTCCATAGTAACTGAGGCGGCTGTTCATAGTGTTGACTGGATTGCACTTTTTGAATGTCTTCTTCCAGGTGGCCGTTGCATGCCAGAATATCCAGTCGGCCGTCCAGGTCCAGATCGGCGAACAGCACACCAAACGTCAGTTCAGTCCGGGTGACCGGGCCGATGCCGTTGCTGACAGCTTCGTCGCGAAAAATTGGGACTGGCATTCCAGGCGTTTGGCAAACATACAGAGCCGTCATTTCGTTGGCAAAGTTACCAACAGTGATGCCCATGGCATCGGAATTCCGGAAGCAGGCGGCATCAATTCCCATGGCTCCTCGTGCGTTGCCACTGTTGTCGAATACAATTCCTGACGTTGCTCCGTTTTCAATAAATGTGCCATTCGGCTGATTGATAAGCAGCAGGTTTTGAACCGTATCGTTTGCGATCATGACATCCAGCCGACCATCAGAATTCACGTCCGCAAATGTCAGTCCCAATGACTTGGCGAGTGGTTCGCCTGTGTTGGGGTTGGTAACCTGAATGCCTGCATCGGCCGAAACGTCGGTGAACTTTCCACTGCCATCATTTCGGTACAACACAGGGAATGCACCGCGAAAATCAGTGGGGCGACCGTAGGCTCTCTGTGTTCCATCGAGCGTGAATTCCATCGAAAGGTCTTTTTCTCGTGACCATTCAATATAGTGGGAGACTAACAGGTCCAGATTGCCGTCCAGATCATAATCAAACCATCCACAACTTGTACTCCACGCGTCGCTTGTTCCGGTGACGCCTGCTACTTCGCTTACGTCAATAAAGTGTCCATTGCCTTCGTTGTGAAATAAATGATTCAGGCCGACCGCTGTGATGTATAAGTCGACGAGACCATCATTATCGTAGTCCCCACAGGCGATTCCGTTTCCGTAGAATGACACATCGAGACCTGAGCCAGCTGTGATGTTCTTATAGTTTCCTCTGCCGTCGTTTTCGTACAAAGCAGATGTTGGCATGACTTCCGGTTGTGGGTCTGTCCACGGCCAGGCGTTTGAGTTAACGCACACAATATCCTGGTCGCCATCAGCATCGAAGTCGAAGAACGCACCTCCTCCACCCATGGTTTCCGGTAACAGTTTTTCGCCCGCCGCTCCGTTTTCGTGGATGAAATCGATACCGGCAGCTGTGGTGATGTTTTTGAAATGCATCTCTGGGATCTCAAGCGGCGATTCTTCACGTTCCTGAGGCAGCGCGCTTTGAATTTCGTCTTGTGGCGCAGCGATTTCCTGTTCGTGCTGCATTACAAACAGGATGCCGCCGATGGTTGCGACGACTGCCAGAACAGACACAGAGATTTTCATTGCCGTGCCGACAACGTCGTCGTTATCCGGTGTCTCGTGATCTGCGGTCATGGTGTGCTTACTTCCAGTGGAAACTGTTTTGGGGTGAAACCAGATCTTCCGTGCGAGTCCTGTCGTGTGTCGAAGATCGAATTCCAGTGTGGGCATTATCTGCACGCACGGAACTCTTCAGTAGCGGCCTATTCGACACTGTCCCTGTTTGTGCGATTCAGGTTGTAAATTACCAGTCGCTCGGCAGCCGCATTTGCCGCCGGATATTGCTGCCGAGCTGCACCGACAGCCTGTCCTCGCGCGGTGTCGTCAGGCTTATATTTTGCGTGTAGTTTCTGGTGTTTTGCGGCAAGTTCCGCGTCGCCAAGGTGTGAATACAGCTGAGCGAGATTGTAGTGAGCGTCAACGTTCTCTGAATCCAGTGTCAGAGTTCGTCGGAAAACATCAGCTGCTTCTTTCAGGCGTTGTTCACGTTCGGCAATTCGAGCATCGCCGCGAATTTGCAAGGCCCGGTCAAAAATTGTTAGTCCCAGCAGATTGTTTACGAAGTAGTCGCGGCTGAAATCGAATTTTCGCCGAACTGTTTCTTCTGTTCGATATTCCAGCACCTGATGGAAGTTGTCTTCGGCTTCCTTCAGAAATCCCTGTTGGCGATTCAGTTCGCCACTTAACCACGCCAGCGTCCATGGAGGAGCGGGCGGGTCTGTGTAAGTTGCCGCTCGACCGACCGCATCAACGGCTTCTTTCAGTTGCCCATCGCCCGCTTCAACCAGTAGCGTGCGAGCCAGGTTAAGAGGCCCGTCGAAACGGTTTAGCTTTTCGACTTCACGAAATGCTTCCGCGGCCTGCTTCAGTTCAGCCTTGCCCTTTAGCAGCATCCCGATGCCGTAGTCGTTCCAACGTTGCCATGCGGGGATTTCGCGGTCTCTGTTGATCACGTCGCCAGCAATGCCTTCCACTGCGAATGTGATGGAATCTTCTGCAAGTACCGTCACGGGCAGTTCGTTTCGATAGTCTTGGCCTTCTTCATGACCACGAATTGGTTTGGCACCCAGCTTCGCCAGTTTTTTATCGACATAGTCCATGTAGGTTGAGTCAAACTTTCGATATAGCAGTCTGACTTTGACTTCAATTTCAGACGCAACATCTTTGGGGACATCCAGCGAATAGTGCACCGTCTGCCCTGCTCCGGGAGGAATCTGATTGCTGTACAGAGGTACGAAGATGTCCTGAGCGTTTCTGCGGTCGATACGATTTCCGTGGCGATCGAGCATGAAACTGTTCACGAAATGAGACCATGGATCGACGCTGTTGTCTTCCAGCATCAGGCCGCTGTTGCCGAGTTGGCGATTTCCCGCGGTGGCGGTGACTTCGAGCCAGATTTCGTTGGAATCAGAAGTTCCCTGAGTAAAGTGGTGTCCCATCTTTACAGTGCGAATAACGGTCTCCAAAAGATAGCTGTTGCCCGGTTTAAGTGCTGGAACTTCTGGTCTTAGCGGAGCAGTGAGCTGCCCTTCAATTGTACCGCCTTCTCGAATACCAAAGATGTCAACTCGCATTACACCGTTCAGGTATTCCTGATGAGCTCTGGTGATTTCGTCTCGATCACGCAGCCAGGAGATGCCGGTGTTGGCCGATGGAAACAGATGGTTGTGAATTTTCAGTTTGCCCGAATCATCAAGTACCTGAGCACCAAAGTCATTCGATTCGTGGTTGGGCATGTGGCATTCGTTGCAGTTGGTCTGCGCGACCGGCGGATAATAGAAACTGCGTGATCCGTGTCCAGAAACTCCGCTCAGCAGCCAGCTGTCGTAGTGGTTCTGACCTCGCAGCCAGTCGCGGTAATGGTTTAGTTCAAACGGAAGATTCACCTTGTGGCAGCTACTGCAGAATTCTGCCGTCTTGTGCAGAGGTTTCAGAAATGTTTTCTTGTGAAATGATGGCTTGGCTTTCACCAGCTGATTGTTTACCCATTGCAGTAATTCGTTTTCGCTGTGAGCAAACGGATAGTGCTGAGGTTCTTCAATGGTGAAGTCGGAATTTCCGATGTTGCTGTTAATGTGCGTGATCGCATGGCAAACGGTACACGTAATGCCCGCCTGTGAAGTTGCATGATTCAGCATATCGAAGTTAGGGTCATCGAACGCGCCGCTGAAGAACGGTACGGGATCGTGGCAACCGGCGCAGAACCGTGACGCTTGTACATTGCCATCGCGTGCCATTGCGACATCCCGGGTTTCAGCAACGCTGGCAAGATAAGTGGGGTTGTTGAATGAGCTGAAGCGATGAGCACTATCGGCCCATTCTTTGTGTGAATCCTGATGGCATTTCAGACAGTATTGATTCATATCCAAAGTCTTCGCCGGAATAAAGTTGCCGGACGAAGTGCGAGCCAGTGATGGCTGAAAGTATTCGGTGCCTTCTTTCGGTCCGACGGCGTTCCATTGTCGAGGATCCTGTGATTGAAATGCGATCATTGCCAGTGCCGCTACGCCCGCGAATCCAGCATAAGCCATACCTTGCTTCCAACGCATTTTGGGGCCGACGAGTCGATGCAGCCAGTAGAGCCACAATCCGATCATGGGACAGGCGACGTGAGCCCAATACATGGCGCTGCGTGTGGTTGGGTGTTTAAGATCTAGTAACCCTTCGATTCGGACCAGCGCAAATCCTGACAGCAAAATCACAATGCACATGGCAAACAGTGCATAGCCAATGTTTACGGTGCGCCGAATCTTGCGGTCTTTTGTGTTCCGCATATGCAAAATACCAAACACAAGAAAAGGAATGACGATTAGTATTCCCACCACGATATGCATCAGAAACATGCAGATGTAGAAATAGTCCTGATAGGTTTGTTGTGTCCACCATTCCAGTGCTTTCACGCCAATCAGGTAGGCGCTGTTGGCACCGATCAAGGCCAGTAGAACCAGCATGACGTTGAACACAATTCGTAGACGCGGGCCAATCGCTTTACGAACGATCTTTTTTTCGTAAGGCGCAGCGGCGCCGTCCGTTGAAGTTGGGACACTCATGAAATTTTCCGCCCGGAAATTTAATTGGACTAAGCCACTACCAAAAAGAATACGCGTCGCGCTGTCGACTAAGCGACGGGCGGCGTAGCTTTCGCGTTCGTTCAGCAAACGGTTTTGGGTGGGTGGTCTATCGTTCCGGGGTATCCCTGCAGTTTTCTCGCTCGAGTGGCGAAAACGGTGCGTTGTGCACTGCTGGATTCAATCATGCTGACGTGCAGGCCGCAGCAGGGGGCGGCCGATGTGCGAAGTTCGACCGAGGCTGGGGCAAAGGGAGCGTCAGCAGAATTTCCGTTTCGGCAGAACGGGCCATTGCACGGCGATTTTGGATCCGGTTGACTATGGTTTGCCATCTTTGACGACGTGTTGGCAGGATTCGAGTGTTGCTGGTCCTGCTGACCATCGCTTTCCGGTTCGCTGTGCTTTGTGTGCAGATAGTCCCCGCAGGAAGCCCATCCGGTTCGGGCAGCGGCGCATAGGCTGACAGCCACGAAAATCGTGACGACGACCGTTCTGAATGCGTTGCCCAATTTCATATTTCGCCCAGTGCGTAAATCTAACCTTAGAAGTTTACGCTGCCGAGTAACCGGCCGAGCAACAGAAATGACGATTGGCGAAATATTTCGCGTATTCCACTGGTCGTGCGTCGGAATAGTTGACTGAACCAGCAAGCATTCGCCCCGTCTTTTGTTATCCTCACGCCTTTTTTTGCCCGCACTTGTATCAGTAGATAGACGATGCTTGCGGGCCATTGTTTAGCCAGAAATGAATTAGCTTCGATGTCTGACATATCTGAAATCCGTGCACGGCTGAATTTCTTCTGCCACGCTTTGGTGGACCAGCAGGCTGCGCGAGTAATAGTCGAACCGCAGGATCGTTCATCCGGATTCTGGTTTGGTGGCGGGAATATGGCTGAAGGCCCTGACGGCGCTCTGTACGTTGTGGGGCGTTATCGAAACGCTGGAGACTCCCGTACTGGCGTGGCCGCCGGAACTCGCGGTCTGGAGCTTTCCGTTTTCAAATCGGAAGATCAGGGAGCAACCTTTCACAAGGTCGCATCATGGGATAAGCCTTTACTTAACAGTCCCACGGGAGAAACGCTTTCCATCGAAGGTAGTTGTCTGAGATTCACCGGTGATGGCGTCGAACTGTTTGTTTCAACCGAAAAAACGGGCGTCCCTTATCCGGTTTTCGTATCCGATTATCTGAAACCCGGGGCGGGCGTCTGGTCGATTGATGTGTTGCGAGCTCCGTCTATTGGCGAACTCGTTGAGTCATCAGTCGAGCCGGTTTTCGTTAGCGATTGCCCGCAGCACTTGCACGTGAAGGATCCGTTTTTCTGGCATACGGCTGATGGCGACCGACTTGGATATTGCAGCCATCCGTTTGGCTGGTCGAGTTCCAATACTGGTGTTGCCGATATTCCTGAAGCTGGCCAGCTGGTTTCGACGCCGCAGCATTCGGCGTTTCCTCGCGGTACAACGTGGGATGTCGCAATGACGCGTGGCACCTGCGTGCTGCCGATTCCTGGAATCGGGCTGTTTAGCGACGCAGATTATAGTTTGTTATTTTACTGTGGTGGGGAATGCCTGCGACCAATGGACGAACACTCAACAGCAGTCAAGAGGCCTCGAGGTTACAGCTGCGAAGAAATTGGTGGCGCCGCTTACTTTGTGAACGACGATGTTGCTGCCGCCAATCGGCTCTCCGATTTGCTGCCGATGTTCATTAGTACAGCCGGTACCGGGTGCAGTCGCTACGTTGACGTTTTGCAAACTAAGGACGGATTTTACGCAACGTGGCAGCAGTCTCAGGGGGATCTGTCGCAGCCGTTGGTCATGAACTTCCTGCCGATGGCTCGAGCAAATCAGATTTTGGCAGGCTGAACCTGGCGGGAAGTCATCACGGCCTATGCACGCCGATGTAGATGGTCTGAGACTCTACAATGTTGGTCACTGATCGTGGCGTGTTGGTTGTTTGAGTGCAGCCTGGCGTGCGGTCAGCCGTGACGAATAAAAAAATGCGAGGTGCACAGGTGGTTCATTTTGTGTCCATCAATGTGCACAGCATTGTCGATTCAATTCTTTTGCTTTGCTGAATAGCGGCTTTGTTAATCGTTGGCATCACTATCAACGATTGGCACGGCCGTTGCAAATACCTGACTAAGGCGGAATGTCTATTTCAGTTGCGGGCTTGAAGTCGGGAAGCAGGATCATGCATACGAATCATCTACGCGCCGGGTTGCTTTGCTTGTGAGGCAGCGCAATGGCTGTTGAATGAGATGCTCAGACTATTTCTGGTGGTCGTTGTTTGTGTCCAGTCAGTCAGCCAGCTGGTTATGAGGCGCCGCCACCGACAAATGGAAGTTTGCCGTATCGAAACGGATTTCGTCCAGCTGGCGTGGGGCTATATTGCGCCCTGTGTGGGAGCGTAGTCTTGGCCAATATTATTATTGGGAAGCCGCGGTTTGCGCATACCAAGCAGGGTCTGTCGCGCCGGATGGAAGTCGCTGGAAATTGTTACAGGCTGTAGGCATCGTCGAAGTCGATGGTCAAGGAGTCTATCAACTGATTTCGACTGATTCGTTGAGGCATCCGTATCAGTATATTTGGCAGAGCAAACGTACCGGTGTTCGCAAAACAGCGTGGGTTGCTCGAGACGCTTCGACCGGAACAGTTTTTGTCCTGTACAGGCGACCTTTGAATGGGACGTCACAGTAGTTCTATGAAGCGAACGTTGTGCTGGAGAACCGTGCGCGAATTATCGGCCTGCAATGGGTCAACACGCCTCCGTGGGCGTCGAACGTCAGACTGGTCGTTTCGTCGCATGCACCGCAATTACCTGCGGGGGATCTTTGAAGAAACCATAGAGCGATATTTGCCCGCCACAGTTGAACAGGCAGATCTTGCGCGGCGAGCCGTTTCGGGAACCGATGGTTCTCAGTAGGCACGTGTTTTGACGCCGAAACGGGATCTAATCCCACCGGTGTCATCCGCAACCCGCCTAGGTTCACTCAGCTTGTCGGCATTCGAAAAGTTGCCTTATTCCGACAGGTAAAACGTATGGAAATGTTGTGTCAGTGAGGTGCATTGTCTGGGACGCACCGACAGTGGCGGGAGGAAACGGGCGAGATTCCGTTGTTTCTGAGTCGCGTGGTTGGTCATTAGGGCGGCTACCTTCCGGTAGAACTGCCAGATCCTCCGCTGCCATTCGACGACGTTGCCGCTTTTAGTTCGTAGAAGTTTTCGCCGATTGTGTCCTTCAGTGCCTGTTGGAATTCCGGACCGACGCTGACCTGGCAATCTTTCCCCGTGGTCAGTATGTACCGAATACGTCCCGGTCCGGTTTCAACTGCGGTTTCCGGATCTGCAACAGCCGTAGCTGAATTGTTTCCGTTTACCGAAACAGCGTCTTCTTCAGTGGTCGCTGTTGATGTTCCGTTGGATTGGTTGAAGCTGTCAACAACCAGAACAACGTCGGTCGATCCGGGGAATCGGTTCAGAATCTTGCGAACGTTTTCGACAACTTCCAGAGAGTGCACGCTTCGATCAAATTTAATTGCAACCTGAGAAGTGAACTCTTTATCAGCCTGGTCGAGAGTCATGATTCGGTTCGCCACGATGTTTGGTTCGCGGCCGCGGCGGTCTACTTTACCCTGAACGATCACCACGTTTTCGGTTTTGATGAGTTCTTTGAAACGTTCATAATCAGAGGGCCAGGCAATGCATCGCAGAATGCCGGTTGCATCTTCAAGGTCAAAGTTGGCATATTTGTTGAGACCGTTGGCGTTTGTTTTCTTTGCGGTTGCAATCTTAATTGCCCCGACCATACCAGCGATGGTGACTGGCACACCATCGTCCATATCTGCGACGCCTTTGTTCTTTGTCTGAGCGTACCGCTCGATTCTTTTTGAATGTTGTGCAAGCGGGTGAGAGGTGAGATAGAACCCGAGGCATTCTTTTTCGATCGCCAGTTTTTGAGACTTCGGCCAGTCCGGAAGATCGGGCAGATTGATCTGGACTTCACCCTTTGAATCCAGTTCTTCCTCGTCGTCTCCACCGAACAGATTCATTTGTCCGCTGGCTTTATCTTTTGCCTTCGAAACGGCCGATTGAACAGCTCGTTCCACAACCTCTAACTGTTGAGCCCGATTGCCGGGCAAACTGTCCAATGCACCTACCTTGATGAGTGTTTCCAACGCACTCTTGTTAAGCGCCTTGGTGTCAATTCGTTCTGTCAGGTCAAAGATGTCTCGAAACGGCCCATTTGCATTTCGTTCAGCAACCATAGATTCTAAAGCGGCTTCACCAACCCCTTTGATTGCTCCCATTCCAAACGAAATTTTGTCGCCGACAACGGCAAATTCAACTTCCGAAGTATTTACATCAGGCGGAAGCACTTCGATGTTCTGCCGTCTTGAATCATCCACGTGTTCCGCGATGCGTTCGCTGCTTTCCATTCCGCAACTTAGCAAGGCTGCCATAAATTCGACGGGGTAATGAGCCTTCAGATAGGCGGTTTCGTAGGCGATTAGCCCGTATGCCGTCGAGTGAGATTTGTTGAAACCGTAGCCGGCGAAGGCAACGATCAGGTTCCACAATTCATCGGCAAGTTTTGTTGAGATGCCGTTCTTGTCGGCACCCGCAATGTACTCGCCATGGAAGCTGTCGATGATTGACTGCTTTTTCTTACTGATCGCCTTAATGCACTTGTACGCACTTGCCAGTTCAACGTTGCCGACGCGATTTAGAATTCGCATCACCTGTTCCTGATAAACCATCACTCCGTAGGTTTCTTTTAGCACTTCATCGACGACGGGATGCACCTGTCGCGGTTGCTTGCGTTTGTTTTTCACATCGACGTATTCCATCACCATTCCGCCTTCCAGCGGACCTGGTCGATACAGCGCTGATGTCGCGATGATGTCTTCGAAACAGTCGGGTTTCATCTTGGTCAGAAGGTCTCGCATTCCTCCGGACTCAAGCTGAAATACGCCCTTCGTTTCGCCTCGTTGCAGCAACGCAAACGTCTTTTTGTCAGTCAGGTTGTCCTGGACGTGCTTAATCGTAAATTCGGGAACCGTTCGTTGCACGTTCTTGACGGCTTTGTCCAGAATGGTCAGGTTTCTCAGGCCCAGAAAGTCCATTTTTAGCAAGCCGATGGATTCAATGGTGGGACCGTCCCATTGAGTAATGATGTCTTTTTTTCCGGTGATTTTCTGCAGCGGAACAACAGTGTCCAGCGGGACGTCTGCAACAACCACGCCAGCGGCGTGAGTTCCCATACTGCGAGCAAGACCTTCAACTGAGATTGCGTAATCCAGAAGTTCTTTGGCCACGGGGTCGCCGTCATAGGCGGCTTTCAGGTCGGGACTTTTTGCCAGAGCATCCTTCAGTTTGATGTTTAGTTCATCCGGAATCATCTTAGCCAGTTCGTTGACTCGCGGCAGCGGCACATTGAGTGCTCGGCCTACATCACGAATAGCATTTTTGGCTTTCAGCGTACCGTACGTGCCGATCTGGGCGACGTTCATTTCGCCGTAAGTTTCCTTGGTGTAATCGATCACCATCTGCCGTCGGTCACGACAGAAGTCGATATCAATATCCGGTGGTTCGTTACGGCTGGGGTCAAGGAATCGTTCGAACAGCAGGTCGTACTTCAGCGGACACACGTCGCCGAGTCGCAGCAGAAACGCTACGATCGCACCGCACGCCGAACCTCTGGCACCGCACGGAATTTCGTTACGCCGTGCGAATTCCACAAAGTCCCAGACGATCAGAAAATAACTCGCATAGCCTTTGTCTTCGATGACGCTGAGTTCGTATTTCAGTCGTGCCCAGTGAGCATCTGTGAGTTCATCAGCGTAACGTTCGTACATACGTTCGTTGCAGAGATCACGAAGAAAGTCGATGTCTTTCTTACCTTCTGGTGGTCGATAGACCGGATAGAGCTTGCGGTCATGCATTTCGATATCGACGCGATCGGCAATCTCCTGGGACATCGATACGGCATGTTCAAGGCCGGTAAATGTTTCGTACATTTCTTCGGGACTGCACACGAACAGCCCATCGTTGCTCATGCGCATACGATTCGGGTCGTCCCGAGTTGTCCGAGTGTTAACACAAAGCAAAATGTCCTGAACGCGTGCGTCGTCGCGAGTTAGATAATGAGCATCGTTGGTGGCGACCAGGGGTAAACCCATCTTGTTCGCCAGATCTACCGTCAGGTCCAGACACTGTTTTTGAATTTCGAAACCGGCGTCCTGAATCTCCATGTAGAATCGATCGCCGAAAACTCGCGAGTACCATTCCACAAGTTGTCGAGCTTCGGCGTCTTTTTCTGCGAGCAGCATTTTCGACAGTTCGCTCGACGCGCAACCTGACAGGCAGATGATGCCTTCGTTAAATTCTTCAAGAAGTTCGCGGTCAATTCGTGGTTTGTAGTGAAAGCCTTCCAGGTAGGCGGTGGACGACATTTTGATCAGATTGTCGAAGCCCTTCTGATTCATCGCCAGCAGGGTCAGGTGTGACTGAGCTTCTTTTTGCCGAGTTGCACTGCGGTCCGTTCTGCGTCCGGGCGCGACATAGGCTTCGTAGCCAATGATTGGCTTGATCTCGTGCTTCTTGCAGGTGTTGTAAAACTCCATAGCACCGCCCAGGTTGCCATGGTCGGTCATCGCCACCGAATTCATGCCGAGGCTTTTGACGCGAGTTACCAGTTCGGGAATGCGGTTTACACCGTCCAGCAGACTGAAGTGCGTATGGCAATGTAAATGAACAAAAGGGCGAGCAGGAGTTGCGACTGTATCCGTATTGACGTCGATCATTGCGATCGCTTCTCCATTATGATTTGCGTTTTTCGGGGTGGCTGCGGTTGGCCGTCAGCAGCCATCAGGCATCAGTCGAACAGCGTATTCAATGGCTGTCTAAACTGAGTCGTTTATTGGAACAAACCTGATGGTTTGTTCCAAGCTGCCATTCCGGAAGTCAACGGTCTCCGAGTCCCATATTAGCAGGAAACGGTAGCGGATGCTCGTACCTGGCTGCATTGTCACGAACCATGCCGATGACGGGTTCTGACAGACGCGAGTCGACAGCCATTTGGTCGGACTGCGTGGTTTCACTTCTGTGTGTATCGTTGCATTTCCCGCAAAGCTAATTTTTTCGCTACGGAATTCTGGCAATCGACGATTTTTACGTCGGCGCACCAGGCGACACTTAGGGCCGTGCAAAGTCGCCGTAAAAAGGCCGGGAATTTCTGTTCAATAATTCCCAACTTCAAAATGGCGAAGATTGGCTGGAACGATGCTCGATAGCCAGGACGAAAAAATGGAGGAACTATGTGTTCCTCCATTTGATGTGCGTCGGATGGTTCAATCTCTGTAACAAGTGTACCCGCTGCGAGTGGCCCGGGTTGGCCAATTAATCTGCGTCTCGAATAGCTGCCATTTCTCGTTGAGACTCTTCGTGCTGGCCATCAGGATCGGCGTAGCGGCGTGGTGAAATCTTCGGGCCGCGCAATGCCTGTTCGGTAACCTGTTCAATCCGCAACAGTTGTTCGCCGAGCGTGTTGATGCGTTGTGAAACATCGTGGTTGGTTTGTTCCATGCCACCGGAAACAAGATTAATGACACCAAGAAACAGCATCATCTGAGCCACTGTAGTGACCAGCCAGCCAGTTGGCGTGTAATCTGAATAGCCACCGAAGTGACCGTAGATGACCATTGCCGTGCCGATTGTCAGCCCCAGAACGCCGATGTAGGCCAGAAACTGACCCGTCATGGAAGTGAAGTTAGTACGACGTTGCGGCGTGACCTGAAAGTGGGGGCCACGAGCCGTCGCCGGATGAGCCTCATCGATGTAGCGACGACGCGGTTTGCCGTGGGTTCTGGTTCGACTGTCACCCGTTCCAATTGTTGCGGATACGGGTTGACCGTTGTCGATTCTGTGTCGTCGCCCAGTGTTGGTTGAATTGCTTTGAATGCGACCGCCAGCCACGTTCATGTCGCTGGGGGCATTCGTTTCTGCAGCAGGAGCGCGTTCGATGTCTCGTTCGGCATCACCGGGGCTATCAACGCGAAGTTTACGGCTCACGGGCTTCAATCCTTTGTTCTGAGCGGCATCTGGCCGCGTCCGTTCACGTTGTTTCCGCATCTGCGGTTGGCGTGGCTGTTCTTTTCTTGTGTCCGGTGCCGCAGCGGCTACAGTAATTTTTTGCTGTTGATCAGGTTGCTCGACCTTTTCTTCGAGGTCGTTTTCCGGTTCCGGGTCGTTTTCCAGCAGTAGGCCCGCAACTTCCGCAGGTGCGAGGATCTCAGCGACGATTTGCTCTGTGGGAGTATCTGGTTGCAACTCTTCGACTTCTGCGACGTCATCCTGTGCGGGACTGGCTGGTTCTTCAGCCGTTAAGTCTTCCGTCGCCACGATTGGGAGCTCGACAGGAGACTCTCGAGTCTGCTGCTCGGTTTCAGCCATGTTTGATGGTCCAACCACTGCAATGTTTGAAGACGGGTCGTCAGTAGGTTGCAGTGCTTCCGGGGGCTCAAAGTCAGGCACTTCTACTTTTCGATACTCCGTTTGCGAAGCCTCAGTTTTCTGAATAAACGAAATATGTGGTGCCGGCATCGATGGAATTTCCGGAAGCGTCGAAATTCGGTCGAGCAGATCACTGGCAGACCATTTTGCAATGATATCACGGGCCTGTCGGATGGTTTGGTCGGAAGGTTTGCTACCAAACACCCGTTCGCCGCACGTAGCGCAGCAGAAACCATCGACCGTCCTTGAAGGGACGGGAGTTGTTTCAGAATTGCAGTGGGGACACCACATGGGCGTTTCAATCACCGAAGAAAACGGAACCTGACAGGTGGTGTTCTATCGATGACCACAAGAATTCGACAAGATCAGATCCAACAGCTCAAAAATTGGGCTGTGCAACCGTTCGGCGATCGAGCTTCAAATCGGCAATAAACGCGTGGTCTCTAACTGCCTATTCCTCCCGTATTGTCTGCGCGGGGGGCTTACCATTCGATATCCGTCCGGGTATGAATTCTACTGGCAACGTCGACAAGGTGAGGGTTTTCGAATGTCAGGCAACCGAATACGGCGTCGAGCGGCACACCTTCGATTTCGCAGACGACCGTCATTTCGTGATCTGCGACGCTTCGCATTGCAACGCATTCTCCAAATTCTTTTTTTAGTTTGGCTTCCCAGATCGACAGAGCAATGCCTTCCGGGACAAGGCCGAGTACTCGACGGCGTCCGCCTATGCCTGTGATTTCCGGCCACGCATTTCCCGGAAAGCTTGCGGCATCCTGTCGCTGAAGACCATCCGGTTCCTGACCGATTGTGAACAGAAACAGGGTTGTCGCTGTGGTGAGGCTACTCGCAAGTTCAGTCGTTGCTTGAGTCGACGTATAATGCTGTGCGAGAAACTCGGGCGACGAACTGCGAATGTGTTTGTCAAGTGCATCAACGATTGGTTGTGTCATTGTATCCGACAACATTGCGGTTGAAGCCAAGTCTGTTGCAACCGCGATAAGTTTCTGTCGAAGTGAGTCTAATTTCTCGATCGACTTGTTAACAAAGTCAGTCACAGTAGCAACATGGTTTAGATAGCATTGATAGATCGTTTGATATGCCAGCAGCACGCAGTATTGCTGACAGAACGATTTGATATCAGCATCTGCATGTCCGCCAGCGGCGAAACGTACATCGGGATCCGCTTCCAAAGCCAGTTCACTGAACGTGTTTTCGATATCACACAGCAGGTCAGAGCAGCCCTGAGCCGTTCTTTTTAAAGTTGCTCGCAGGAATCCGGCGGCCACGGAAGCTCCTTCGAGTCGATGGGGCATGTCGAGCAGTTGCGTGAGGTGATTTTGAATTTCCAGTTCGCAGTTCTTTGTATTCCCCAGCAGCGACAACTGTACGCCCGAAACAATCTGGTGCAGCGAACGACGTCCTTGTTGTGGATTTGTGACAGTTGAGAGTTGCTGTGACAGGAAGTCCATGACTTCGCCGCGAGTTACTGTGTTGGGATCGATAACCGAAGTCAGTCCATCGTTGACTTCAGCGGCGTACGCTTCGATCTCTCGGCCTTTTTCTCCTCGCAACAGCGTCATGACCTGTTGAGGGAGCGTTTCGTCGGTTAAGTGCAGTTTTTTCAACAGCGCCTGGCTATCACTGAGTGACGCCGGAAGCTTAGTTGATTTTGCACCAGCGTGCGGCACGATAAAATTGCACCAGTGTCTCAGCAACACGGAGCAAAGGTCAGCACTTTGGTCTGACGCTAACTGGAAAGATTCGGCGTCCTGCAGACCGATGCCAATCAAACGGAGATGATCAGCGGCCGAGTATTCGTCTTCGTGGGTGACTCGCCAGTCTCGCAGATCGAACTGAGCTGCTGTGGCGGTGGATTCGTAAAGGAACTTGGCGATACTCCTGGATCTCCAGGCAAACTGATGCGTATTTAATCCATTGCCGATGTGCAGAAAAAAAGTATTGTCAAACGGCGAGACATTCCGTAGATCCGGAGACTTGCTGAAGCCGCGGTCAGTACCCAGTCCGGGAGTTGACAGGTGTCTTAGTTCCTTCAGAAGGCAGGCAGTGTTCGCTTCCTGAACATCCGCGACATTTCGCATTGCACCGGTGCCGTGGACGAGAACGCCATGGATTTCGAGATCCTTGATGTCGTTCATCTTGACAATTTTTCGAATCATCAGCCCTATGTCGGCAATGGCTCCACTGCCGGTGCCACCCGATGTTGCTCCGACAATGTAGACGTCGATCCCGCTGTCTGCGATTGGCAACCCGCTTAATCGGTTGGCTGCGTTTTTGTATTCTTCTGTTGTTGCCTGTTCAAGTAGCTGGCTAAGTTTGGCTTAGACCTGGCGGTTGTGGTCAGAAAGGGCCAGTCGTCCCAATGGACGAATGCCATCGACCTGTCCGGAACGAGGAATGTTGAACAGCCAGCGACGACTAAGCCAGGAAAGGTCCAGTTCGGATGCGGAGCGGTAATCTTTCGCCGACCGAAGTTGAATTGCGATGGTTTCATCCGCCGACAGGCCAACCCTGTTGTCAGTGCTACGCAGAGTAGACAACGAAAGCCGGTTGGTGTCGATTTGCAGCAGGGGGAAAACCGTTTCGCCGTTTTCTCCCTGATGTTCGCCGACGATTTCTTTAACGTCACGCAGGACTTCTCCGGCAAGGCCTCCGATTCCGATGAAGACCGACCGTCGAAGCGCCTTTCCCTGTGTCGGCGACACTGAAATTCGGACCGGTTGAGAAGCCTGTATCTGGCGGGCTTTGCCTTCCTCCGACAGTTGAGTCTTAAGAAGTTCCGTGCCTGCGAAATTTGAATCTGTGTCCGGGCAGTTGGTTAAAACCGCTGGATTGCTGATGCGAGCGTGTTTTCGACGTACAAGTTCTTCGACAAACTGTCCGCAACTGTCGTAGCGTGAGTGCGAATTCTTGGACAGCGCTCGGGCAATAACCGGCCGGTCTATCGGCTGAAGCTCTGTGAGATCCGGCTGGCTTCGCAGGTGTTGAGCCGTCAGTTGTGCGGCCGTTCTGCCGTTGAAGGGCATTTTACCTGTCAGCATCGCCTGATAAACAATCGCCAGGCTGTACTGATCCGAAGATCGACCGGGCCGACCTTCAAAAAGTTCCGGCGGCGCATACATCGGCGTGAAGCCGCTCACGATGGAAACGTTGGTGGCGTTTAGATTCTTTGCCAGACCAAAATCGCCGACCTTTGCGTGATTACCCTGCAGCAGGATGTTGTCCGGTTTAACGTCCAGATGCTGCAGACCATGCTGGTCGACCATGAAGTCGAGTGCGTCTGCCGTATCTTTCAGATAGCCGAGTAGTTCGTCGCGCGGAATACCGGGCAGACCTTTGGCGCGACATTCCGAGAATCGCTGCGAAAGATTTTTGTCTGCCAATTCAGTGACAACGATCAAGCGTGAATTAACCACCTCAATGCGTTCAATGCTCAGCAGAAACGGATGTCGCAGTTCGCGCATTCGTTCAAGAGCTTTCAGTTCGGCTTCGGCGTGATTGCCCGTGCGTTCGCCGTAAAGTACTTTCACTGCTTTCGCGAGACCGCCCGGCCCAATAGCGCGCCAGACTTCTCCGTATCCGCCTGCACCAAGACGTTCTTTAAGTTCGTAGTCAGCCAGCTGGATCCCGTCGAGCGCATTGACGCGATCAGCTGGTTCAGAACGGATCATCTCCGTTTGGCCAATTTTGTGCGTGATGGTCATTATCTGTCCTCAATCGTGCCAGCGGCTCGCAGGTCTTTTGTCTTGACTTCAGTAAAGAAACTGTTCGCCACTTTGTCGAAATAGTCCGATCGCATTTCGAATGGCAAATCGTTGTATGTGCAGTAGTTCTTGACCTGAAGCAGCAGGTCTCTGGCATGGCACCTTCGCAGCGGTCGATTTTGTTTTTTGTAATGTTCGTTTAGAAGATATTGAACGGCATCTGGATCGTAGAAACAGCCAGCCGTTTCTGCAGCGATCTGAAACAGACAATTAAACTCCTTTTCGTTGGGATCTCGCAATTCGATGCGATACGGAATACGTCTCAGAAAAGCTTCATCAACCAGATCAGCTGGTTCAAGATTTGTGGAAAAAATGATCAGCTGTTCGAAGGGGACCTGAATCTTTTTTCCAGTGGGCAGAGTTAGAAAGTCGTGTTTGTTTTCCAGTGGAACAATCCAGCGATTCAGCAGTTCTTCCGGCGAAATACGCTGTCGTCCAAAGTCATCGATCAGCAGACAACCGCAGTTGCTTTTTAACTGCAAAGGAGCTTCGCTAATGTTCGAAACAGGATCGTGGCGGATCTCAAGATTGTCCAGCGTGAGTTCGCCACCCACTACTACAGTTGGTCGCCTGACGCGAACCCATCGATTGTCAACGTTGGTGTTGTGGCTGGGCTGCTCAACCTGACGATGATACGCAGGGTCGAAAAAAGTGATAATCTGCCTTCCGTCGATGATGGCGTGCGGCACCCAGATTTCCTGACCGAAGCAACTGGTGATTCGGCGAGCCAGAGTCGATTTTCCGTTTCCTGGAGCTCCATAAAGGAACATACCACTTCCGGAATTTACTGCCGGGCCGATCAGATCAAGCAGTTCTTCTTCGATCGAAATATCGTGAAACGCATCCGCCAGTTCGCCGCGTCGAATCGGTTCGTCGCCGATTGCCTGGGCTTCCACGGAAATGATGTAGTCCATTAATGGAACCGGAGCCGGCCCGACATACGAGCACTCGTTATGGAATGATTGCGCTCGTTTGCGGCCTTCGTCGGAAAGGCCGTAAATGTAATCGTTAAAACTACTTGCGCCAGCGTGAGTCACCAGTCGCCTGGTTCGTAGTCGTTCCAGTGTTGCTTCTGCGACTTTAAACGGAAGGCACAATTCTACCGCTACGGTTCTGCCGCTGACGTTACCGCTGGAAAGTAGTAACTTTGATACCAGCGATTCAAGAAACGGTTCCGTAAGACCCAGTTCATGCACTGATGTGGGGTCCGTCGGCCAGAATCTTTCTCCACTGAGGAGCAAAGAAAGCAGGGACGAATCTGGGGCTGCGGGAGCTAGGGTTGACATTGGTAATCGAATTCAGCTTTGGAGAATTACTTCGCGAGCCATTTGTGAACGGGTTCTCCCTTTCCAAAGAGATAGCCCTGAGCTAGTTCGAACCCCAGGTCTCGACAGATTGCTGCTTCTTCAACGGTTTCGATTCCTTCCGCCAGTGTTATCACGTTAAGGTCCTTGACGATCTTAATCAGTCCGGCAATCGTCGATCGACGTGCTGCAGTGGCCGTTGGTAATCCCTGAATCAGTTGCAAGTCGAACTTCAGAACATCTGGCGGAACTTCAATCAATTCGGTTAATCGAGCCTGGCCCGAACCGAAGTCGTCGTAGGCCAGGCCCATGTTGACTTCGTTAAGAATTTCGCGAAGCTTTCTGAGGAAATCCAAAGACGTTACCCCTGATTCGTGAACCTCCAGCATGATGGACTGTTCGGGATATTGTTCACGCAGAGTAAACAGAGCATCAAACAGCCCTTCGTCTTTTAGCTCAGCGGGATGTGTGTTCAGGTAGAACTGCATGTCGCTTCCCAGTTCACAGCTGGCTCGCATCCCTTCGATTCGGCAGATGCGACTCAAAGCAGCTTCGCTTGTTCGCTGTGCGGCGACCTTGAACATTTTCGCCGGCGTCTCAAGTCCAATAAACCGACTTCGAGAGAGGACTTCAAAACCGACTCGTTCGTGATCATTCAGTTTTACGATCGGCTGGAAATACGGATCGACCCCTGGGCGCTGCATCAGCGTATTGAACTGAACCTGTGCTATGGCGTCCCCAGCTGCGTCTGACGCCACCGTTTCCGTGGCCATCATGGAGTTACCCCGATGCACAGTGAGCATCATATTTCCAACGTGAAGTATGTCACCGTCACGCAAGGCTTCTATAGTCTGCAGTCGACGCCCATTTAACAGGGTGCCATTGGTGCTGTCTCGATCACGGACAAGCAATTTGTCCCCTGCAGTCAGAATTTCCGCGTGGTAGCTGGATACTGTTGTGTTCGCCACGCAAACTCAGTTTTCCGGATGGCGTCCGATCGTGACGGGCTGAGTCTTCACAGCAATTGTTTGCACACTGCTGTTTTCGTACAGATGACCCAAAAGTGTCCACTGAACGTCCGCGTCAAGTGGTTCAGCAGTCGGTGTGATTTCGGTAGGTCTCAGAGCGCTGTCAAACTCGCATAGCATGGTTTTGTTGAAAAGTGTCATTTCAGAAACTCTTACCTTGATCAAAAAGTTGATTCAGATCTTGAACAAATCGACGATGTTTGCAGTTGTGCAAGGCGAACTGGCGATTGGTTCTGCCCGACTGTTTGTGTCGTTACCGAATTCTACTTTCCATGCGAGATGTGCAGATTGTTTTGCCTCGTAAAGGCAGTTGTCAGCTGCAATAAACAGGTCTTCGGCATTAGATTCTGCGAAATTCCCGTGACGAACTGCCGCACCAATGCTCGCCGAAACGCTAATTGTCTGGTTGCCGAAACTGATGTTGATTTCGGCAAGGCTGTCCAGAAGTCGGACCACTGGAATCGCGATTTCCTCTGGGGCACAGCCAAGGCAAATTGCGACGAACTCATCACCACCGAACCGAGCGACAACGTCGTAGGAACGCATCGATATTTCGAGCTTTCGACCTACTTCCGCCAGAACCTGGTCGCCGACCACGTGGCCGTATGTGTCGTTGATCTCTTTGAAGTCGTTTAGGTCCATCATCACAACACCAATGGATGTTGTCGTACGAGCCGACCGGTTCCATTCTTCGAGCAGTCTTCGTTCGTATGCCATCCGGTTCATCAGACCCGTCAGTGGATCAGACAAGGCTGCGGAAAACACGCTTTCGAGTCGTTTCCAGTTGAAGAACAGATCTCCATCAACTGACAGTCCGAATAAGACATCGCCCTGCAGGATTGCCGTGCAGTGCGTTTCTGATTGCTCCAGCACAGGAGATGATGATCGTGCTTCAGAAAACGATAGCTTTGACATTGCGCCAATGGGCATGGCGGCCCAGCGGGTTCTTTCGAACTTGTTTGACGAAAGCAGGCGGCGGTCGATTTCGCTGGTCGGTACTACGCCGACAATCTGAGAATCGTCATCAGAAATCAGCACGTACTGATGTGAACCGCGCGCTGGCAGGTCTTTTAACAGCATTTCCCGATGCACCAAAAGCGGGGCGTCGCTGCTGTTACCAGACGAAATACGAATAGTAGCCGCGTCGGATCTAAGTTGTTGGGGTCTGGACATTGTTGTGTTGTTTTAGCGCCATGGTCTTTGACTTCGGAGAACTGCTGTGCAAGGTGTAGTGGGTTGGTCCTTACTGAATGGCGTAAATGTTCACCTGATAGACCCTAGCTCGGACTTCATGAATCTGCCGATAAAATAGGGGAGATCACCAATTTCCTTCTGGGAGGTTGGGTCGAACGTGACGATTGGAAGTGAATTGTGAGCCAGCCGTTGGCAAAAGTGACCGATTCGACGTAAAACGCAGTCCTGAGCAGCACAACCGGCACGCCTCCTGAACACTCAACTGTTAATGTTTCCAACTAGGTCGCCATTCGTCTGCTCGATTCCCCCGCCCCGTCTCGTTGCGATTTCCGCTAGACAACGATTTAGAGTCCATACCGTGAGCCCATCCAAGAACAAGATTACTGTTCCTCGCTTTTTGAGTTTTGCAGCGGCCGGAAAACGTCTTGCGATGGTGACGGCCTACGATCACATGTGGGCTGGAATCATGGACGAGGCCGGCGTCGACAGTATTCTGGTCGGAGATAGTCTGAGTATGGTCGTGCAGGGGCGTTCGAGCACTCTGCCGGTAACTCTGGACGAAATGATCTATCACGGAGAAATGGTTGTGCGGGCCGTCGAGTGTGCGCTGGTGGTCGTCGATATGCCATTTATGTCGTATCAGGTCAGCTCTTCCGATGCAGTCCGCAACGCTGGCCGAATTATTAAGGAAACCGGTGCCGACGCAATCAAACTGGAAGGCGGATGCATTCAGAGTGAAACGATACGAGCGATTATGCGGGCTGACATTCCGGTGATGGCTCATGTTGGAATGAGACCGCAGGCTGTGCGGCAGCTCGGTGGCATGGGAAAAGTTCAGCGTGACGAACAGCAGCTGTTGCTTGATGCCAAGGCCGCAGAAGCCGCGGGAGCGTTTGCGATCGTGCTGGAATTGGTTCCGGCCGACATCGCGGCGCGAATTACAGCGGCTCTTTCAATTCCTACGATCGGCATCGGCGCCGGCCCTGGATGTAGCGGGCAGGTTTTGGTTGGCCCCGATATGCTGGGGCTAACACCGGATTTTAAGCCGAAGTTTCTAAAACACTTCGCAAGTCTTCGGACGTCAGCGATTGATGCTGTGAAGCAGTATGTAGATGAAGTTCACCTGGGTGAATTTCCCGGGCCGGAGCATAGTCATTCATAGGCGCACTGCTCGCCTTCAGTCTTTAGCGATTCACAGTTGTCAGTGCGCGGGTTAAAACCGGCCACTTGTTTGCGGGTCAAAACCGGCCAGGGTTTTGGTGGAAAGTGGTCTAATTTGCTGGTTTTTTCGTCGTGTTTTTCGGTGGACCCGGTGCGCGGGTTTGGCCGGTTTTGG
>JBDNFN010000050.1:0-9312 GCA_041689795.1 Fuerstiella sp. | reverse complement strand
TGATGTTCAAGCTGGCTCAGAGTGCCTCAAAAGGATGGAGAAAGCTCCGAGGCCACCATCACATCCCGGACCTCATCCAAGGCGTGAAGTTCGTAAACGGAGTCAATGAGAATCACATCAACCAGGAAGACACCCAGACTCCTCCAAACCGAACAATTCAAACCGAAATCGTCGCCTGATCAGCTTTTCCTGAACACAACATTTGACAGTAACCCCTTCGGGGAGACAACTGCGCTACGCCGTCAAAACTGTTTCAGAAAACGGACATCGTTCTCGTAGAAACGACGAATGTCGTCGACTTCATAGTGCTTCATGCAGAAGCGTTCAATGCCAAGTCCGAATGCGAATCCGCTGACCTTTTCCGGATCGTAACCCACTGAACGAAATACGTTGGGGTCTACCATACCGGCTCCGCCGATTTCCATCCACGAATCGCCCCACTTCATGTCCACCTCAACCGAAGGTTCCGTGAAGGGAAAGAACGATGGGCGAAAACGAATCTGTACGTCCGGTCCAAGGAATGAACGCGCAAACATACTTAATACGGTCTTAAGTTGCGCCATGTTAACATTCGTATCTACCATCAATCCTTCCATCTGGTGGAACATACACGAATGCGTCGGGTCCATTGCGTCGGGGCGATATACACGTCCCAGGGACACAATTCTGATAGGAGGTTCTTCTGTTTCCATCGTGCGAATCTGAACTGTAGACGTCTGGCTCCTGAGTAAAATCGGTCCGCCAGCGGTTGCGGTGGCAGTTGCAACGTAGAAGTTGTCCAGAGGATCTCGCGCCGGATGTTCCATCGGAATGTTCAAAGCGTCAAAGTTGTGTAGTTCGTCTTCAATTTCCGGGCCTTCAACTACGCGGAAACCGAAACGCCCCATCAGTTCTCGAAAATGTGAGATCGTTCGTGTAATTGGATGGAGGTTGCCGAGTGGGAATGCCTGCCCCGGCAACGTTGGATCGAAATCTGAAGCTTCGTGACTTTTGACGGCTTCAAATGCTGAAAGTCGGGCTTCTAATAATGCGGTGATCCCCATCCGCACTTCATTGAACTTCTTACCGACAATTGGCTTTTCCTCTTTGGTAGCCTTTCCGACAAGAGTCTGAAGGTCGCGCAGCTTTCCTTTCTTTTGTCCCAGAAATTCAATCCGGACTTGCTCCAACTGTTCCGCTGTCGCAGCGGCCGAGATTGCGCCGCGTGCGGCGTGCTCGTATTCATTGAAGGCGTTAAGGATATCCACTTTATCACTCCGACGGCCTGATCGCTTTAGGGCAGGCCTGATCTTGGTTCATAGGTTTCAGCACCTCAATGCCAACGAGTAGTTGGAGAGGCGTGCAGCAGCCGATTAGAGTTTTGGTGATTTCAATCGAAGCTAAGCCGGGTTGAAATCGGCGCACAAAAAAAAGCGAGGAACCTGATTCAAGTTCCTCGCCGATTCTCTTTAGCAGCCTTGAAGGTTAGGCTACAACTTTAGACTTCGCAGCCTTGACCAGTTCCATGATCTCATCAAAGATTGCTGGAGAAAGGATCGCAAGTTCGCTAAGCGACTTCCTGTCCAGCTCGATGTTCGCCAAGTGCAGCCCGTGAATGAACTGTGAGTAGGAAATTCCCCGCTGACGGCAGGCAGCCGTTAGACGAGTAATCCACAACTGTCGAAACATGCGTTTCCGAACTCGACGGTCGCGAAATGCGTAGACGCGAGCACGAAGAATTGTTTCTTTGACTGTTCGCAGCAATTTGCTGCGACCGCCAAAATTACCGCGAGCTTCTTTAAAAAGTCGCTTTTTTGAACGGCGACGAGCTTTTCCGAGTGTGACACGCATGACGTTAGTCTTCCGACCAATACAAACAGCGGAGAGTCAAACAGCTCCGCCATAATGAGGTGAAATTCAACGCTCGCTCAACATCAGAGCGGGCGAAAACATATCAGAGGCAAGGGCGAAGAGCTTCAATTATGTTCTTCGCATCCTTACCTACACTAATTCCTCCGTTGCGCAGATTTCTCTTTTGCTTCGAAGACTTGCCGCTAAGCAGGTGACCACGAAAAGCGCAGCGACGCTTTGCTTTTCCTGTCGCCGTAATTTTAAAGCGGCGTTTCATTCCCTTGTGTGTTTTTTGCTTTGGCATTATCCATCACCGATCGGAAGGTGAACGTGTATATATTTATTCGCGGCCGGAGAGCGGCGGAGTATAACGACCCTGCGTTTTGAAAGTCCAGTATTCCTGCCGCTATCCGACAAATTTGCGATTTGTCTTCTAATAGGAAGGCTGGTTAGACGGCCATCGGAGCCTATCGTGCAGAGAGTATCGGCACAAGAACACGCTTTCGCAAATCTGAGGGCGGAAATCTAATGAGTTTTCGCAGACCGAACTGTGTTTTTCCTGAAAATCTCAATTAACGGATCTGCCCTGCTCCGTGCACAACATATTTATAGCTCATGATTTCCCGTAATCCGCACGGGCCGCGGGCATGGAATTTGTCTGTGCTGATACCGATTTCCGCTCCAAGGCCAAATTCGCCCCCATCGTTAAATCGTGTGCTGGCATTGATCATTACGGCTGAGGAATCGACATGATTCTGGAAGTACTCAGCGGATTCAAGGTCTTTCGTCACGATTGATTCCGTGTGGCCGGAACCGAATTTCCGAATGTGCTCAGAGGCTGCTTCTATGGAATCTACGATCTTGACGGAAAGAATCAGGTCGAGAAATTCTGTGGCGTAATCCTCGTCGGTGACCGGCTTGCCTCCATCGACCCCGCGGATGCTCGCCGGGCAGCAGCGAAGTTCTACACGGTTTTCCTGCAAGGCTTCAGCTAAAACTGGCCAAAATCGGGCCGCTGCATCCTTGTGAATCAGTAGTGTCTCGGCGGCGTTGCAAACACCAGGACGATGACATTTGCTGTTAACAGTGATGTCAATTGCCATTTTTTGATCGGCGGTGGCATCTATGTAGACATGGCAGATTCCATCAAAGTGCTTAATTACCGGCATAGTGGCTTCTTTGGTGACTCTTTCGATCAGCGAACGTCCGCCGCGAGGGATCGTTACGTCAATAAGGTCTCCTCGCCGCAAAAACTCGCCCACTGCTGCTCTGTCTGTAGTCTCGACTAGCTGGACAGCATTCACTGGTAGCCCAGCGTCCTTTAAGCTTGTTTGCAGCACGCTATATAGCAGTGTGTTGCTGTGAAATGCTTCGCTGCCTCCGCGAAGGATCACGGCGTTTCCGCTCTTGACGCACAATGCAGCCGCATCAACCGTTACGTTTGGTCGAGACTCATAAATGAAGAATACGACGCCCAGGGGAACTCGGACCTTAGTAATCAACAGGCCGTTTGGGCGTTTGCAGCTTTCCATAATTTCGCCAACCGGGTCCGGCAATTGACCGATTTCAATTACCGCATCCGCGATTTTCTGCAGGCGTTCCGGTGTCAATCGCAGGCGATCGAGCATGGCTGCGCTTAATCCCTTTTGTTCGCCTGCTGCAAGATCCTTGGCGTTCGCTGCGACAATTTCTGCGGTGCGCGACACCAGCTGTTCGGCGCAATTTTGCAGCCACTGCAACTTCTGTTCGCCAGTGACTGCTGTCAGTTCAGTCGCCGCCTGTCGTGCGTTGCGGGCGACTTTGTCGGCATATTGGGACAATTCAATCATTCCGGGATTTCATTCCTGATGTATCTAAAACACGTTCGCGGCGCTGTGAATCGCCCGGGCAACAAATCACCAAAGCAACGCTGATCCGTTGACGTTGTGTGATTTGAAAAATATTAAACAACGTTATCGGGAATGTGATTGTACCGCTACAGTACGCCGTAATGACGCTAAAAGGCCCAGTTCGTATACACAGCAGAACGAAAGTTCTGCCATTCGTCGCGATGCTCGACGGCATTTGGTCGATCAACAAGTTCGCATACCCAGGTATCCATTCGCTGAAGTCTTTCTGCAAGAACAGCTGCGATATTGGAGGTGACTCGCCACGCCGCTTCGGGCCGTACTTTCAGCAGCTCAAGAAAATCCTCGCGTCGATAGCAGCATGCGGTCACATCGCCGATTGATTTAATTGACGCAGAATGTGGAGCGGTGCGTACAAATGACATTTCGCCAAATACGTCGCCAGCTTTTAGCCTGGCAAGTATTTGCGGATCAGCCGAGCTGCACGAACGACTCACGACGCATTCGCCGCGAAGAATAATCCACAGCGACTGAATACACTCACCCTCGTTCAGAATCGTTTGGTCTGCATTGAAGTGCGAGGTCTTTAGTGCCTCGCAAATCATACCTGCTTCTTCGTTTTCGAGTCCCTGAAAAATCTGCAGTGACATCAAATCGTTAAGTAGGATGTTCATTTGTGAAATTTCCATAAGGCAAAAGTAAAGCGGTGTAGTAGCCAAACGCGATGTTGATCAAATTCCAGCCAGGACGGTTGCGCGACCTACGCGACCGATTCCCATCAGGTAAGCCGCAGTTCTGAGTGGGATACGTTTCTCTGTGGCGAGATCCCACATCTTTTCAAAGCTGGTTGTTAGTGTTCTTGCCAGCTCGGTTCGTGTTCGCTCAAGGTCCCATTTGAAGTATTGGCGATTCTGTACCCACTCGAAATAGCTTACTGTCACACCGCCGGCATTCGCCAGAATGTCAGGCAGCACAATGATCTCCTTTGACTGCAGAATTCTGTCGGCTTCCGGTACTACGGGGCCGTTGGCAGCTTCGACAACGTAACGAGCTCTGACGTTTGCGGCATTTTCTCCAGTTATCACTCCACCTAACGCAGCAGGGATGAGAACGTCAACATCGAGCGATAGGAGTTCTTCGTTGGTGATTTCTTTCTCTGCCGGAAACTCACTTAGTGAACGGTTGATTCGTGCGCACTCCAGAGCGGCAGGAATATTGATTCCATCTGCAGAATACTTACCGCCACTAATATCAGAAATCGCGACAACCTTGCCACCTTGTTCGTATATGTAAGAAGCCGCGAAGGCCCCAACATTTCCAAAGCCCTGCAGCGCGACAGTGGCTCCCTTTAAAGATCGTCCGGATTTTTCCAGTAAAGCGCCCGTCAGCAAGCCAACGCCTCGCCCGGTTGCTTCTTCTCGACCATCAGCACCATGAAGTTCCAGCGGTTTACCTGTCACGCAGGCAGGGTTGAATCCGTGATATTTTTCATATTGGTTAACAATCCACGCCATGACCTGAGCATTGGTTCCCATGTCAGGTGCGGGGATATCTTTGTCCGGGCCAATGACATCCTGAATTTCATCAACAAACTTGCGGGTCATTAGTTCAAGTTCGTGATCACTGAGCGACTCTGGGGAAACTGTGATTCCGCCTTTTGCTCCACCATAAGGAATATCGACCACGGCCGTCTTCCACGTCATTAGCGAAGCCAGGGCGAGAACTTCTTCAGCGTTGACTTCGTGGTGATAGCGGAGGCCACCTTTCATTGGTCCTCGAGCATTATTGTGCTGCACGCGGTAGCCGACGAATGTCGCGATTTCGCCATTGTCCATCTTCATGGCCACCTGCACCTTCACTTCTCGCTCCGGAGTAAGCAAAAGTTTTTTCATGTTTGGTGACAAATCCATCACCGTTGCGGCATTTTCGAAATAATGGCATGCAGATTCGTAGGCACTCATAGATTTTGGGTCCGTGTTTTTTGTTGATGGTTGGATTGTGACTTCGAATTAAAGAACGCCGGTCAGTTATCACAAGCCGGAACTACCTTGGATTGCCTGACATACTGTTAGATGCTGATGGATTGGGAAATAAACCTGCTACGTCCGGAGACCTAAGAAGCATTGATGCTATTTCCCGTGCATATAGTAGAGCACCGTATCTGGATAGTTCCGGCCCATCGTTTCGGAACAACTTTGCTGGCTGGCTGAATCTTCGAAACGCTGCGGTTGTGTTGCAGAACGGAACGGCATCTCGGGCACACGCCGCTTCCAGAATTTTATACGGTAGGTCTTCCATTTCCGGCCAGGCTACATTTGTGGCGATCTGTGCTGACAGCTCAGGGAAATTCTCGACGGATGTGACCTGCCACGGCACTGGACACGTGCTAACGATCAATTGGTATCCATCGCGATCGGCGTCTCGATGAAATCGTTCGATCGGTGTAAGAGCATGTTGAATCAAAAGCCGAAGATCAGCCTTTGTCGCTGCCGTCCATTCATAGCGTTGGAAAAGTTGTGATGAATTTGGACCTTTGGTTTCGCTGAATAGAAATCCCGTCTGTGACTTCATCAGTTGGCACAGAGCTGAATTACGAACCAGACGAACAAGTGGGTTTGCCGAATTTTTGTCTGCGGCCAGCAACGAGTTGGAACAAATCTGGTGGTTACCGGAATCCCGAAGCATGCTGCGATAAGCCGCATCGTCGGCGACGTCGGTCATGTCAAAATGCAGGATGACAACGTCTGGCCTTAGTTTTTTTAACTCATGCTGAAACTGCAACCACGACAGCAACGGGCTAAAACCCGGAACTCCGGCATTCAGTACTTCGACGGGCCGTCCGGTCGCGGATTGTAGGAAATTCTGCAGCCTGGCCGACACGGTTTCGTCCGCGGTGAGATCGGGCCCGAGTATTGTTTCGTCACCTAAAATCAGTACCCGCAACAGAGCGACTGGTTTTGGTTCGACTGGCTGTTCACCGCGAAGTCCAAAACTGTTGGTGGAAACGGTCACGCCGTTCGTTTGGGTTTGCTGTTGAACGAGGCGTCGCATCTCATGGTGCGTTATGGCGGATGGAGCCAGTAGCGGTTGCAGAGTCGAAGTTGTGCGTCCACTGACAGTCTCAACGGGAACTTCGCTTTTGAATTGAAGTACAAGCTCCAGCCCCACAACAGCAAACAGCAACAGCACGATGGCTGTCAGGAACTGCTTGACGCTTCTGGTAAGGGCCTGAAACATGGCACAACAAAACCAGACAAGGTCTGATTTCCACAAGAATTGGATGAGTACTGCGGTGACCGCCCCGTTTGGGACGGCACGGATTCTAGTGCACAGGCCCTAAATGCAGGAAGGGCGAGTCCTCAATGAGAACTCGCCCTGCATCGTCTTATGCTGACCGTTTTTCCGTTGCCTAAGCTGCTCGTCGCTCGGCGGACGGGGCGTGGATTTTTAGGTTTGAGCCCGGACCCCCACGAGGAGGGTAGCCGTATTCTCTTAACTTGCCTGAAAGGGTTCTAAGTCCGATTTTCAGGATCTGAGCCGTTCGTTCCCGATTGCCGTTGCAGCGAGCGAACGTCGATTCGATAAGTTTTCGTTCCATTTCCCGCAGAGTCATGCCGATGGATTCCACATTGGCGTCCTCATCGCATTCATTCTGCAGCCATGATCGAATGCTGTCAGCTGTGATTGCTCCGCCGACTTCAATCGTGCAGGCTCGTTCGATGATGTTCTGCAACTCGCGGACATTGCCTGGCCATGAATGACTCTCAAGAAGTTGAAGAGCATCCGTGCTCACCTCGCGAGGAGGTCGTCCTTCCTTGAGTGAAATTTCGCCGATGAAATGCTCCACCAGCAATGGAATGTCGTTGTTACGAACTCGCAGCGGAGGCGACTGAAGAGTGATGCCGCTGAGGTGTTGCAGCAGGTCATCTCGGAATCGTCCTTCCATCGCCAGACGATTCAGGTCTGAATGCGTTGCCGCAATGAACCGAATGTTTGGCGAATCCTGTGAGCCATTTAGAATTGACGTCGCTCGCTGTTCGAGCAGTTGTGAGAGTCGTTTCTGAAACGGAAGAGCAACGGTTTCTACATTATCCAACAGGATTGAGCCGCCGTTTGCCATCATTAGGTAGCCGGGGAAACCGTCTGGCAATCCATCGCCATAAAGCTGATGTTCCAGTGTTTCCACCGAATGTAGACTGCAGTCAATCCGCAGGAAAGGCTTTTCGGCTCGTCGACTGCAGCGATGCAAACCTTCAGCGATCAGAGTTGTCCCGCTGCCAGATTCGCCCCGAACCAAAACGGTTCGATCGTCGTCCGCCGCAATTCGGATACTCTCTCGAAGAGCCTGCATGGCCGGTGTGCTGCCAACCAGATCCATCAGGTTACGATTCAGTAACTGACGCTTCAGGTTTTCGTTCTCGCGAATCAGGTCGTTCTTCTGGATGGCCGTTTGAAGAGCCGCACCGAATCGTGTTGCCGAAAACGGTCGTTCAATCACTTCGCATTCAAATGTTGGCACTGTTTCGCGACCCCAGCGGGAATCTTCTGAAACAAGGCACAATACCTGAGCTGCTCGTGAATGGTTTCTGATTGCGGCGTTGACTTCCTGCAATCGTGACACCTGATCTGCGTCGTCGATGATACAAATCTGAAACTCCTGACGACTCAGGTGAAACAGCATTGCGTCGGGACTGTCGGTTTCGCAAACCGACATTCCTCGCTTGCGAACATCGTCAGCGAGCAACTGACGAGCTCCGGGCCGCGGCGAAAAGACCAGCACCGCTTGAGGTGCAGGAGTCGTTTCCGCAGGTGTTTGAAAGGGTGTTTCTGGAACCACGGTGTTTACTGTATGCGACTTTGCACCAGGAAACTGAAGAATTTGTGGTCCATGATGAGCGCCAGAGGGGTACTCGTTCATGATGTCCTCAACTTGTGAGCGGGTCGAAAGGAGAGAGGCAGGATTGAGAGAACGCAAACGCGACTGCAGATCACAGGCAATGACAAGGTAGTGCGTGAATCTACTGGACTCTTGAGATAAGAATCCGTCTCGTTGAATTTCCCGGTTGGGAAAGGAAGGGGATGAGAGTGCAATGTTGAACTCAGAGTTGAGTTCGGCTTGAGAGACCGAGTGATATCTCCAATCGACTTTTTATGTCAACACGGTTTTGTTCCAAAAAACGAAAACGGCGTACGAGTTCTTCAATAAAAACACCGGAACAAATGATGAACGCCGGATTTTGTAGAAGTTTCACACCTCCTCCGGCACTTTCTGCGGCAATGCGCCGACAGAAATGTAGAAACTGCAACATCATCGGCAAAAAGTTCTGCGTGTTGACGACTGCAAAACAGCAGATTTAGACCTGCTGCCTCAACCACACCGTCCTCATCGGAATTCAGCGCATAAAAAAGCCGCTGGAGGCAATGACCGCCAGCGGCAACGTTTATTCACGGTGCTCAATCAATACTGATTGGCGTAGCGAAGTGGATCTTTTGAGAAGGCCGCAACGGTTTCTCTTGATCGGAACATGTAAAGTCGATCGCGATACCATAGCGTGAAGTCCAGTGTGCCAGCTTCTTCTTCTCCCGTGTTGACCAGCAGGACGACATCGCTTCCGCCCGCGGCGGGAGCGTATTT